>DUPO01000161.1 GCA_012838275.1 Spirochaetales bacterium
AATCAATGACTCTCTCCACCTCCTGGCTCCCTGCCTCCCACTCGATCCCAGCATAAATATCCTCTGTGTTCTCCCGAAATACCACCATGTCCACTTTTTCAGGGTATTTTACAGGGGAAGGGACTCCACTGAAATAGTGCACCGGACGCAGACAGACAAACAGATCCAGATTCTGGCGCATCGTGACATTGAGACTGCGGATGCCCTTGCCCACAGGAGTGGTCAGGGGCCCCTTGATCGCAACACGGTGCTCCCTGATGGAGGCGAGAGTCTCATCCGGAAGATAGGAGCCTGTCTTGTCCTTTGCCTTCTGCCCTGCAAGCACTTCCTTCCAGGCAATGCTGCGTTCCCCATCATAGGCCTTTTCCACGGCTGCATCGACAACACTCTTCATGACTGCTGTTATTTCAGGTCCGACCCCATCACCTTCAATAAAAGGGATAATGGGATGGGTGGGGACCACCAAGGCCTTTCCTTCTACGCTTATGATCTCTTGTTGCATCAGATATTCTCCTTCAGGACGTTGAGCAAGCCACCTGCAAGCAACATCTCAAGTTGGTCGGGGGTTATATCGCAGACAAGGGGGATTGATATGCCCCGGCTCTTGTTTTCCAAGATCACTTCACCCTTCCCTATTTGTGTGCGGATATCCTGCAGTACCAGCTCATCCCCCTGGCCTATCCTCTCATAATCACTCTTGTCCTTAAATGTCAGAGGTAGTATGCCGAAGTTGCAGAGGTTGTTCTGGTGGATACGTTCGATGGAGAGGGCAACAACCGCCTGGACCCCGAGATACATCGGACATATCGCGGCGTGTTCACGGCTGCTGCCCTGTCCATAGGAGGTGCCGGCGACTATGAAGTTGTCCAATCCCTTTTTCTGGTTCTCCTGGCAACGTGTGGCGAAGCTCGGATCGACCGGTTCGAAAACATATTTGGAATACTCCACAATGTTTGACCGGTACTTGAGACGGGCTCCTGCAGGCATGATGTGATCAGTTGTGATCTTGTCCCCCACCTTGATGGTGACCAAGCCTTTCAAGGTCTCTTTCAGGGGGGTATTCTTGGGAGGATCACCGATATTCGGTCCGCGCAGGATCTTTACATCCCTCCCATCTTCAGGGGGGAAGATCAGCATTGAGTCGTCAACCAGGAACTTGGTGGGAAACGATACCGTAGGGTAAGCGAATCCATGTTGAGAGAGAGGATCGGTAATCTTGCCGGTAAGGGCGCCTAAAGCGGCCACTTCCGGACTTACCAGATAGACCTGTCCGCTCTTGGTTCCGCTACGCCCCTCAAAGTTTCGGTTGTTTGTCCTCAGGGAGACCCCATCGGATCCAGGACTCTGGTGGTTGCCGATGCAGAAACCGCATGCGCTCTCCAGGATACGTGCTCCGCTTGCGATAAGCTTTGCCAAGGAACCGTCATTGGCCAGCATCATGAACACTTCACGGCTTCCGGGAGCTACTCCCAGGCTGAGTGAAGGGTGGACCACCTTGCCCTCCAAGAGATCTGCGACCTTCTTCATATCGACATAACTGCTGTTGGTACAGGAACCGATGAGTACCTGGTCCACCTTCTTGCCTGCAACATCCTTGACCAGGACGATATTATCCGGAGAGTGAGGAAGGGCGATCCTCGCCTCAAGGGTAGAGAGGTCTATCTCAAAGAGATCATCATAGACGGCATCCTCATCTGCAGCGAGGGCCTTATAGTCCTCACCCCGGTTGTGCCCTTCTAGGAAGCGGCGGGTGTTCTCATCGGAGGGGAACAGGCTGGTGGTGACACCGGCTTCCGCCCCCATGTTGCAAATGGTAGAGCGTTCGGGAACCTCAAGGCTCGCAACGCCCTCCCCGGTATATTCGAAAATGCAGTTCACATTGCCTTTGGTCGTAAAGTGTTCGAGCACTGCAAGGATGACATCCTTTGCAGATACCCATGGACGGAGTTTGCCAGCAAGGCGTATTTCGACCACTTTGGGGGCGATGAGATGGAAAGGTCTCCCTGCCATGGCTACCGCCACATCAAGGCCACCCGACCCTATTGCTATCATGCCAAGCCCGCCACCAGTGGGTGTATGGCTGTCGCTGCCTAGGAGAGTGGCCCCTGGCCTCCCGAAACGTTCCAGATGCACCTGGTGACAGATACCGTTTCCAGGACGGGAGTAGATCACCCCTTTACTCGCCGCGACGCTCTGAAGGTAACGGTGGTCATCGGCATTTTCAAAGCCGACCTGTATCGTATTGTGATCCACGTAACTGACTGCCAGTTCATTTTTAACCCGATCCAGGCCCATTGCCTCGAATTGGAGATAAGCCATTGTGCCTGTCGCATCTTGGGTAAGGGTCTGGTCAATGCGGATGCCTATAGGGCTGCCTGGTTTCAAAGAACCCTCAACCAGGTGAGCGGAAAGTATTTTTTCAGTAAGTGTCTTGCCCATATGTACTCCTTATGTCTTGTAATTCATATTGTATCCGATAGGAGCCAAGTATGGAAACCTCTCAAGCTCCCCAGAAGGCCACTATACGTCTTTTGACAGCCAACGCCACGATCAGTTCAAGAGCCACTACAACCAAAGTCCCTGTCCCGATGGAAAGAAGCACCAGAGTGAAGGAGAAGGTCTCATAAAGATACCCTCCCAGTACGGCTCCTATGATCGTGCCTACCGTAAGCAACACCTCATGCACGATCATCCGCTGGGAGCGGTTGATGCTTCCACTCGCCCCGTGAAACATGCTCTGGGCATATGCCAGGGCAAACAGGATGCCGAACAGCAGGAAAAACAGTCCATAGGAGAGCATGCTGGAGAAGCCGGTCAGGACCAGGCAGGAGAGACCGAAAAGTATCTGGACCAGGAATATATACCGTTTCTTGAAGTGCCAGAAGCCGAACCTGCCCAAAAGCAGGAAACTGATACAGGTGGCCACGCCACGAAAGAGCAACAACAAGCCGGTCAGGCTTTCACTGATCAGCAGCACATCCTGTGCATAGAGGGGGAAGATGGTAAGGATCACGCTCATGCCGGTATAAAGGATTATCACACCGACCCAGCAGTAGTATCGCAAGGGGGTGCTCTCATCAATCTTATCGCTTGCCAGGTTCTCCTCTTTCTCACTCTTCATCGCCCTGATTCCGGGAACCAGCGCACTGCTGGTGGCGATCATCAGAAATACCAGGAGGAACAGGGCTACGGATACCCAAAACGGCAAGGTGGTCGAACGTTCGACCAGGACTCCTGCGACGAAGGAAGAGACCCCTACCCCACTTGACCAGGAGAAGTTAAAGGCATTGGATACATGGCTGAGCTGTTTGCCCTCCTTGCCTCGGGAGAACCACCCTTCAATCTGTGGCCAGAGAAGGCTCATGAACGCACCGTAGAAGGCCAGGGAGGCATACGCCAATGCAATTTTTGATGTTGAGGCAAAAACAGCTACGGAAACCGCCATTCCCAACAGTGAAGTCTCTACAAGATTACGCGGTTTGAAGTGTACGGTATAGGGGGAGAGCAGTATACAGAACAAAAGATAAGCAGCCGTACTGATCGAGGCTGCGATTCCTATTTTGTCGGCAGTAAGATGGAAGAATCCCCGAAGATGGTAAACCATGGCGAGGTTGACCATTGCAATGGTGAGCTGAGCAAGAAATGATGCCACGTTGAGCACCCAAAATTGTATTGAATCAACTTTTTCCTTGGTGAATTCCATCAATGTTTCCCCTATAGGGCAATGTATAGCAAGATTAGTCCTTCTAATGCAAGGAGCATTATTGCGTAAAGGGCGGATAATCGATACATTTGGGCTATGAACAATGACATTCTCCAAAATGCACCGTTTGTCGCTGCCGCCCTCTCCGTATTCATCGCACAGATGCTCAAACCATTCGTCAATGCGATTTTTGAACACAAGTTTGACTGGCGTCTCATCTTTAGTACAGGGGGAATGCCTTCAAGCCACACAGCAGGGGTAATAGCCCTGACCACCAGCATCGCTCTCACTCAGGGAGTGGGCACTGTCTATTTTGCCATAGCAATCACGTTTGCAGCGATTGTCATCCACGATGCCATGGGTATCAGACGAGCTGCAGGAAAACAGGCTGAAGTCATCAACGAGTGGAGCCGGCTGCTCAGCGACCTCCACCGTGAAGGACCGTTCAATCCGGAAAACCTCAAGACCATGCTCGGGCACTCTTTCAGCCAGGTATTCGCAGGCACTATCCTTGGCCTGGTAATAGGACTGACGATCACGGAGTACATTGCAGGCATTTAGACAATAATGCATATTTATTCCTTTATACTTGACTATTTTTGCATAAGTATGCATCATGCTCTGTACTAATGTA
>DUPO01000162.1 GCA_012838275.1 Spirochaetales bacterium
CGCCTGCGACAAGGCCAGAACTATCTGACAGAAAAGGACCACTGGGAAATTAGCAAGATAGATCCACTTGCCCAGTGAGCCAAAGATGATCATCCCTGCCGCTATGCGGACGCTCAACGTTATCCCTAGGCGGTGTATCATATAGGAAGCGGGTATGCTGGCTATGACAAAAATGATCAGGTACGCAAGGGAGAGCAACTCTACCGGGTTTGAAAACCTGGTGGAAACCTGCCCTTGATAATATACGTTGACAACCCTTCCTACAGGGGCCATGTTCAACCACTGCACCTCTACAGAGAGAATCAGAGCCATAAGGGAGAACAGGATGAGCCATCGGAAGCGGTATGCCTTTACACTTTTCATACCCCTTATGATAGAACAAAAATAGCTATTTGTATATTGGCTCTTTGCATTTAAGCTGACCTGTTGCTATACTCAACGTATGAATGAAACCTTAAAAATACTACAAAAAAGACGTTCTGTACGCGCATTTAGCGATAAGGCGCTTACAGAGGAACAGGTATCCCTAATCAAGGATGCAACTCTCAGGGCACCTACAGCTGGGAACATGGCCTTATATTCAGTTGTTGAAGTGCACGACCAGAGCAAGAAAGAGCTGCTTGCCAAGTATTGTGACAACCAGCCCATGATAGCCAAAGCCCCCCTGGTGTGGGTATTCCTTGCAGACATGCAGAAGTGGGTGAACTACTTCACAGAGGGAGGATCAAGGGAAAAAGGAGAGAAAGAGGGCCTTGCAAGCTGGAGAGACCCAGCTCTGGGCGATCTGCATCTCTGTATGCAAGATGCGATCATCGCAGCACAAAATGCTGTGGTTGCCGCCGAATCCCTTGGCATCGGCTCCTGCTATATTGGTGACGTCATAGAGAACTTCGAAGGGGTAAGGGACCTTTTACAACTGAAGCAGTATACCGTGCCCGCATGTATGCTGATCTTTGGGCATCCCAAGTCAGAGCCGACAGGCAAGCAGACTCCACGATGTCCCCAGGAAGCCATATTCATGAGAGACAGCTACCAGAGTCCTACTTTAGAGCAGTTGGAGAGCGCTTTTTCTGAGCATGAACAAAGAAGAAGGGACTCCAAGGTACTTCCTTTCAACAACACCGGAAGCATAGCGGACCACTACTACTTCAAAAAGCATACCAGTGATTTTATGGAGGAGATGAACCGCTCTACAAAAGTCATGTTCGATCACTGGTGTAAAGGCTAATTTTCTTGCGCCCTCCCCCATTTCATACTACCATATCATCTATGGCCTATACTATTTTACTAGTTGATGATGAGAGTGCCGTGAGGGAGGGAATACGCACTTGCACCCCTTGGGAACGCTATGACTTCAAGGTGGTGGGTGAAGCCGGAAACGGCATCGAAGCCCTCGAGATGATCGAGGAACTCCACCCTGATGTGGTCATCACCGACATAAAGATGCCCTATCTCGACGGCATGCAGCTCATCAAGGAGATTCGCCGGTCACACCCCCCTGTCACCATCATCATTATCAGCGGCTATGATGAGTTTACCTATGCCCAACAGGCTATCCGCTATGATGTCAGCGAGTATGTCCTCAAGCCGGTCACAAGCGAAGATATCTGCAATCTGCTCGAACGTACAAAGAAAAGCCTGGATGAGGATATCATCAGGATACAGGACCAGAACAGGCTGAAGAATCTCTACAACCAGGCCCTTCCGCTCATCAGGGAAAAATTCCTGGTCTCGCTACTCACCCCTGTACATCAGATACCCAATACAAGCCTCATCGCCAAAGCGAAGGACTACGGCTTCAACCTTGAAGGGGATGAGTTCATTGTAGCCACCTTTGAGACAGACCACGACAAGCAGGACGACCCGTTGGAGGCAATGGCCCTTTTGGAAGTGACCATGGATGTCTTGCAAAAGGAAGGTAGCGACCTTGTTTTCCAATTCGAAAACCAGATAGTCGTCATCTTCACGGCAAACAGCCATGGTGAAGGGCAATACGATTCGCTCTTCCGCAAACAGACGTTCAGGAAAGTCGAACAGCTGCACTCCTATCTGGAAAAATACTTCCCCTTCCCCATGGTCATAGGTGTCGGGAACCTGGTACATCTCCCATCAGCGATATCCCAATCATATATGCAGGCATTGGAAGCCCTGAACTACAGTTCCTTCTATCCGGAACAACATATCCTGGTCATAAGCGACTTGGAAAAACCTGATACCAAGGAGGACAAGAGCCTTCTGCAGGAGTTTTTGAGCAACGTCATCATTTCAGTGAAGCTGGGTACGGAGGAGCAGGTGGTTGAGAGCGTAAACGAGCTCTTCGGCGAGAGAGTGGCGACACTCCCAATTGAAGGGCTTCAGGCGATCCTCCTGGATATCTCTTCCTCGCTCAACGCCCTGGCAGAGAGTTATGACTACAATCTCTTCCATTTGGGCGGGGATGGTGATTCACGTGCCTTTTTCACTGAACTGGGAAGTCTGAACACCTTGGGCAAAGCAAGACGCTGGCTTACCAAAATCGCCATTGCGACCCGTACCGCCATCAGTGGGCAGCGGGAAAACTCCCACATACAGTTTGTCCAGGAGGCAAAGTCCCTTATAGCCAAGCATTTCACCGAGTCGGGTTTCGGTCTCGACCAGGTGTGTGAGATGATCGGAGTGAGCCCTTCCTACTTCAGCTCGACCTTCAAGAGGGAGATGGGCATCTCTTTTGTGCAGTATCTGACCACCATGCGTATGACCCGGGCAAAGGAGCTTCTGGTAAAATCAGAAGGGAAAACCTACGAGATAGCACAGGCTGTCGGCTTTACCGAGCCCAACTATTTCAGCTTCTGTTTCAAAAGGTATGAAGGGGTATCCCCTTCACAGTACCGCCAGGCAAATAGGTAGCACATGCCAAGAAAAACGCAAAACTGGAGTATCAAGACAATCGTGACAGTAGCCATCGCTGTGGTCTCGATCTCCTTTACCCTCATTGTTTCTGCGATCCTTTTCTCTGAATTCTCCTCCACGGTCAAGGATAACGCCACCGTATCAACCCGGGAGATAGTGCGCCAGATCAACGCCAATCTCAGCTTTTATATCAATGACATCACCTCAATATCAGGGTACGCAAGGGACCTCGCCAAACAGGTCAGTTCCTTGGGGAAGGAAGATGTCGAGGATAAGCTCAAAACCATCCTTTCCAGCAGGCAGGACATTGTTTCAGTTGTCCTATTTGACCTTGAGGGGAATGCACTGCTCTCCACCAGCGAAGCACCATTCAGAAAGCCGGATGAGATCACCGGGCAGCAGTGGTTCACCCGAGGCGTCGGAGGAAAGGGCAACTTCTACTTCACCGGCCCTCATGTGCAGCAGCTTTCAAAGAGTGCCTACCCATGGGTCATCACCTACAGCCAGCAGATCAGCTACTCGATAAGTGAAGAGGAGACCGCACAAGGGCTCCTGCTCATAGACATGAACTTCTCAGCTGTAAGCGAACTTGCCAAAAACGCCAAGCTGGGCTCTACCGGCTATGTCTATTTCATCGATAACAACAACAAGATTGTCTACCACCCGCTGCAACAGCTCATCAACTCCAACATCATCAACGAGGACATTGATGCGGTAGCCGAACATATCTTCGGAACCTTCACCAACACCTTTGAGGGTCGGGAAAGGCTGGTGATCATCGATACGGTCAACAACGCACGGTGGAGGATTGTAGGTGTTGCATTCATGGATGAACTGATGAGCGGACTCACCCAGTTCACCATAGTCATGGCCGTAATCCTGTTCCTCTGCATTGTCATCACCATCTTCCTGGCCAGGTATGTATCTGGGTGGATAAGCAGACCCATCAAGGATCTTGAGCGTCTGATGGTGGCAGTCGAACGCGGGGACTTCTCAGAACCTCCCACAGTGAAGGGGAACCAGGAAGTGCAGGCCCTCTCCCAATCCTTCTCCCTCATGATATTGAGGATCCGTGAGCTTATGGATGATATCGTCAAGAGTCAGGAACTGAAGCGTAAGTTTGAACTTGATGCCCTCCAAGCGAAGATAAACCCCCATTTCCTCTACAATACACTCGATTCAGTCGTCTGGATGGCTGAACAGAATGATACCGTAGGGGTCATCCGCATGATCTCAGCGCTTGCCAAACTCTTCAGGATCTCCATCAGCAAAGGCCGTGACATCATTACCATCGGAGAAGAACTGGAGCATGCGCGCAACTATCTGATCATCCAACAGATCCGCTATCATGGGAAGTTCGAATTCTCTATCGATGTGGAGGATGGGTTGGAGGACTGCCCCACCATCAAACTCATCGTACAGCCGATAGTGGAAAATGCCATCTATCACGGCATAAAATATCTTCAGGAGATGGGAAACATAACCATCAAGGCATATCGAAGGAAGCCCGGGGCCATAGTGCTGGAGATTCGGGACAACGGGGTCGGAATGGGTGAGGAGATACTTACCAAAATCCTCTCTTTCAAGGGGAACCACTCCTCCAAGGAGGGCGGCATAGGGGTACGCAACGTACACCAGAGGGTACAGCTCTATTATGGCTCGGACTTCGGCCTGGAGATATCCAGCGAACTTGATGTGGGGACCCTGGTACGCATAGTGATCCCGGAAGGCCAGCCCATTCACCCGATCAAGGTGGTACAAAAATGACAAGACGGCAAATATCCATGGTCCTCATCATACTGCTGGTAATCGGCCTGTTAGGCGGGTGCACCAGGCGTGATGAGAAACAGGACCCTTACCGCATAGCGGTAATCACCATGATGCAAGGCGGGGAGTTCTGGGGAGCCCTTAAGAATGGTGCACGCAATGCCCGAACGGAGACAGGGGCGGTATTGGAGTTCATGGCTCCGATCAACGAATCGGATTATGAGGGCCAGATAGCCTATGTGGAGGAGGCCATCGCCCAACGTTTCGATGCAATAGTCCTTGCCCCCAGCCACACCACCCGCCTTGAGGACGTAGTGGAGCAGGCACGGAGCAAGGGCATCAAGGTGGTGCTTGCAGATACCCGCCTTGAAAAGAGCAAGGGGGACCTCTTCATCACCGCCGACTATTTCCAGGTAGGCCTTGAGATGGCAGAACATGCATTCTCCCTCTTTGAGGAAGGCGAGCCGATCAAGGCACTGGTATTGGGCTCGATTCCAAATTCAACCTCAATGACCAGCGTGGTAAGCGGTCTCGTAACAGCTTTCAATGCTCAGGATGGGGCTGAAATAGCATATGCCACCTACAGTTTTACTGACGAGGCAATCGCCAAGAAAATCACTGAGGAGATCCTAGACAGCGATGAAGGAGTCAATCTTATCTTCGCTTTGGAAGAAAATACCGCCCATGGGGTGGTCAACGCCCTACCCGAAGGGAGGAAGATAAGACTCATAGCCTTTGGCACCACCCAGTTTGAGGTGCAACTCTTGGAGGAGCGGGTCATTGATGCCCTCGTTGTGATAAACAACTTCAACCTTGGCTACCGCTCGGTGAAGGCGGCAATCGATCTGTTGAAGAACAACAGACCCACTGAGAAGATGGTCGAACATGCCTTGGTGACCAAGGACTCCATGTTCAGCGAGGAGCATGAACGGTTGCTGTTCCAGACCATCCAATGACAGAAAAGGGCAGGAAAATTCCTGCCCTTTTTTCAATAGCCTGAGAGACTAGTTTTTCTTTACATACTTGCGAATATCAAAGGAGACTGCAGAAACAATGATCAGGCCTTTGATGATGTTCTGCCAGTAGGGATTCACTCCGACAAAGGTAAGGCCATAGTTGATGAAGGAGAAGATGATGACACCGGCGATAACACCGCTGACCGTCCCCACACCTCCTGTCGTGGAGACACCACCAACGACACAGGAAGCGATGGCATCGAGCTCGTAGCCACTTCCGTAGTTGTTGGTAGCCCCACCTGTACGTGCCGCCTCCAGAACGCCAGAGAGTGCGATGAGAAATCCACAGAGGCCAAAGAGCCCTACCAGCGTCTTGGTGATGTTGATACCGGAGACTGCGGCAGCTTCAGGATTTCCTCCAACCGCATACACGTTCTTCCCGAAGACAGTCTTGTTGAGGATTATCCAGACTATGACGGATACCACGGCGGCAAATATGATGATCACAGGCATGAACCCTATGGACCCGGATCCAAGATATGTGAAATCGGAACGGAGGCCTCCGATGGGCTGGCTGTTATTCGGCGCCATATTGAAATAGATCGAGTTGGCCCCGTAAATGATCAGCATCGAGCTGAGGGTTGCGATAAAGGCCGGAACCTTGAACTTTGCAACGATCAGACCGTTGATAATCCCGAACAGGGTACCGGCCGCTACTGCAATCATGATCGGAACCAAAATAGGGATCTGCCCAAGGCCAGGGTAGAAACGCCTTACATAGTCAGGAGTCTGAAGCATCGAGGCCGAGATGACTGCCGCCAGACCGACTGTTCGCCCGCCACCGAGGTCCACACCACCGGTCAGGATGACAAACATCATTCCCAAAGCCATGATGACCTTCGTTGAGCTCATCATCAGGACGTCACGCATGACCCTGATGCTCAGGATCCTAGGGTTGATAATCGCTATGACTATGACCAACAGCAACAGGACAAGGAAAATTGCCTTATCCATGACAAACTGCTTTGCCGTTCTTTTACCCAATAGAGTATATGCCAAACTATTCGCACTCATTGTATTCCCCTCCTAGCCGACATACTTTGTCGCCAGTTCCATAATTTCTTCCTGGTTTGTATTCTTGCTGTCCACCGTCCCGGCGACACGTCCTTCACTCATCACTACAATCCTGTCGGTCATTCCGATTAGCTCGGGCATCTCACTACTGATCATGATGACACCCTTGCCCTGTGCGGCAAGCTCGCTCATGATGACGTAGATCTCATACTTCGCACCGACGTCGATTCCTCTGGTAGGCTCATCCAGGATGAGGATATCAGGGGTGGTGAGCATCCAGCGGGCTATGAGCACCTTCTGCTGGTTTCCCCCGCTCAAACTCTTTATCAGGGTTTTTGCAGAGGGAGTCTTTATATCCAGATCCTTGATACTCTTCTTTGAATCCGCTGCCATCTTGGAGACATTGAGCAACCTGTTCCTTTTGATATAGGAGGAGATGTTTGCGATGAGCAGATTATCCTGTACGGAGAGTACGGGAAATATACCTGTCGCACGCCTCTCTTCGGTAAGAAGGGCCATCCCAAGCTTCTTCCCCTCATAGGGGTTATTGCAGGTCTTCTCCTCCCCTTCAATATAGAGTTTCCCCTCGCTGTGGAGCCTCAGCCCGAAAACAGCCTCCATGACTTCCGTACGTTGGGAACCTACAAGCCCTCCGATCCCCAGTATCTCGCCCTTACGAAGAGTAAGGGAGACATTCTTGAAACTACGGGGATTGGGTGAGGTATAGTTGTCAATTCTCAACAGTTCGCTGCCAGGGTTACTTTTCCTTGGAGGGAACCGGTTGGTGAGGTCCCGTCCTACCATTCGCTTGATGATCATTGCTGTAGTAAGCTCTTTCGCTTCCCAAGTTCCGACATACTTGCCGTCACGCATGATGGAGACCTCATCGGAGATTTTCAGGATCTCTTCCATCTTATGGGATATGTAGATGATGGCTACCCCACGCGCTTTCAATGAGCGAATGATGGTAAACAGGTGTTCAACTTCATTTTCAGTCAGTGAGGAGCTCGGCTCATCCATGATTATTATCTTTGAATCATAGGATACGGCCTTCGCTATCTCAACACTCTGTGCCTTGGATACCGAAAGCGTCCTCAATAAATCCGTCGGCTTTATAGTTGTCAGGTTAAGCTCAGCAAGCAGCTTTTCCGTCATGTCGTACATGGTTGCATGATCGATGAAAGGACTCTTCGCTCCACCTTTTCGGGGAAATCTGCCAAGCCAGATATTTTCCATAACCGAACGGTAAGGGATAAGGTGAAGCTCCTGGTGGATCATGGAGATCCCCAACTGCAATGCCTCTTTAACGCTATCAATCTTAACAGGTTCCCCATGAAAGGATATATCTCCCTCATCCATGGTATACAGGCCGAACAGGCACTTCATCAGTGTGGATTTTCCCGCACCGTTCTCACCCATCAAGGCATGCACCGTTCCCGGTTTGACTTGCAGGGTAACATCATCCAAAGCCTTAACACCGGGAAATGATTTGGAGACATGGTTCATCTCTAGAATATACATTGGATTCCCTCAAGAGGCCGAATCGCCCCGTTTTGTCTGAAAAACCCTCTGGTCATAGTTCTGATCCAGAGGGTATTCGATAGTCTAGCCACTCTTATTTGAACTGTTTGTAGTTCTCTTTGGTGACCTGCTGGTAAGGAACCCATACATACTTGCCATCGGTAATTGTGTATCCGATGGATTCGCTGGTAGGGGTCTTGCCCTTGGCAAGGTCATAGGAGAGCATGAACGTTGCACGGCCCTGGTTGACAGCGTCATTGAGCACGGTCCCAAGGAGAGTGCCCTCTTCAAGAGCCTGGAGGGCTGGAGCGGTTGCATCAACACCTACGACGGGCATGAACTTGCCATCCTTGAAATACCCTGCAGCCTTGAGTGCTTCGATCGCACCGAGGGCCATGTCGTCATTGTTAGCGAATACGGCTTCGATCTTGTCGCCCTGGCTAGCAATGAAAGCGGCCATCTTTTCCTGACCCTTAACGCGGTCCCACATGCCGGTATCTTCAGCGATCTTCTCGACCTTGATCCCGTTGTCGGTCAGGCATTTGATGGAGTACTCGGTGCGAAGCTCTGCGTCCTGGTGACCGGGCTCGCCCTTGAGCATGACATACTGCAGCACGCCGTCGCCATTTGTATCCATCTTGGCCTTGTTTGCTTTCCAGTAGTCGGCAATAATCTGTCCGCTCATCGTGCCGGACTCTTCAGCCTTTGCGCCGACGTAGTAGATCTTGTCCCATTTTGCCATGTCTTCTGCGAAAGGTTCGCGGTTGAAGAACACTACGGGGATATTTGCTTTCTTCGCCTTGTCGATGATGACACCAGCAGCAGAGCGGTCAACAGGGTTGATCTGCATTGCATTCACGCCCTTGGTAATGAAAAGGTCGACCTTCTCATTCTGGGTGGCCTGGATGTTCATTGAATCAACAACATCAACTTTTGCATCGGAAGTCTCTGCGGCCGCAGCGACGATAGCATTCTTGACACCGGTCATGAATGTATCATCAAACTTGTAGATCGCACTACCGATAGTAACCGTTCCGGCCTCTGCCTTACCCTGTGCGAAGACAGGAGTTGCAATGACGAGTGCCAAGCACAATACGACAAATACTTTTCTCATAATAATCCTCCTAATGGATTTTCTCTATATATAGTCTTACATGGCCTTTTCTATCGGTACATGCAAAATTCTTCGGAGATTCTTGATAATTTTTCGATAATGCAAGAAACCGCCATACAAAATCCTTGAAATGAGCCATCAGGGATTCAAGTAATTCTTGCAACATTATGCCGCTGGAGGAACCAACCACGTCGCTGGGTGAGACCTCTTACAGGTACCTATCTGGGCGCAGAACCCTCATGATCTGATCATCCTGAAGAAATAGGGACAGCAAGCCATACCTTGATTTGATCCATTCCAGCCCGTTCTTCCACAACCTTCGGTTCCCAGCAAAATCAAAAACCCAATCTGAAAAAGTACTACATTAAATGGATAAGAATACAAGTAGATTTCTTAGTCCCACTAGGAATAGGCTGTTGCCCTAGGCTACTCGAAAAGCCTTTTGAAGTGCGCGTTCGGACCCGATTTCCAATTTAGGAATACTTCCTAAAAAGCTTAAATTCTTATAAGAAAATCAAATCCATTTACTTGCTCTTATAGACATACTGTTGATTTTGTCAAAATTGAAACAATACTCTATCATATTATATTGAAAAGATTTACTATATTCGCTACTATAATAATATGATTTCATTAAAACGCTCATTCCTACTTGGCATAATTCTAATTTTGCTTGGTGTTCCCTTATTTTCTGCAGTGGAAGCTAGTTACTTCCCTGAGCCTTCGCTCCGTTTTTACCGTGCGTATAATTACGGCCCCTTTTTCATGGAAGCCGACCCCAACGCATCGAATGCCGATTTTTTTGTTGCCCACTTGGGCACACTGATCTTTACTTCTACCGACGGCAAGCTCTTCGACCCTACCATGATCAACATCGCCACAAACATCAACTTCACGTTCAGGGGCATGATGGACAATGGGGAAGAGAACTCAATTTTCCGTCTTGCGAGTGCCTATCGAAAATACAATTCAGAAGAGTGGGTCCGCCTAGACCATGGAAACGACGTCAACAGCTTGACCAATACCCAAGGGAATTTGAATACCAGTAACTTTGAGGTCAGGTTATATCTTTTAAGTGACCAACCTGCAAGCCGCTATGTGTATAACGCCATCTATACATGGGTTTCAGGAAGCTTTGGCGGCTTCAACATCCAGGTAAAGAAAGACCAGAATGTTAATGATTACACCTATGTTCCTGTAAATGGACAGATTGTCCCCTCTGACGGAACTGCTCCTTCGGTTCCAGAACCGATGCTTGTTGGTGGTGCGACTGATCCGAAACCCCTTCCCTACGGTGATCTTGTATATAACACGGAATATCTCTTCTCAATCCAAAATGTCAGGTCATTCGCTCTCTCTTCAGCCTATGGAACCAAGCTTGCTCCTATTGCTACAGCCAACCTTGAGCTGGTGCAGACAGATCCGAATAAAGACTATGGGGTAAACGTAAAATTTTCCAATCAAACAGGCTCTGATATATTCCGCTTGCACCTGCAGGACACGCAAGGTATCCAGTATCTCATTCCCTATACCCTCACATTCGGAGGGAGCCAAGTTGTCCCCAATGTGGATATGCCTTGGAGTGGTCTGGATACGGCCAATCCCAATACCAAGGAAATTGGGGTGACCGGCATAAATCCAAACATTGCTGAAAGGGGTCCTGAGGGCAACTATATGGATACAATAGAAGTGTACATTTCTCCAATGTAAGGAAGCCGGGAGGAATACACCCAGTGCTACCAACTCCGAATAGAAAACTGCAATCAGACAAATAATAGGGAATTTTTCCAACTTGAAAGGAATCAAAAGAAATTCCAGCACACTCCTTGTACTCTTTACTACAGGGAAACAGCTTAGGAGAGGGTGCTCTACAAAAGAGAGACCGACCGATGCTAGAAAGGTCTCAAGCGTCTCCCCCAGATTTGGAGGAGACGCATCAACACTAGTTCTTGTTCAAAGCCTTAACCGGCCTTGCTTCAATATACCCACGGTACCCCATAGGAGCCAATTGAAACCGAGGGCCCATATCATCAGCCCATGCAAAGCCATAAAGCTTGGGGTCATAGGTTCCCATCAGTTCCCAAAGGTTTGTGATGGCCTGCTCGAAATGTTCTTCTTCAAAAGCAGGACCCTGAAAAACCATCATTTTGCACGCTGGCAAGGTGATGACATCAAAACCCTCGGGGATTTCCCCTGTAAAATCCACAGGGACCTCAACACCCTGTGCGTATTCACCGGCCCCCAGCTTACGCATGTTTTTGGGTAGCCACATTCCAATCGGTTCAAACAAAGCACCTTTGATGGATGCCAGGATATCCCAGACATCACATCCAACCTCTTCACAGTATGAAAAATAGTCCGAGGCTTTATGTGCAAATTTAACCACTACCTTGCGCTCTATACGATCAATCACCTGTACAAATACCGTATCCATACATTTTTCTCCTTCACCCAAAGTTTCTTGGACAGTTCTTGCATGGCAGGCTACCAAGGCCTTGCGAAAATCAGATGGGTTCATGCCAAACTGCTTACTGAAGGCACGCGTGAATCCTTCATGGGAGTCAAACACAAATTCCATGGCTACATCGATGATTCTTTGTTTCCCCACTCCCAGCTGGTGTGCTGCTGCAGCCAAACGCCTGCTGCGGATATAAGTAAACGGGCTTGTCCCAGTAGCTTCCTTGAACAGCCGGGCAGCATGCCAAGGCGAATAGGCACAAGTTTGTGCTAGCTGGTACAAGCTGATTTCAGAAGTGAGATGAGATTCGATGTAATCGAGCATCTGCTTTACAGCATTCCTTTGGAAATCATCCATATGCCAAAAACTACCTCTATCACGATACTAGTACGGAAGAACGATACGTGCTTGACTTTCCTTGCTATTCTATCAGGTTTTTTGCAATTGCATACACCATAGCCCAAATCCTCTCACATGCATCCTATTCAATCTCATTTGTGGATGCTGTTTGTCTCCAAGAGATTCCCAAGTTTATAGGGGAACCCTAGGAAACAAAGAAGGCTGCTCCAAAAGATATCACTCTTGGAACAGCCCCTATAAAACTACAATAGTAGTAGAACTTACGTTCTTACATCAATGGACCAAGTTTCTCATAGAAGCTCATGCGATGCTTCGCATCAGCTTCAGCCTTGGCAAACAATGCCTCAGCGTTATCCGGGTTGGTCTTGTACAGTGAAGTGTAACGCACTTCGCCCTTGATGAAGTCCTGGTAAGACTTAGTAGCAG
>DUPO01000017.1 GCA_012838275.1 Spirochaetales bacterium
AAGAAAAAAACCAAAAATATATCGGCTGCCGCAATTATTCTGGCGAGCACAGAGATGGTAGGAAAGGGATATTGAAATCTCCTCTTTGAAACTGTAGGACGCCCTTCCGTTTCCCTTCCCCTTTCAAACAAGGGCTCTACCCAAATACAATAGCATAGTAGAGTCATAGAATAAATACCAGGACTCATTTTCTGTTAGGATGAAGTTCCGTTTGCTTGGTCATCACTGTCAGCTTCAATTTGGAGAGTTGCGAGCTCCAGTCTGTTTTTCCCCCTAGCCTTGGCTTTGTACAAGGCGTGGTCGACACGGGCATAGAGTTCTTCATACGTCTCATTTTCCTCCACTTTGGAAGCACCAATGCTAATGGTCACCCCTACTGAGCGTAGTTTGAATCTTACGCTCTCCATCAAGGCTGTGCAGAAGGAGAGAGCGGCCTCTTCTGATGCTATCGCTACAAGGTAGACACAGAACTCATCACCACCAATCCTGCCTAGAATGTCATTGCTGGAGTGGTATCCTTGCAGCAGGATGGATCCTATTGTCTTGAGCACATTGTCACCAGCAAGGTGGCCGTTGCTATCATTGATGCTTTTGAATTCATCCAGGTCGAATAGGATACAGAAATCATCTTCTGCTGGCTTCTTATGTTGGAGACGCTGTTCTATACGGTGGCGGGTAGTCGCAGCATTGAGGACACCCGTCAATCCATCTGTCTGGGCTAATTTTTTCAGATAATCCTGTCTTTCCACCTCTTCGGTTATGTCCTGGAGTTTTCCTATCCAAGTCCTGCCTATTCGTTTCTTTTCTGTAACCTTGCTCACTGAAACCCTGAAGAAACCGCTTCTGCCACTTGGCATTTGCAGTAGAAGGGTAGGGATTTCTTTTTGGCCGGAATAGGCTTCCAAGTGTGATTTGAGCATCTTTTCGGCTGCCAGCAATGATGACGGTGTCGTAAATAGCATCTTGAATTTCTCATAGAGGACCACCGTCTTGTGATGTGAGTCATATTCGAAGAGATACTCATTGGAAACTTCGGCAATGATCCTGAACTTTTGCCTATCATCATGTAAGGTAGTGCGTGAATTTTGTATGATGATGAGGAATGTAAGCAAAATGGTTATGATGAGGATGGTGATCAGAAGTATTTCAAACCCGTATGTGTTCATTATCAGGGAGGGGGTGATGGCGCGTTCGACTTGGCTTGTCGCTTCAAGGGTAATGCTCTGCAACTCTTGGGGGGTAAAAGAGGCAAGGGCCTTCTCCATGATGGAAACCAGCAGGGGGTCGTCCTTGATAAAGAGAAACCTGTAGGACCTCTCTTCTTTTTCCTGAGGGATTGTATAGAGGTTCTGCAATCCATATTGAAGGGTGTAGAATGCGACAGAGTAGGCGTTGCCATATCCAAAGTCGGCTTCTCCTTTGTCTACAGCTTTGATGGCATCTTCTCTCGAATAGTAGAAGATGGCTTGTTCCTCTGATATCCCCTTAGGTAGGGCGCTGGAAAGGGTGGCAGCAAATTTCTTGTTTTCCAGATGTTTGGAATCCACCATCTTGTTGACAAACAGGATGGTGTGGGTCTGCAGAAAAGGGCTGGAGAGGGTATAGCCCGGTTGTGCATATTGATCGGGTATGCCAAAGAGAATGTCTGTCCCATCTGAATAGGCCAGGGAAACCTCACCCAGTTTTTCATAGAGCATACAGTCAAAAGTGAGGCCGGTTCGATTTTCTATCTCTTCTAGTACCCTTACAGAGATCCCCCTGATCTCCCCTTTTGAATCCGCATATTGGATTGGTCCCGATCCATCAACGGATACAGATCGCACCGGAGCTCGGGATGCGATGTAGGAGCGTTCCTCTTCTGTTAGTGCGAGTGAAGCAAACAGAGCCTGTTGGAGCAATAGGATCAAGAGAACACAAACTGTCAGATTCTTATGTTTTCCCATAGTAAAAGTCCTTCTCCAAGTAGATACGAATGAGATAGCTGGCTGTGTAGTACTTATTCTGACCGCATAGGGACTAAAACTCAAGGACAAACAGGGAGAATTGTCTGATGGAATAGTATCTTTAATGAGAATATGTATAAAAAGATAGAAATAAAGTAATAAAGAAGATCAAGATAGGGAGACGCCTGTCTTTCTGAAGAGAAGCAGGCGTCCTGATAAGGGTAGAAGGGTGCTCTGTATCCAAACAATCGTCACTGTGTTTTTCAAAGTCTTTGGGCGATAAGGCTGTAAAACCAAGATCCAGGTAAAAGTGGTAGTTGGTGGTGGCCAGAAGTAAAATGCAAGCTCTAAGGTTATTAATTAATAACAGTATACATTAGAACCAGTTATCAAATAATGTATTGTTTTTTGCGGTCTAAATATAACAAGAACTCCTTCAGACATGCTTACCAGCGTGCGATC
>DUPO01000018.1 GCA_012838275.1 Spirochaetales bacterium
CGGACCGATGTTACTGTTTTCATATGAATTGGTGAAGAGGAAGTCATTGGCTTTCAAATCAAACGGCTTCCTCTTCTTTTCTCCTTATGGGATTCTCTCCCTGTCTTACTCCATTAAAACATAGTTCCAACCCATACGGGAAATAATCATTTGAGGAAAGAATGAGATTTTTCATATTCGGGTTAGTTTTGCTAAAAATGATAAATAAATATCTATTGACAACTGCTGAAAAGGTGGTATGCTTTAAAATATCAAATCTGATAATCAGTGATTAACAGATTGGGGCCTATAGTACATAGGCTATATTTAGAAAAATGGCTGCTTGGTTTCATCAGAGAGGAATCCATTTCGGTCATTCGGAGGTCGCATGAAAAAAGTATTAGTATTGCTCGCTTGTCTGATCCTGGCTTCAACAACGTTGTTTGCTCAGGGTGCCCCTGAAGAATATCCTAGCAAGGATATCGAATTTGTTATCAGTTCTGGTGCCGGTGGTGGTACAGATGCCATCTCCCGCAAAGTCTCCATGCTTGCAGAGAAAGAGTTGGGAACTTCCATCTACTTCGTTAACAAGCCTGGTGCTGATGACGCTGTAGGTCCGAACTCACTCATGGGTGCAAAGCCTAATGGTTATTTCATTGGTAACCTGAACTATGGTTCAATCATCAATGCTCCATTTACCGGACTTATCAAAGGGTACGACCTTGCTAAGTTGGAAATTTTTGCTCTGATCACTCAGGAGCCTGATGCAATCATGGTTGGTAAGAATTCCCCATATAAGACCTTTGACGCTCTTATTGCCGCTGCAAAAGCTAACCCCGGAAAGATCCGCGTTGCTGACCAGGGAATCGGTAGCCGTGTCAACTTGCTCGCTCTGAAGATCCAGGAGCTGTATGGCGTACAGTTCAATATGATCTCCTACAAGAGTTCCGCTCCTCAGCGTGAGGCTATCCTCAACGGTGAAGTTGATGCTGCGATCACCAGTCTCGGTGACTTTGCTCCTCTCCTCAGCTCCGGTGATGCAGTTGGCGTGGTTGAGTTCAGCACCAAGCGTAATGCTGGTTATCCTGAAGTCCCAACCAGCCAGGAACTCGGCTTGAGTGATACTCTGCTCTCCGGTTCCTTCCTTACTCTCGCTGTTCCTGCAGGAACTCCTGCACCAATCGTTGAGAAGCTTGCTGCTGCTTATGGCGTAGCTACAAACAGCAAAGAGTTCACTGATTGGACTGCAACTGTCGGTGTTACCCCTGACTTCAGAAGCGGTGCCGAGTTGAAGACTTTCATCGACACAAAGATTGAAGGCGAAACCAAAGCTCTTCAGGCTTTGAAAGATGCAGGCATTATCTAAGAATCATCTGTTGAGCATCTGAGATTCTACTACGTATTGTACAAAATATTGCCGCATGGCTTCTGCCATGCGGTAATACTTCCCTAGCCGATCTACATTCTCTGTTTCGTGTTGTGTATGCGTCTCGAGTTTAGGAGTGTATAAAGAATGAAAACTACTAACCCATATCTGCAGTCAAGGGTGATCATACCCGCTTGTATGCAGATTGCACTCATCATTTATGTGATCAGTGCATTACAGATGGCTCCCCCCATAGTCAAGGGAATGCTTTCCGAGTCATCTTTTCCTGTGATGATCTTCCTCATAGCTACCCCAGCTGCCATTAAGCAGTTGCTCGATGGCTTGAAAGCATCAAAAAAAGAATTGGCTGAAGCCAAAGCCGAGACCGTAACAAAGAAGAAGAGTATCAAGCCAGTGTTGACTGTCGTGATTATGGCCGCTTTCATTCTTTTGTTCCCTATCCTTGGCTTTGCCGTGCTTGCCCCGCTGTATGTGTTCTTCTTCATGTTGGTCTATGACGACAAGCCCCAATATATCCTTAAGAAGATCATCTATGCCCTACTGATTTCCGCTGTGGTATATGTCTTGTATGTCATAGTCTTCGATATCAGATTCCCTCAGATTTGGAGATAACCCATGGATCAGATATTACAGATTCTTGCAGGTACGTCGGTTGTATTCCAACCCCTATCCCTGTTGTACCTCTCCGTCGGATTCTTCATTGGAATCATCTTTGGAGCATTGCCGGGACTTACCTCGATGCTAGCCATCGTATTGTTGCTGCCAATGACCTATACCATGCCGATGACCTATGCCCTTATCATGTGCATGGGCGTGTATATGGCGGGAATATATTCCGGTAGCATCACTGCCATCACGATCAATATCCCTGGAGCACCTTCAGCCTTGATGACCTGTGTTGAAGGCTACCCCCTGATGCAGAGGGGACTTGGCGCCAAAGCAATTGGCCATGCAACCATAGGTTCGGCCATCGGCGGGACCATCGGAGCACTCCTTTTGATTTTCGTCTCTCCCTTGGCGATCAAGCTCGCCTTGCAGATCAGGACCCCAGGAAAATTCTCCCTTATACTGTTTGCGCTTATCATCATTGTCGTTGTTGAGAAGAATAAGACCAAGGCCATCATATCCATGGCATTTGGTATTATGCTTTCCACCGTCGGGATGGACCCCCTCAAGTCGGTGTCACGCTTTACCTTTGGTAATCCGAACCTCATCGAGGGGATTGACCTGACTACCCTGATCATTGGTGCCTTTGCCATAAGCGAGCTCTTTGACCAGTCGACTGTCAACAATGCGGAATATCAGAAAAAGACCAACGCAGCGAGTGCATACAAATTCAAGCGTAGGGACTTTTTCCCATCTCTTGCTGAAATGAAAGAGATAGGGGCTATGACCTACCTTAAGAGTTCATTGACTGGCTATGTCATCGGTATCCTTCCAGGAGCCGGTGCTTCCATGGCCGCGTTTGTCGCCTATGTTGAGGCTAAGAGAACATCCAAGCACCCTGAACGGTTTGGCGATGGCGCTATGGATGGGCTGGTTGCTGCAGAGACTGCAAACAACGCCATGTGTGGTGGTGCCCTGGTGCCGATGTTGTCCTTGGGGATCCCCGGAGACGGAACGACTGCCATCATCCTTGGAGTTCTCATGGTATATGGGGTAGTCCCTGGACCTGACCTTCTGGTAAAGCAGATGCACGTCATGGCTCCCATGTACATGGCCCTGTTGGTAGCAGCCGCGGTGCTCATGCCACTCTCCCTCTTCCTGTTTGGGCCCTATTACCTGAAGATTGTCAAAATTAACCGTCTGGTACTCTACAGCTCAATTGGACTTATCGCTATTTTGGGTGTCTATGCAGCTACGTACTCCGCTTTCCAGATGGCAATCGCTTTGGTAATCGGTGTGATCATGTACTTTTTCAAGAAACAGAAGTACCCGAACGTACCGTTTATCCTTGCAGTCATACTTGGGCCGCTTTGTGAAGAGTACCTGAGGACCTCACTGACTTTGAGCAATGGTAACCCCCTTGTCTTCATTACGAATTTCGACAGTCTTTTCTTCCTGTTGCTGACGGTTGCTTTTGCAATCCTTCTGCCACGAGCGAACCGACGCGCCGAATTGTTGGAAACAGAAGCAAATTGTAAAACCAAAGGAACTGTCTAAATGTTGAAAAAAAATCATAACGCAGTAAAAGAGAAGTTGCAGAATGGAGAGAAAGTCCTTGCAGCTTGGGCCCAGGCAGGAAGCAACATCACCGTTGAAGTGATGGCTGATTCCGGCATAGAGCTGATTATCATTGATATGGAGCACTCTCCGATTGACCTTCCGGTACTGGTAACCCAGTTCCAGGCGATGAATGGCTATCCTGCTGTCCCCTTCGTACGTGCCCCTTGGAATGATTTCGTCATGATCAAGAGAATACTTGACGCCGGTGCCTACGGCATCATCGTGCCCAATGTTGAGAGTGTCGAGGATGCGAAGGCTGCCATAGCAGCTGTGCGTTACCCCCTTTCAGGTATCCGGGGTGTTGCAGGCAGCACCCGTGCCGCCCATTATGGCAATGATCCTCTCTCATATTTTAGCAAGGCTAATGACCTCGTCATGCTTTTTGTCATGATCGAGTCACCCAAGGGGATAGAGAACCTCGATGAGATCCTCGCTCTTGAGGATCTTGACGGGGTGATGGTAGGACCGGTTGACCTTGCGACCAATATGGGGTTCTTGGGTGATCCCGCTGTCCCCGAAGCTAAAGCGGCTCTCTTGGGCATTGAGAAGAAAGTAGTGGCTTCCGGCAAGTACCTTCTCTCCCTCGGACCCGATTTTGAAGGGGCAAAGAAGAAATTTGAGAATGGTTCGCATATCGCTACCTGTATGTCCGACACCCTCTCCTTGGGTGCGCTGACACGGGAGAATTTACGTAAGTTTTCTGAAGAGTATAAGAAATAGGAGCATTTGATGAATTATTTTAATCGCGTTGCAGAGCTTACCCCAACAAAGTTCTGGGTAAACAATGTAAGCCGTGAAGAGGCAAATATAGGGATAGAGGCGGGGGCTTCCGGTTGTACCCAGAACCCCTCCTACGTATGGAAGATGCTGACCCATCCCAGCGAGAAGGCCCATGCCCTTGAAGTGCTCAGGGAGACTCTCGCTGAGACTGACGATGACAATGAAGTGATTTGCATCCTTCAGCGCAAGCTTATCAAGGGGGTGTCTGACATCTTCATGCCTGTATGGGAGAAAAGTCATGGAAAACATGGGTACGTGAGTATCCAGGGTGATCCCATTCATGAGGAGGACTTTCAGGTCATCCTTGATGAAGCTCGCAAGAACCGTGAGATGAATCCCAATATCATGATCAAGATCCCTGCGACCGGACCCGGTCTCAAGGCTCTTGAGATTTTGCTTGCCGAAGACACTCCCATCAATGCGACAGAGGTTATGGGTGTGGACCAGGTAATTCAGCTTGGAGAGATATACAACCGCGTCTTCCTGGAAACGGGGAAACGTCCTGTGATGTACTTCTCCCTGATAACCGGGATCTTCAATGAATGGCTGCGTAAGGATGTCTTGAAGCAAGGCATTGAGATCAATGCCGATGTGCTTCATCAGGCCGGTATGGTCGTGGCAAAGAAGGTCTATCAACTGAACCATGACCGCGGCTATGGTATGGGCTTCATCTCCGGAGGGGCGAGGACCCTTGATGATTTCTACGAGATGGTCGGAGGAGATGTCTGTGTCACCATGAACTGGAAGGGTTCCTGTGACAAGCTCATCGAAGCTGATATCCCTGTAGTTTCCCGCTTGTTCAACCCTGTCCAGCCGATGGTGCTGGACCAGTTGCAAGCCAAGCTTCCCCAGTTCAACCAGGCCTTCAATGAGGGTGGTTTGGACATTGAGGAATTTGAGGAGTATGGGCCTGTCATGTACTTCCGGGACAGTTTCATACAATCGTGGGAAAGTGCAGTAGAACTTGTCGGTGACATCCGCAAGCAAGGCTGAAACTAAGATGACTGGAAACAGGCAATCATTCAAGTTGGTTGCCTGTTTCTCCTTAAGGATACAATAATGGAAAAGACCGCAGTAGAGAAGGTAAAGGAAAACGAGAAAATTGTAGGGACGATGGTGAGGATGACCCGTAATCCTTCGATCGCGTCCATAGCCAAGGCCTCAGGCCTCGACTTCATCATGTTGGATATGGAGCATGGCTCCTACTCCTTGGAAACGGTTGAGGATATTGCCAAGGTAGCCCGTCTCTGTGGTTTGGGTATTTTTGCCCGTGTTCCGAGTCTCGACAGGGCATACGTGTCCAGGGTAATGGATGCAGGGGTCGAGGCTGTGATGGTTCCCATGGTCAGCAGTGCAAAAGAGGCCAGAAAGCTTGTCGGATGGGCACGGTACGAACCCATCGGTAACAGGGGCCTCTCCAGTAATGGGGGACTGACCGATTACCAGGGTATGGGGATGGATGCCCCTTCCTTTATGGCGAAGCAGAACAAAAAGACTTTGACGATCGCACAGATCGAGACAAAGGAAGCGATTGAATGTATCGATGAGATCGCTGCCATCGAAGGCCTTGATGTCCTGCTCATCGGGCCCAACGACCTTTCGATCTCCCTCGGCCTGCCGGGCAAGGTGTTTGATCCTAAGGTACAGGATGCGATAAGGAAGGTCGCCGACAGCGCAGAGCGTCATAACAAGATATTCTCCATTCATGGCGGCGATGACCTGCTTGCCCTTTGGAAGGATAGGATGCAGATGGTGATGACTTCTCTGGACATCAATGTCCTTTCACAAGGATTCTCTGCTCTTGCAAAGAGATACAAATAGATAAGGAAGGCTCGTATGAAAAAAGTTCTCATTCCTCAGGATGTTTCAGAAGAGGGGAAGGCCTTCCTCCGCTGCCGTGGGTATGCCATAAAGATGGGCAGGGGGACTGACAAGGCGTCGCTGTTGGCGGACGTTGGTGATGTCGATGCCATCCTGTTTCGTAATGAAACATATGATGAGGAGATATTGGAAGCTGCCAAGGGCGTGAAGGTAATGAGTCGCCATGGGGTAGGAGTTGATAAGGTCGACCTGAAGAAGGCCGAGGAGCTGGGCATCTGGGTGACCAACGGTCCTCACTCCAACTCGAATACCGTTTCAGAGATGACAATTTGCTTTATCACAGCCTTGGCAAAGAGGTTGGTCTTTTTCAACAAGGCCGCTCATCAGGGTGATTATGATATCCGTAACCGTACGATGGGAATGGGTCTCGCCGACAAGACCCTCGCCCTGTTGGGTTTTGGGAAGATCGGCCGCTTGGTCGCGGAGAAGGCCCATTTTGGATTGTCGATGCGTATCGTCGCGTATGACCCCAATGTGAAGGCAGAGGATTTCCCTTCCTATGTGAAACGGTTGGAATCCAGCGATGAGGCCTTTGCCGCCGGGGATTTTGTCTCTGTGCATATCCCTGCCAATGAGGTCAACAACAAGAGCATCACCATGAAGCAGTTCAGCCTGATGAAAACGGGCGCTTACTTTTTGAATCTGGCACGCGGGGAGCTTGTCGTGGAGGAAGATCTCATCAAGGCCCTCAAGGAGCAAATGATAGCCGGTGCCGGCCTTGATGTGCTTGCAAAGGAGCCGTTCGAAAAGGGCCACCCTCTGCTTGCCATGGATAATGTGCTGCTTAGCCCTCATAACGCATCACTGACAACGGAGTGTATGGCCATAATGGCGCAACATGCCGCCCAAGGCATCGATGAGGTGCTTTCGGGAAAGAGGCCTTCATGGCCGGTAACCAATCCTGTCAATCCGAGAATCGACAGGGAGAAGAAGGAGACACTATGAAATATTTGGATGCGAAACAACTCGATGAACTTGCGAAGTTCGATACGCCTACTGTCTGCAATGCTCTGGAAAGGTTCAATTTGAGGCCCAAGACAGAAGGTTTCACCTCTGCTTTGATCCGCTCGATCTTTTCCGACCGGAAACCTATGGTCGGGTACGCTTGCACTGCTAAAATCTCAGCGATGGAGCCGGGAACCAAGGCCAATGAAGAGATCCTCTACCAGTACTACCAGTCCTTGAAGGACTGCCCAAGCAGACCGATCGCCGTCATTGAGGACCTCGATGAAGAGAGCGTCGGCTCCTTCTGGGGCGAAGTGCAGACCACCATCCACATGGCTTTGGGATGCAATGGGGTCATAACCAGCGGTGGGGTGCGTGACCTTGATGAAGCTTATGGCCTGGGATTCACCTATTTGGCAAAATCCGTGCTTGTATCCCATGCTTATATCCATATGGAAGAGACCAACACCCCAGTTACAATAGGGGGGCTCCTCGTCCGTCCCGGGGACCTGTTGCATGCCGACAAGCATGGGGCTGTCCTTATCCCCCATGAGGTTGCGTTTGAATTGGCGGATGCCTGTGTGAAGATCGCTGCTGCCGAAATGCCTGTGCTCAATGGATGCCGCGCTCTTGAGGGCAAACCGTTGGACATCGAAGACTTGAAAATCTGGCGCAGTGAAATGGCTGCTCTGCGAAGTAAGTAAGCGGATAGAAAAAAATAATAGTTTGGAGGGATCATATGAAAATTGGATTTATCGGACTGGGAATCATGGGCAAGCCCATGGTGAAGAACCTGCTGAAGGCAGGTCATGAAGTTGTGGCTTTCGACTTGAACAAGGCCAGCGTTGATGAGGTGGTGGCTTC
>DUPO01000163.1 GCA_012838275.1 Spirochaetales bacterium
CTGTAAGGATCGGAGAGGAACTCTAATCTTTACAGCTGGAGGTTCGATGATATTCTTAACTGACGGAGTTAGGAAGCCGGTGGCCGAGTGTTCATAGTTTGTAAGATTCTGGTACATCCAGAAATCTTGTTACACAAAATACTCCAACCCGGTCATCGAAGTCTATCGTAGGGCATGTCGGAGAGGCTTTTGCCTCCCGATATGACCCTGTAAATAAAAATGGTGGATTACGAACCACGCCTATACAGCCTTCCAGCTTCGAACATCCAAAAAGGAGGTGCTGCCATGCCGATGAACATGCAGTACGAACGGACATTCGGGTTGGATCTCTCGAAGAAGACCTTCCACGGATGCATGCTGGACGGACCCGATCTGGGAAACCGTCATTTCTTCACCGGGGAGATGGGACCGCAGGGCAAAGCCAAGCTTGCAGGCAGGCTTTGCAAATGCGACCTGGTGCTCTTGGAAGCGGGGACCTCATCGTTCTCGCTGGCGAGGTTCCTGTTGGAAAACACCGAGGCGGAAGTGGTCGTGCTCAATCCCGCCAAGCTCTACAACATTTTCAACAGTACCCTCAAGACGGATAAGTCGGACAGCGAGAAAATTGCCAGGATTGCAAGGACCATGCCCAGGGATGAGTGGCCTACAGTCTCGATTCCGACTAAGGAGGAGCAGGCTGAGCGGTCAACAGTCTCCCTTGAGGTGTTTCTCGCCCAGGAGATCACGATGCTGGTCAACCGTCTGTATGCCCTGTTCAACTCGATGGGACATCCATTCATCAGGAAGTCAGACCTAAAGACGGAGGAAGCAAGGTTGACTTTGGCCAACAGACTGTTGTGCGAGGAGGCTCTTGCCATGGAACAGGCGATCATGCTCTCCAACCAGATTGAGCATGTGGCCGATCAATTGGAGCAATGCAAGCAGAGATTGAGGGATATCTGTCTTTCCCATCCAAAAGAGGCACTTTCCCTGCTCTCGTTGCCTGGAGTCGGCCTGATGACGGCAGCATCCCAGATTGCCTTCCTCAATGATGGTTCCCGTTTCAATTCCCCCGACAGCTATGTGAACTATGTCGGGCTCTCAGAGAGGAGGTTTGATTCAGGAACAAAAGTAAGCAAGGGTCATATATCCCACATGGGCAACAAGTGCATCAGGAGGAACATTATCCAGGCAGCCTGGGTGGCATCAACCAAATTGAAAGGTAATCCACTCTCAATGAAATACAAAGATCTGATATTGAGAGGAAAAAACAAACCTGTTGCTGCGGTCGCGATTGCCAAGAAGATGATTCAGCTGAGCTATATCCTGGTCAAGAGCAACGGAATCTACGAGTTCACCAAACAGCAGGGTCTGGGGGCTTTCCGGAGAAAACTCCAATACCACAAGCTTACACAGTTGCTTGATTTTCTGCCCGAAATCACGAAGAGAGAAATGGAGGAGATTGATGGGACAAAAAGGAAAGAGGCAGCTGCAACTACCTCTAGTCCAAAGAAATTTGCATAAGCTTTGTAACTAAAGTATAGCACTGTTCTCGGAATCTGCAAGCCACCGAGTGGCGGCTTGGGTGCGTCTCAAGTTTAGCATTATCTATAACGAAAAAGTTAAAAGTTCCGTTCCTTGAATTTAGGGCTTGACAACAGTAGTCAAATAAAATCTATGTATATTCATACATCCTTAATTCCCGCCTAATTTATCACGAGGCTTAATCAGGCAACGGAATATCTAGTGTCTTAAGGATA
>DUPO01000164.1 GCA_012838275.1 Spirochaetales bacterium
CAAGGGCTAGAGAAGGTTCCCTTCTATGCATTCTTCCATATTCCGCTGCCCGAATATGCTCTGCTGTGGGAGAGCGGAGAAGCCACTGGGGTCATGGGAGACAGGAAAGTGAATACCCCTTGGGAGAATAGCGGCCTTTTCCAGGCGATGCTTGAAGACTCCACCACGGTTGCCACCTTTAGCGGGCACGACCATCTCAATGACTTTCATGGAGTATGGGAGGGCATAGCACTACACACTGCCCGAAGCGCAAGTTACGGCTCCTATGGTTCAAGAGGCCATGCTAAGGGTGTAAAAGCCATCACCCTGAATAAAGATAATCCAACAAAGTTTACGATTAGGACTTATACTGTAGATGAGTGGGATATCTGAAAATCCGACCCGTAGGAGGTTTGCATGCAGCACGAGATTACAAGGGCCATCCCCTTGCTGGACGAGAAAGGCCATATCACCGAAGAGGGGTGGGCGCGAAGACCCCTCTGGAAATACACGCGTAAAGATATCAAATCATCAAAGTTTGCCATAAAGGAGTGGGACTACTACGCCCTGGTCAATCAGGAGAAAGGATATGCTGTCACCGCCACATTCAGTGACCTTGGATATGCCGGGGTGTTCGCCATCTCCTACAGCGACCTTACTATGAAAGCTTTTGCACAAAAGGATGCGATCAGATTCTTCACCAGAGGAAAGTTGGGTCTCAGCCCCTCCTCCACTGAGGATAGCCAGGTATCATGGTCGAATAACAAACTACGATTTGCATTCATCAAAAGGGGAGAAAAGCGCCACCTGATGTTTGCCTGCCCCGATCTCAAACTGCCTGATGGAAGGATCGGCCTTGATGTCAATGTCACACTCACCCAGAAGCCCGAGATGGAGAGCATCAATATTGCAACGAGCTGGAAAGAGAACCGCAAGGCATTCTATCTCAATGAGAAGGTCAACTGCATGCCTGTGGAAGGTACGATCAGGCGAGGTCTGGACAAGGAGACACTGCTGTTGGGTGAAACTTGGGGGGTCCTTGATTGGGGACGCGGCAGATGGACCTACCAGAACCGATGGTACTGGAGTTCGGCTTCGGGCCTGCTGGAGAATATCCCCTTTGGATTCAATCTGGGTTATGGATTTTCCGACCGCAGCCCTGCAAGTGAAAATGCACTTTTCTATAATGGTGTGATCCATAAGCTTGATGAAGTGACTTTCCACATCCCCGAAAATGATTATCTGCTCCCCTGGAAGTTTACCTCAAGCGACAACCGTCTGAATCTGAATTTTGAACCGGCTGTAGACCGTAACTCAACCACCAATTTTATCTTGATAAAATCGGACCAGCATCAGGTATTCGGATACTTCTCCGGAAAAGTGGTTCTTGATGATAAGAGTGAGCTTACCCTGACACGTTTTCCAGGCTTTGCCGAAGATGTTTACAACCGTTGGTAGACAATTCGGGGATTCAGAATGCCTTTGTCTTGAAACAACTTGGGCATTTGTGTAGAATATTCAGACATATGTGTATTTCGCGGCTGTCCAAAATTCATGCAGCCATTTAAATATCAGGAGATTCATGTCAGATTTAACAAACTTTGCGGAGCTCGGACTGTCCGCACAAACTATTTTTGCGCTTAAAGCAAAAGGCTTTGAAGAGCCAACCAAAATTCAGTCAGCGTGCATTCCGCTTCTTCTCAAAGATCAGGTAGATGTAATCGGCCAAGCCCAGACAGGTACCGGAAAAACGGCAGCCTTCGGCCTTCCCATTTTAGAAATCGTAGATCCTACCCTCTACCAGGTTCAGGCGCTCATTCTCGCTCCGACGAGAGAGCTTGCCGTCCAGGTATCTGAGGAGATCAACTCCCTGAAGGGAGACCGCCACCTAGAGATAGCGGCCGTATACGGCGGTGCTTCAATGGAGCTTCAGCTTCGCAAACTTCGCAGAGGTGTCCACGTAGTGGTAGGAACTCCGGGACGTATCCTGGACCACCTGCGAAGAGGCTCCCTCAATCTTGAAAACCTTAAGTTCGTCGTGCTTGATGAAGCGGACGAAATGCTTGATATGGGCTTTGTGGATGACATTGAGGAAGTGCTCAAGCAGACTCCTAAAAACAAGAGGATGCTCTGTTTCTCAGCCACCATGCCTGCCCCCATTCGCAGACTTGCAGAAAGGTTCATGCAGTCTCCTGAACTTGTTAAGATAGAGCAGGATGCAATAACCGAAAGTCTTACCGACCAGGTCTACATCGAACTGAGAGAGGGTGACAAGTTTGAGGCATTGACCAGAATCATCGACATGGAAGAGAGCTTTTATGGCTTGGTATTCTGTCGTACGAAGATCCAATGCGATGAGATCGGACGCAGACTCTCCGAACGCGGTTATGGTGCAGAGCCTTTGCATGGGGACCTCTCACAGAAACAACGTGAACTCATACTCGCCAAGATGCGTGAAAAATCCATCAACATAGTGGTAGCAACCGATGTGGCGGCCAGAGGTATCGACATCCAGGACCTCACCCACGTCATCAACTTCTCCCTACCTGAAGATCCTGAAGCATACATTCACCGTGTAGGACGTACCGGCCGCGCAGGAAAAAAGGGAACAGCCATCACGTTTGTAGCCAACCGTGAGTTCAAGCGCTTTACCTTTATCCGAAGGGCATCAAAGTTTGATATCCGAAGGGGCAGCGTTCCCGATGCTGATGATATCATCAACATCAAACGCGAAAGGATCCTCACGACCCTCACAACTCTGGCAGACAAGGACGTCAACTATAAGTTGTTCATGCCCCTTGCCACAGAGATTTTGGAAGGCCATGATCCAGAAGAGCTTGTAGCTGCACTGCTCGAGCACTTTTACAGTGATGAGCTTGACGTATCCAAGTACAGGTCCATTGGTGGCAACCAACCCTCACGTGATGATCGTGGAGGAGACCGCAGAGGCTTCGCAGAGAATGACGGGTTCACCAGACTCTTCATCGCTAGAGGGCGCAAGGACGGGTTGGACAAGAGACAGCTTATTGACTATCTCATCGAACAGGCGGGTGCCCAGGATAGGGACCTGCAGGATGTTTCCGTAAGGGATAACTTCTCCTTTGTCTCTGCCCCCGTTGAGGTTGCAGACAAGATTTTACAAGTGTTCTCAGACCGTGGATCAGAAGGAAGACCTCTTGTAACAAGGGCGAAACCCGACAATCCCAACGGAAAGCACCTCTCAGGGAGGCCCAGAGGCGAAAGGTTTGAAGACCGCCCCTACCGACCTTCAAGAGGCGGCGGTGGCTATGACCGCTCAAGACCTCCAAGACGGAGACCGGAAGATGATTACCAACCGTACGGACGTGATTCACGACCAAGCGACCGCGGACGTCCTTCCTATGCCGACGATCGTGACCGTTACAGCTCACGACCCCGTCCTTCCAAAAGCAGAAACTACCCGTCCAAGAAACGGTATAAGGACTAAGCACTCAAACACCCCCCGATCAATGCTGATTAGGGGGTTTTTTTAGTCTTGAACTCCCATAAAGGATGATCGGATAGGTTTCTTTTTTGTTCTGAGCTATGGTATGATTGTCGTTACATATTCAAAATAATCACGGCATAGACCCTATATGGATTGGACACCCCATGTCGTTCAGGAGCATCATGAAATTCGATATTTTATCCTTCGTTGGAAAACATAACAAAACCACTTTGGTGTGCATTGCCATCGTCACCATATTCTTTCTGTTCCATGCGGTATCCCTTGAGCTAAGTGGAGATTACTCCGACCTTTTGTATCAGGTGGAGGACACCAAAGTCTTCGACGGAGGCACAGGCGGGGCCTCCCCTGCCAATCAGCAGGCGAACCTGGAGCCACTTGTCCTCGATACGCAGGTACTCAATGCCAATGCAAACTTACAGGCAAACACCAGCCCTTCCCTTCTGGCAACAGAAGAGGATGAGGGGGACTATCCATACACCTCCTCCTACCTGGTCATGGTAGAGGCGGATGATCTGTACAGTGCCGAGCGCCTCTCCCTTATAGAACAGACGATGGATGAGCTGAGCGCTACAAAGGAGTTGAGCGAAAGCTCCTCGCTGCTCAACTTCGTCACCCTGGAAAAACGAGGCACCCGCCTGATGAGTGTCCCCTTTGCCCACAACCAGGGAAGGGCCCTCTGGACAGATGAGGAGGCAGCCCTTCTCAAGAGCCGGGTAGAAAAAGACCCCATCATCAAGAATTATCTGGTCAGCGAAGATATGAAGAGCATGCTGTTCTCATTTCAGACCTCCGTCCTGAGCGCAGAGAGGGAACTGGAAATTTCAGCGATGCTGGATGGGCTGCGCGACGCTGGAATACAAGTCTACATCAACGGGGGGGCTGTCATCAGCAATCGCCTGATGCACTACCTCGGGCGCGACCTCAAGGCCTTGCTTGGGCTTTGTGCCCTGGCCATCCTGCTGGTCTACTATCTGAGCTTCAAGGCAAAGCGAAGCATGTTGCTTCCCTTCTCCATGTCAGTCATTGGCATCATATGGACCTTCGGCACCATGAAATTGCTCGGTTATGCCCTTACAGTTGTCAACATCGTGACTCCCTGCATGGTGCTCAACCTCGGCTCCTCCTATGCCATCCATGTCATAGGGGAGTACTACGCTGACTACACCAGTGGGGCAACCTCGATAGAATCTACAAAAAAGATTCTCCGTACCATTGCTTTCGCTTGCCTGACAACCGTCATCGGCTTTCTCAGCCTGCTCTTCTCCAAGACTCCAGCCCTCAGGGAGTTCGGAATAGCTGTAGGGGCGGGGGTCACCTACTGTGCTATACTGTCGGCCACCTACCTGCCAGCATTGCTGGCCCTTGTCTCACCTCCCAAACCTCTTCAGTTGGAGACCTACAGCGAAGGATATCTTGCCCAGCTAGTCAACTATTCGAGTAAGGTGGTCCTGAGACGCTGGCCCGTATTCGTTCTGATCTGGCTGGCCGTCATCGCTGGCTTCTTTGCCACAAAGGACCTGGTCCGAATCAATACCAACTACATGTCCTATCTGCCGGAAAAGGATGACTTTGGAAAGAATTCCCGGCATTTCGCACAGAAAATGGGAGGAGACGCTCCCTTCGTTCTGACCATAACCGCCCCTGAGGATGAGAAGAATTTCTTTTTGCAAAGTGAAAACCTAGCCAAGGTGCATGACTATGAGCAGGCAGTGCTGAGCGAGAGCGATGATGTCATCCAGATACTCTCATTTGCTTCATACGTAAGCTTTGCCAACTCCGTCTACAGCGGAGAGGCTGGGATACCTGCCTCTTCCGGCCTGCTCAACCTGTTAAGCAGGATGGTAATCCTCATGAATAACCAGAGCAAGGCTGACATCGGAGCCATCCTGAACGAGGAAGGGTCTTCCCTCACCCTCTTTGTCCAAAATTTTGATGCCGAGGACAAGGACCTCATGACTGTGGCCAGTGCGGCGCGTATAGAGAAGGTGATGCAGAAACACCTCCCTCTTCTGCCCGACGGGACAAAACTCACCATCAGAGGGGAGCCCCACGCATCCCTGCGTTTCTCAAACCTCTTGCTTTCCGATCAGAAGAAAAGCACCTATATCAGTTTCCTGCTGGTGTTCCTTGTCGTCCTGGCGGCCTTCCTGTCACTTTCACAAGCGCTGTTTGCCCTCATCCCCATCCTCACAGGGGTAATGGCAAACTATATCTTCATGTACTTGCTGGGCATCCCCTTTGACATGATTACGGTTACCTTCGCTTCTGTAGCGGTAGGAGCCGGCATCGACGATGCCATCCACTTCCTGCTCAGATACAAGAACAATCTTAGGGTTTCAGACCTCCCCCTGAAGGAAATCATCGCCATCACGATAAAGGAGACAGGAAGGCCCATCATCCTTACGACCCTGTCCATCATTGCAGGCATGCTGATGTTCCTCTTTGCCTCATATACGCCTGTTCGATACTTTGGGACCCTGATGAGCATTGCGCTCCTCAACTGCATGCTGTCGACCATTTTTGTGATGCCTTCATACATAATCCTTACAGCCAAAATAAGAAATAGATTTGGAAAAAGACCTATGGTTCGGATCTAACAAATAGGTTGACACCTGAATTGAACAGGAAATACAACCACAAAGGAATGATGTATGCTAGGAGCCTTCTTATATGTCGATGCGGGAAAAGGACATTACGTCCCAGCCTTAGCACTTGCGGATAAACTAGAACAACAAGGGCATCAAGCCCTGGTTGAAGACATGTTCTTGGTTTGCAACTCACCTTTCTGGTCTTCATTCTGTAAGAAGGAGTGGCGATTCATGCTAAGGCACCCTCGCATAGAGGGAGCCTTCCACCGCCTCCACGACACAAAGTTCATGGGTGCTGTCTTCCGGTTCATTGTAGTAAGGATCCATCTCAAGAGAGGATTCCTCGCTTGGTATACGAAGACGAAACCTGATTTCATTGTCTGCACCAATTTCCTAGGTGCGAATGTCATTACCCCCATAGTCCAAAAACTCGAGCTGCCCATACCGGTATTTGGGTACGCAGCCGATGTGTTCAACAATCCAACTGCGGGGTTCAACAAGAAGCTCGACCTGCTCTACATCGCAACCTTTGTAGGCAGGGATTTGCTCCTTGCAAAGGGCCACCCCCCTGAAAGGGTAAAGGTCTGCCCGTTTCCCTTGAAAAGTTCCATCGAAGACCTTCCGAAACTCACAAAAAAGAAGGCGAGAGAGCTTCTCGGCATCAAAGATACATTTACCGTACTGCAGAACTTTGGTGGTGAGGGTATTGGCAATACCGAATTTGTCTATGAAGCAGCCAGACGAGGACTGCCCTGGCAGGTGGTAGTTGTGGGAAAACTCACCAACCATACGAAAAAAAGGTTTGCTGCCTTTCAGAGACAGTACCCGAATTTCACTCTTTATACCCCTGGTTTTATCGACAATATCGGTGAGTACATCTATGCCTGTGACGTACAAGTCGGGAAAGCAGGAGCAAATGCCCTCATGGAGAGCATGGCCCTATCACGTCCTTTCCTGGTCTCGGACTTGCTGTTTGCCGCACGTGATACCACTACCTTCCTGAACAAGTACAAAGTAGGCTGGAGCGGAAACAAGACAAAAAGACAGATCGACATCCTTCAAACATATTACCAGGATAAAGAGGAGCAGATAGCGATGGAAAAACGCTTTTCTTCCCTCCCGTTAAGCTTCAGCAGCAAAGAATTTATCCTTGACATACTAGAGGAAGTAGCAAGGTGGAAACCCGGATATGCAACAAGAGGTGAATGATTGTGTACAGGTGCTTGCGATTGCATCCCTTTTCGCTTATTCTTAACTAATCATGAAAATAGCACTCTTGTATGTTGATGCAGGAAAGGGTCACATTACCCCTGCAAAGGCGCTTTCTGACGCCTTCGAAGAACTGGGACACACTACCGTTGTCGACAACCTCCTGCTGGAGGTGTGTAACGCTCCTGTAGTAAACTGGATCAGCAAATATAACTGGAGAACCCTCCTCCATTTCCCACGACTGGAAAAATTTATCAATCCAAGGAGTGATTCCCATGCAAATGCCAAGCGGATCCGTTTCCTTGCGACACACTCTCATGGACCTAAGGATTTCAAGCGTTGGTATGATAAAAACAGACCGGATTGTATTGTCGTCGCACATTTCCTCGGAGCCAACCTGATCAAACCCATTGTCGACCACCTGGAATTGGACATCCCTGTCTTTGAATATTCCACGGATGTGTTCTTTACCCCAAACACAGGTATCAGCGGCGATTTGGACAAGCTCTACATCTGCACCGAACTGGGTAGAGAACTAACCATCGCCCAAGGACAGCCCGAAGAGACCATCTCCATCTGCCCGTTTCCCTTGAAAAAGGCGATGAGGAACCTCAAGACCCTGAGCAAGAGTGAAGCCCGTAAGAAATTGGGACTAAAGGATACGTTTACCGTCCTGCTCAACTTAGGGGGAGAAGGCATAGGCAAGACTGATTTTCTTGAAGAGGTCAAAGGGAGAGGGCTCGACTGGCAAGTCATTGCTGTGGGAACCCTCAGCAAAAGCACTACCATCCGTTACAACAGATTCAAGGAAAAACACCCTGATTTTGCGTTACATACCCCCGGCTTTGTGGACAACATACAGGATTATATCTTTGCCAGCGATGTGCAGGCAGGCAAGGCAGGGGCCAATGCCCTGATGGAGTC
>DUPO01000165.1 GCA_012838275.1 Spirochaetales bacterium
ACTGTGTATTTCTTCTTGGTATAAAAGAACTTGGCATTCTTTAGTAATTACTACAGCCTTAAGAGACTTAGGATACTGAATTCATGAGAATCCTACAGACTTGTTCATGGAGAGTAATGGCTTAGCGGGACAGAAACCCATAATCGCCAAGCCGATACAATTTTAGATTTCTAACCACCTCAACATAGTCCGGCAAATGAATCTTTCAGTCTCTCAAACTCAGCATCCTCTGTATTAATGAAAATCCCTATTTGCCCTAGCGAGTACCCTCTCTCTACTGTACAGGGACCGCTCATAGTCATACCCGTAAAAAGATCGTACCAGGAACCGTCTGGAAGGGTGACAGCACGAGCCCTCTGTCCTTTCTCCAGAATGGGAGCAACCAACAGAGAACTACCCAGTAGATACTGGTCGTAGATATCAGCGTATGCGCTGCCAAACGCATAGAACATCGGTCTCATCATCGGTTGTAGCATTTCCCTAGAAACGGTCGCTTCCCTGACGAGATACCATATCAAACTCTTTCTCATGGTGCTGTAACGTTTGGTGATTGCGAGTACTTCTTCACCATATCGCTCAGCCATATGCCAAGGACTTCGGTCGTTGATGCGATCTTCGCTCTTCATCACCTCAGAGAATTGTCCTCCAACCGGCTCAGAGTGCCACTGCATCACAGGAACCAGAGAACCCAGCTCATAACTTCTGAGATACAGCTCCCCAGAGGGCATTGGACCGGCGAAACCGCCGATATCAAAGCCCCACCAGAAGATTCCTGAGATCGCAGCACTCAGCCCTGCATTTAGGACTGCCTGCAGCTCTGACCACTGAGAAAGTTGGTCGCCTGCCCAGAAGAGCATGGATCCTTGGGCACCCAGATACCCAGCTCGGCTGAAGGTAATACGCTCTGGGCCAATGAACTCCTGATACGCCTCAATGTAGCTCTGAGGATATCGGTTACGCATCTCCTTCCCAGTTGAGCCATCATGGAAGAGGACATCATCGGTGAGGATACACTCCCCTCCGTCGGTCTTGAACCCTGACACCCCCATATCCATCAGATACTTCCGCTTGGAGAACCACCACTTGCGCGTCTCTGGGTTGGTAAAATCGGGAACCATGGAACCAGCGAACCAGTTTCCTTCAGGAATGGTGTACGGGGTGCCATCTTTGTTCAGCACTGCTAGTCCATGCTCACGAACGTAAGCCAAATCTTGCTCATGACGTATATCACGCCTACCTTCTTCCAAGGCTTTGTATACCGGAATCTGCCAGAGCACCAGATGCACGCCTTGCGTATCCATCTCTTCTATCAGTTTCCGGGGATCAGGCCAGAGCCCTTGCTCTTCGCTGAACGTATAGAATGTCGACTCATCACTCCAAGCTTCCACTACCAGAACCGTGATGGGAAACCCATGCAAGGCAGCAGCATCCATAACTGCACGTACATCCTCCTCACTCTTCCAGCGGTTGGCACTCGCCCACTCCCCGAACACCCACGAGGGAGGAAGGACAACCCCTCCAAGGTAGGAGAGTAGCTCCCCAAGCGTCTTTTTTGGGGTACCGGACGCAATGACGAGGGAATCTTCAGGAGAGAATGCTCCTTGCAAGGTCAGCTGAATGCCATCATCGCTGCCTTGGGACTCAACGGTAAAAACACGGTCACTCTGGACAAGAAAAGCATACTCATCAGAGAGGAACAAGGGCTGGGGAAGATAGGTGTGTACACCCTGCTGGGTGAACACTTCTTCCACCTCGTTTCTCCTGGGGTGTGAGAGAAACTCTACACGGTCAAAATGCTCTCCGGCTCCCCAGAGATGGGTCCCCTTGAACTGAAGGCATACGCTACCCTGTTTCTCGACTACAACAATACTGGATGCCTGTGCATCCAAATAGATAGATTTCATCCTTTTACTCCTCCAATTTGGAGACCACTGGCGAAATACCGCTGTGCACCTATGTAGATGATCAGGAGCGGAACCACAGAGATAAGGGAACCTGCCATCAGCAGGTCGTACGCTGTCTTGAACTGCCCGGAGAGGGCATTGAGAATAATGGGTAGCGTATAGTTCTTTGGGCTGGTCATGAGTACCAGCGGCAAGAGGTAGTCATTCCAGGCATCCATCGCGATGATGATCGCAAGCGTTGCAAGCGCTGTCTTACAGAGCGGGAGGAATACCGTTATGAAAGACCTAAACAGGGAAGCACCGTCAATAGCAGCCGCATCGAGGTAGGCATCAGAGATATTCATCATCTGCTGACGCAGCATGAATACCGCAAAGGCCTTGAAGGTATAGGGAAGAATCAGGGCAAACAAGGTATCCACCAGATGCAGGTCGTTCATGATCAAATAGAGCGGTATGAAAAGGACATGGCTGGGAAGCATCATGGAAGCAATAAAAAGCATGAAGAGGACTCCGCTCCCCTTGAATCGAATCTTTGAGAAGGCGAATGCTGCCATGGACGAAGAGAAGAGTGCAATCAGCACAGCACCAGAAGTCACCACCAGCGAGTTACCGATGGAGCGAAGCATCCCGGTAAGGGCAAAGAGCTTCTCGTAGGCCTGGATGGTGGGTTCCTTCGGGAACCACTCGATAGGAACGACCAACAGTGCTCCCCCACTCTTCAGCGAGGTGGAGATCATCCAGAGAAAGGGAATGATGGCAAGAATACCCAGCACAATTGCAAGCAGGTGATAGAGGAAGCCTTTCACATGTATTCTAAACATCATAGTTGACCCACCTTCTTTCCCCTCGTTTCTGGATATAGGTAAATGCCATGATGATTACGAAGAGAATCCAGGAGTATGCGGCTGCGTACCCCATCTTTCCGTATCGGAACGCATACTTGTAGATACGCTCCACCATAACCATTGTCGCCCCATTCGGCCCGGCATTGCCTTCCTTGGTCATGACCATGACCTGGGGGAAAAGCTGGAATGCATTGATCATGGAGAGCATCGAGACATAGAAAAGCACCGAGGAGAGCAAGGGCAAGGTAATGCGAGCAAACATCTGTGGCTTACTCGCCCCGTCTATCCGTGCTGCCTCATAGTACTCTGTGTTGATACTTTTCAAACCACCGAGGAGGATCATGGCATAGAAGCCCATGTCCTTCCAGATCGAGGCTAGCACGATGGAGGGCATTGCCCACACTTCGCTCTGCAGCCAGAGCGGTCCTTCAATCCCGATTATTGCAAGAGCGTTGTTGATCGGACCATAGACGGGAGAGAGCAACCATTTCCAGATCAGGGAACCGGCGACCCAGCTGGTGAGTACGGGAAGATAATACACAACCCGATAGACATTGGCCCCACGATTCGGTGCATTGATGATGAGGGCCGCGGTCATGGAGAGGGCAAGCATCAGGGGAAGATAAAGGATGATGAAGTAAAGATTGTGGGACAAGGCTCTCCAGAACTCACCATCACTCAGGATTGCCTTGCTGTTCTCCAATCCTACAAAGTGCTCTGCAACAAACTTCAGGAACCCATCAGTCAAACGCACCCTGGACATACCTGACCAGTTGGTCACACTCAACAACAGGGAGATGATGATAGGAAGTATGGCAAAAAGAAGGGCACCAAGCAGGCTCGGAAGTAGATAGGGAAGCGCAACTCTGATTCCCCTTCTGCCCTGGATACTCATAAGACCTCCAGAGGCATGGCCAAGAAGGCCATGCCATAGACTATTCGATTACAAGGAAATCTTGGCTTCAAGTTCCTTCTGACATGCATCAAGAGCAGCCTTTGCGCTCATTTTGCCTGAAACAATCTGACCCAGATAGCTCTGGATAATTGCCTGCATCTCAGCCTGCTGGATGCTCACCGGGGGAGTTACCAGATAGTCGAGGGATGCAAAGACCGCTTCCCTGTTCTCAGGAGGAGTAATGGAGAGATAGCTGTCAATGATCTCAGGATAGGTTACCGGGGGAAGTTCCCACGATGCTTCAACCCTGAGTTTGGTAGCTTCTTTGCTGCCTGCAAGGAACACTGCCAGCTTTGCAGCTTCAGCGGGGTGCTTGCTGGTCTCACTCACCACATAGGAGTTGGAGAAGAAGTGGGTTGCCTTCTGCACGTTACCGGGCTCGATGGCGATATCCCAGTCGAATGGGCAATTGGCGGTGAAATCCCCAAAGGCCCAGATACCGGTCACAAGCATGCCCAGTCGGCCGCTCTTGAAGAGATCCCAATCACCCATGCCTGCCATGTCGGCATCGGTTGGCATGATCTTGGAATCATTCTGCCAGCCTGCCATGAGAGAAGCTGCCTCAATGTTCTGGGGAAGGTTGACGGTAAACGCTGTTCTCTCAGCATTCATCAAGGAACCACCGTTCTGCGCAGCACCCTTATAGAATTCATGGAAAGACAAGGGTCTATAGAAACCCCAGATATTCTTCTCGAGGGACATGATCTTCTTGGATGCAACTTCCACGTCCTTCCAGGTCCAATCAGAGGTGGGGTATGCAAGGTTAGCCTGGTCGAAGAGCGCCTTGTTGTAGAACAACACCACATTACTGAAAGAGTTCGGCACTCCATACTGCACGCCTTGGTAGTTGAATGCGTCGAGGGCGGTCTTATTGAAGCCGCTGGTATCGCCAAGCTTACCCGTTACATCTGCGAGGGCACCTTCGCTTGCGTAGGCGACAAAGTTCTCATAGTTGAGTTCGAACACATCCGCTGCATTACCCCCAACCACCTTACTCTGGAGCTGGGTGAAATAATCATCGTAACCGATGGTCTGTAGTTCGACCTTGATCGTTGGATTCTGCTTTTCGAACTCTGCAATCATTCCTCTCAGAGCTTCTCCTGAGAGTGTTGCCTCAGAACCAGAAAACTGTTCAAGTTTCAATGTAACAGTGCCCTGGGCAGCCTCTTTTGTTCCTGCTGAAAAAGCAGGGAGCAATACGAGAATCAGAAAAAGAGCGAGTGAGAGAATGTTTCTCGTTGTTTTCATTACAACAAACCTCCTGGTACAGACATGTTCATTTCTTGTCTGTACAAACCGCTTCGAACTCACTACAATTGGATTTGCAGTGATACACCAGTATGACTCAATCCGATGATCCGAAGCCCCGCACGGCTTCGGATCATCAATGTAATACCAATTTCCGTACCGATTCCCGTTCCACCAGGGAGACAGGCAGTACAATATTAGAACCATTTTCCTTCTCTTCAATCTCGTCGATGACCAACTGAGCAGCAATTCGAGCCTTGCCATCCACGTCCTGACGAACGGTAGTTAAAGCCGGCTCCATATTGCCTGCCAAGAACCCGTCGTCAAATCCAACAACCGAGATATCCTCAGGGACCTTCAGGCCTCCCCTTTTCAGTCCCTTGATCAAACCAAAGGCAAGAATGTCTGCTGTGGCGAAGATGGCACTCGGTCTCTCGGAAGAGGCTGCCAATTGCAGGCCAAGCTCCAGTCCATACTCGTAGGAGATGGTGCCGGAGTACACATACTGCCCAACACAGGGCAAACCGTGTCCGGTAAGCGCTTTCTCATACCCTTTGAGACGCTCGGTGTTGACGCCCTCCTTGGTGAGAAACCCAGTAGCCAGGCCTATGGTTCTATGGCCCATTCCTATAAGGTACTCGGTTGCCAGGAATCCACCGTTCTCGTCGTCGATGGTGACCGAGCTGAGCTCCTTGTCCATACCGTAGGAGTCGACCAGGACAGTGGGTATCCCAATCTGTTTCAGGTCTTTGATGTCCGACTCAATCTCAACACCGACAATGACAATCCCATCAAGACTTCGCTTGCGTGCCACATCCACATAACTTTCATCCACATCAGTCCCGCTGATGAGTATGTTGTAGCCCTTCTTTCGTGCCTCATACTCAAAGCTGGAGAGGAAGGAGCCATAGAAGGAGTTGGAGAACATAAGCTTTGTCTCCTTCTCCGTCTGGGGGATCAAGAGGCCAAGCAGGCGGGAGTGTTTCGAAGCTAATGCCCTGGCTCCCAGGTTGGGGACATAGCCCAACCGCTTGATCGCCTCTTCGACTTTTTTGATAGTTTGTGGTGCAATGACTTGGTCTGAACGTTTATTTATGATGTAGGAGACCGTAGCCGTCGAAACCCCGGCTTCCTTCGCGATATCCTTCATGTTAATCCGTTTCTTTGCCATTCATTGCCTCACTTATGCGTTTAAGTTAAGTATTGAACTCATTTTCTCATTTGTCAATGAAATCTTTTCCAAGTGACTGCCTTTTACATCACAGACCACGCGATATCGCTCTCCTTTGTAGGTGACCTTGCTAGCGATCTGCTTCCAGGAAGCAGGCAAAGAAGGAGAGGCAGAGACATCAACGCCTGAGAAGTTTATTCCCATTACCCCGAAGAGCACTGCCTGGAGGAGGGCTCCCATCGCCCCGATATGCAGACCCTCTCCACTCGTGTTCTCCATCAGCTCCTCAAGGTCGAGGAACATGGCCTGCCTGAGATAGTGCTCACCTTTCTCTCGTAAGCCAAGCTTGTAGGCAATGAGGGAATGCATTCCCCAGCTCAAGGTGGAGTCATGGCTCGTGAGGGGCTCATAGAGGTCCCATGCGTTCCATGCTTCCTCCTCGCTGAAGTATTCGGGCAAGAGGAGATAGAGCAACAGTACATCGGGTTGCTTGACTACCTTGTACCGTTGGAGACGGTCAAAGCAGATTGTATGATAGAGAGCCCTGCCACTCGTCTTGTGAGCCTTCAGGTCGAAAGGTTCCTGCAGGAGAAACAGGTCATCCTCTAGGTAGGTCCCTTCTTCTTCACTGTAGGGGATGACAGCCTTGCTGATAATTGCCTCAAACTCAGCTCGTTCCTCCGAAGATAGTGAAAGCTCCCCTCTCTTTGCAGCGGCAAGAGCCAGCTTAATCGTATGCAGGGCCATGCAGGTGGTATAGGTGTTGTTCTTCGTCACCCCACCATACTCGTTGGGTCCTTTTACGAAAAGCATTTCATAGTGGTCACTCTGAGCAATATAGGTCCATCTTGAGGCCCAGAACCGTGCTGTCTCCAGGTATATTTCTACAAGGCTCGTCTTTTCAAATGTACGGTCGCCGGTGGCCTGTACATACTGATCCATCGCCCACACGATATCGGCAGTGACATGGACTTCACACTTTCCGGTATCCCACGTCTCACACTGCTCTGAGCCATCGAGCGCGCTCATCCAAGGATACCGTGCACCCATCAGGTTCAAGGAAGCAGCATACTCCTTGGCTGATGAGAACGTCTCCACGCGGTAGGAAAGGATGTTCTTGGCGATTTCAGGATTGGTGTAGAGGTAATAAGGGAGGATGAAGACTTCTGTGTCCCAGAAGTAACAGCCTTTATAGCGACTATGAGTAAGTCCCCTGGCCCCGATGGAACAGCCGTGCTCTGGTTCATTCTGCTTCAGATTGAAGAGAGCCCAGCGAATGGCGCACTGGTCTTCCACGGGTCCATTGAGGATGATGTCATGTTCTTCCCAGAATAAGGAGAGTCCCTCTTCTGATTCACGACGTAGCTTGTCATAGTCGTACCCTTCTCTCTCTCTTCCTTCCAAGCTGACCACTGCCTCCAAGAAGAAGGACGAGCCAGCTTCCAGTACGATTTCATAGTGCTTCTGACCATCACAATCATTCCCCGGAACAGAGGATCGAAAGCTTTTACGATACCTAAAAGAAAGCGTCTCATGGACACTAGAGCCTTCCATGAGTAAGACTCCATCCTCCCAAGAGAAGCGGCACTTCTTCAGTAAGATAAGACTCTCTTCATTCTCTACAGTCTGGTCATCATTGACCGGGAGGTTCATCACCGAATCGTCGATCGCATCAACGATAAGCAAGGAAACCTGTTCCTTTGCCTTTATAAGGAAGCGATGACCTGTCAGGTCCTTCTGTTTACAGGAGACCACTCTGGAGTATATGCAGGAATACTGATCAGTTTCCCAAGTACGGGTCACCAACCCCTTCTTCATGTCCAGTGTTTGTTTACTCCCACTATTGGTGAGAGGTACTGAATCCACAAATACATCAAGCCTAAGTGGGTCCGGAAGGTTGACCATGTCAGTGATGCCGCTCTTGATGTACTCAAATCCTCTGGCCTTGTAGACTCCATGGTTCTCGCTTGTATAGGTATCGCCGGGTAATACTGCTCTCAGGCCGAACCTTCCATTACCTTGGTAGAAGATACTTTGGCAGAAGCGTTCATTCTGCCCAGTTATGTGTGTTTCGATCTGCCAAGGCAGGTAGGTATTATGCTTTCCACTTTCCACGTGCTTTCATCTCCTCGATGAGGACATATGCGAGGTATCCAGCGCAGGTGGCAAATGCCTCACCTGTTCTCGCGTACCCGGTATGCTCATCAATGCTTTCACAGGCGATGCCATGGTCCATTGGCGCATGCAGAAGCTTTTGGATTGCAGCTTCTGCATGAAAGACCCTGACTTCATTCGCCAGACTCAATATCCAGGGATGAGGTGCATGCGGACACCCAATCGCAGCAAATTTGGTTCCTGCAAATGAGTACTCATAGGCAGGGTTGGTGATGGTAGAGACCGTGTTCAGGTACACTCCATCTGAGAAGGAGGTAATACCGAAGAGTGGGAGGAGCAAGAGACTGCCAGGTGGCTCGTCATAGATGTCATAGTTCCCGTTCCCATCGGTAGACCAGACGTACTGTCTCTTGCCCTGATGGTCTTTGACCAAGTGCAGCTCAATCGCACGCTTCACAGCTTCCTTTCTCTCTGTCCAATGCATCGCCTGACCGTTCCAATTCCAGGAGGCCAGGATGGAGAAAACTGCATGAACCAGGGCGTTGTTATAGGTAAGCAGGGGGTAGACATGCATGTCATCGGTTGGCTGGAGGAAGGTCTTGTAGAGTCCTGATTGAGTCTCTACTGCTTCAAGTTTGCCAATGATGCGATTGATGAGGGACTTGATATCACTATCTTCCAGAAGTGGTTCGGAAGTTTTCTGGATGTAGGCGTCAATGGCAAGAATGGGGGCACAGAGCTCGTCCAGCTCGAAGCCTGGTTCGAGGATCGTTCCGTCGATGTACCTGCTGTGGATCCCGACGTTCCGCTTCTGCCGGGTAGAGACGTAGTGGAGCATCTCACGTGCGAGTGCTTGGTCAACTTCCAGGATTGCTGGGAAGGACCAGAGCAGGGAGTCCCGGTCCCAGTAGGCTGCGCTGACGTAGTAGCGGGGGCTTCTGCTGGTCACCAGAACGAGCTCCTCGGTGTCGATGGTTCTCCCTGTTGCATAGTGGATGGCAAACAGCAGGTTGCTGAAGAGGGTCTTGTCCATCCGGGTATCACCGGTTGGTCTGATGATGGAGTCCAGATAACAAATTTGCTCCTGGTAGAGGGCCTCTACTCTTTGCCTGGAGAATTCCCGTGCACTGGTGACCGCTGAGACTTCTTCAAATCCTACTCCCCAGTAGATGGCAAACTGAGCCTCTTTGAAAGCTGGTACTTCCAATGGTGCTTCCATGGCAAAAGTGATGGAGCAATCATCACTATAGCTCCATGTACCAGCACTAGAGGTAATTGGGGCAAGCGCCAAAACAGGAAATCCCGATCGGATGTCAAAGCAGGGGCAATCTGACCAATTCGTCTTATAGGCATGCATGCTGCCTTCAAAGGGCTTGCTTTCATTGACGGTATGCAGGACTTCAGCGATTGAGCCTGTAAGAGTAATCCTTGCCTCAAGAGACTGCTCTGTTTTGTTCTCTACAGTTACTACCTGCACGAAGCCTTTCTGGTCTTTCGGGGAGAGTAGTTGGTAGGTAGCGCTATAGGAAGGGTTTTCGGATGAGAAGGTCGGGATCCAGAAACGGTCCTGAGTAAAGGATGAGAATTCTGAAGAAGTTCCATTAACAGAGAGCCCGAGGTGGAGGAAGGGCTTCTCCCCTCCCCGAAATTCAATCATGCCACGTTGAGCCATGGAGAGGACGTTGAAGCTGAGTACGTCACTGTTATCTTCTATTTCAGGGATTGCTATGTATTCATTACCGGTACAGATCATCGAGAACCTCTACTTATGCGTTTAAGTAATTATTAGAATGGAAGAGAGGTTCTGTCAAGGGAAAAGAGGGGAAGATTTATAATTGCCTCAGTCTGAAGTGATATTGTCTTAGGTAAGCGGACGGGACTTTGTCTTAGCCGCTGTCTTTGAAGATAGTATCATTGATTTATGGTAGTGTTGAAGGAAAATAAATGTGGGGTTGGTTCCCACTTGTTTATGTGAATTTTAAGGCCTTTTATACTATAAATCCATTTCGGTCGCTTGCTTGCGTGGGCGACCTCGTTTCTTAGGATGTTTCTTCCGGGAAACATAGTCGGGGGCACAGCCTTGAGGAACCTCGAATCCAAAAGCTTCACAGATGTCCAGTTGCTTGCCACGAACGGGGCAATGAATTTTGCCCGTCCGGTGTGCTCGATACATCTAATGCTTCGCATCTCATCAAGAACATCCAACGATGATGAAAACAGTGCATGCAGTTCCGTGGTTTTCCATGTGTGACGTACAGCAGAGCCGAGAACCATCGATACGAAAAGGATGAACAGCCTACCAGTCTTTCCCTCCTCCGACCAGGTGCGCTGACGGTCGGCGACCATCTGGCTTTTCATCTGTTGGAACGCCTTCTCCTGTTCATCGCGAAGCTTGTAGGTTTGGTAGGTCTGCATGGCATCTATATCTAACTTATGGGTCATGATCGAGAAGAATCCGCTGTTACGTCTGGCTTTCTCCACTTTCTTGTCATCTCGTGTAAAAGACTTGAGAAGCCTTTCACCAGAATCATACTGTAGTTTGAAATACCTAAAATGCCGTTTCAACGATTGGTCATCTTCAAGTGGCTCCTGTTCTAAGAGAAGCAATTGGAGCTTCTTGTGTTGTTCGGTGATGTCGATATCCAGTTGGACCAACTCCTCACTGCGACGCACCGAATCGAAATAGAGGTTCAGTCTCAGATTCTTTGACTGTTTTTCACTGGTGCCTGTACTCTCCACTGCATAATCGATGGGAAACTCTGCTGGTAGTAGAGCTTGGATTGCTGATCTATGGCCATACCATCCGGTCGGTGACCAGGATGACATCGGCAAAACCGGCATGCTGCAGATCGGTGAGGATGGCCTCAAGACTCCTGGAATCCTGCATATTACCCGGAAAGGTCCGGTAATAGACCGGCATGTGGGAATCCAAGGTGTAAACCACCACCTCCACCGTCTGTTCCAAGGGAAGACTCTCCTTGTTCTTTCCCCATCTGATGTCGGTCAACGATTTGCCATAGGCGCTGCGGGAGGTGGAATCGACCGCGCACACTTCATCCTTGTGCAATCGAGCTGCCCGTAGTTTCAGCAGCTTCATCCGGTGTGCTTCAGTAATGGATTGCGATAACAACGTAATGGTAGGTGGGGTAAGTTCCCGTCTAGAAGGACTCTTCGCGATCTTTTGCCAGCGGGCGACACGATTGTAGGTAAAACCAGTCACATACGGAAACATGGCTAAGGTCAACACATCATCGACCATTTCCTTATTACCTTCGAAGACTAGTTCAAGATCTTTTCTGATACCACTATGCAGTGCAATCTGCTCCAGCAGCCAGATGTCTCCGTAGAAACGATTCACATCCGTACCATCAAAGGAAGGTCTTCCCTTCTCCCGTGCACCGGAAAGTTTACGGATTTCACTCAGATCCCACTCAGGTGGAAAGTCGAGCATGGCTTTTTCTTCATCCGAAGCGTAGATGTATTTGACACTGGGGAAGAACTTGAGATTCTCATCGACCTGACCCCAGTAGACTTGACGATATTTCTTCTTTCCTGTCTTCGGATCGATCGTCCACGGTTGGGTGCATGCATAACGATAGCCGTTGCTGATATGGAGAGCAACGCAAAGTTTTCCATCGTCCCGTGGTGGTCGTCCTGCCATGCCGCCCCTCCTGTTTACAGTAAAAGTAATACTATCAAATAGAGCGGCAACACAAGTAGTTATAAGCCAATTAATCCTTTTACTTGAAAATACTTAGGAATATCTAAGAGGGCTTTCGCTGTTTTGAGTGGGTAGCATCCCAAACTGATGGAATCATCTGAAAGAGTTGTGCTACAGTTTACCTATCTTTTTGAACCAAGAGAGG
>DUPO01000166.1 GCA_012838275.1 Spirochaetales bacterium
GGGGGGAGTCAGAGCCACTCACACTTGCAGGACCCCCTGAGAGGATGATGCCCACCGGCTGCATCCTCTTGAGGTCTTCAGCACTTATGTTGTAAGGGACTATCTGGGAGTAGACGTGCATTTCACGTACCCGTCTTGCTATGAGTTGGCTATATTGGGCACCAAAATCGAGTACTACTATGGTGTCATGAGAGAATTTTTGCATACGATGCTCCTAGGGACTCTGGATAGATGAAAGTATAATGAAAACTGTTTTCCGTTGCTACCAAGCAAGGGACCTGACTGGTGGGTAAGCACGCTTGACTGCCGCAGCTAGGGCAAGACCAAGGACAACGCCTACACCACTTTGCAAAAGGTTCCAGGGGATTTCTGCAGCCGCTACCGATACGCCACTGATGAAAATTGCTGAAAGGGCAAAATACCCTAATGAGACGGTTGCCATACAGACAATACCGGCAAGTATCTTGGTGACAAAAGGAATCGTGACCGAATCCTTTTGTCGGACGATAAGGGCCACCAGCAGACCTTCAAGGCCATGCACGACAAACGAGATGGGTGCCCACTGGGCATAGCCACTGAACAGGTCTGCAAGAGCTGTCCCCAACCCTGCAGCAATAAAGGCAGACCAAGGTCCGAAGGTAAAGGCGATAAAGCATATCGCGACATCACAAAGATTGATATATCCCTTAGCCGTGGGAATACGTACTATCATGGTGAAGACAACAACAACTGCTGTAAGAACCGCCACTACAGCGACCTTAAGCGCATTACGATTTTTTTCCATGGGGGATTTTCTCCTATAGGGCTATCAGGCTTTGAATATGAGCCACAAAACTATAGGTATAGTAAAAGAAATAAGAAAATCCGTAAAGGTATGACGATACGAATCCAACGAGTGATAGCTGGTTCTTTTCTCTTTTCTGCCAAAGCCCCGCTGCTCCAAACTCATCGCGAGATAGGGAATGGAACGCAAAGCAACTACCAGAGCACTGGTAAGGGTTGGAAGAAGGTCTTTCAGACGTTTGAAAACGGATCGTTTCTTCTCCAGATCGCCACCCTCACGCAAGCGATGACTTTCGGTAATTTGGATGAAACTGTCGGCAATGAACGGGATATAGGTAAAGGCGAGGGTCACCACCAGTGAAGCCTTGTACGGCAGGCGATACCAGCGCAAGCCGAGCATCACATCCGTCATTGGTGTGGTAGCAAACAGCAAGGTACACGCATAGGTGATACCGATAAACCGCCCCCCTAGCCTAGCAGCTTGCAACGCCCCTTCCCTGGTTATTAGGGTAAAGGACCCTATGGAGATGAGGCTCTCTCCTCCCCGTACATTAAAGGGCATGAACAGGACCATGAAGATAAGCATGGGTAGGATGGACTTGAAGGTCCTTCCTGTATGCTGGATGCCGGTATTCACACTACCTACCAGAATGAGCAGCACTACCGTTGCATACAGACCTTCCAGAGTAATACCCAGAAAAAGGAAGACGCAGACAAGCAACATCGCCATAATCTTGGCCCTGGGGTCCATACGGTAGAGAAAGCCATCTCCTGCAACAAAGGTATTGGTTGTCATGCCCGCTCCAGGATACCCGCCTCGATGGCGTAGGTGGTTTCACTGACCAAGCGAGCAAACTTGCGGTCATGGGTAATGAGTAAAATCCCCGCACCATTGCGCCGCAAAAGTGCGATGATCGATAGTGCCACACTATAGGTAAGGGCGTTATCAAGCTCATCCAAAATATAGAAAGGACGGTCCAAAAGATAGTAGACGGCAGCTTGTAAAGCTTTTCTGAGGGGGTAGCTCATCGTGGAGGGGGTCTCTTCCAGATCAAGGCCAAAAAGGGTGGCACACTCACAAACCATCGCATCCACCTGCCTATCGTTGAGATCCTTGCGTCTTTTCAGCGACCAGGACAACTCCTCCCGGACGGTGGGCAGAAATATCTGCAGGTCAGGGTTTTGGAACAGGTAGCCGACACTGCGGTTCAGCTCCCTTTGATTCATCTCCTCTCCATCGAGGGTGAAGGTTCCTTCCTTAGGTTCGTCAAGGCCGCATAATAACCGGCTGAAGGTACTTTTGCCACTGCCATTCGGGCCTACCAGCGTGACAAGATCCCCACTGGTGATCGTAAAGGATGGAACAGAGAGTTTGAAGGGCTTCGCTTCCAGCGTACTGATGCGAATCCGTACGGTAAGAAGGGATGAGCATACAAGGGTATGCTCATCTTGTATGAGAATCTTTTGGTCGTTGAGGGGGTTAGGAAGCTCGTCACCACAGAGGATGGAGAAGGAGTGGAGGATCTCGGCCTTCTCTCCGAAGCGTATCTTACCCTCATCCAAAAGGGCAAACTGGTCAAAGAGGTCTTCAAACTGCTCTAAATATCGGGAGGCAAGCACCAACGTTGTCCCCTCTCCTTCCCGGATAAGGGTGGTGAGATACTCGCGCCAAGAGCGATCGAGGTCATCAAAGGATTCATCCAACACCCAGAAGTGCGGATGTATCGCTTGCTGGACGGCAAGCAGCACTCGCTTGCGCTCCCCTCCGCTCAGCTCCTGCTGACTTGAGGTACGCAAATCATCCAATCCCCAATTGACAAGGGCTGAATCGACACGCCTTGCTATCTCCACTCGCGTAAGGCCCAAGGCCTCCAAGGGAAAGGCTATCTCATCCTCAACGGAAAGGGCGACAAACTGTTCCTGGGGATTCTGCGAGACATAGCCACAATCGAGCAGCAACTCCCAAGGCTCAGTGTTGGCAAGGTCCTTACCACAGATGTGGACACTGCCTTCCAAAGCCCCAGGAAGGTACTTAGGGCAAAGGCCGCTTATGATGCGTGCAAGGGTACTTTTCCCCCGATCGAAGGGGGCGAGCAAGAGTGTCTTGCTCTTGTGTTCAAGACGGAGATCGAGTCCTGCCAGTACAGGGGAGTTCTTCTCCTTTTTCCATGACTGATAGGTAAAGCTGAGGTTTCTGATATCTAGGCAGGGATCCTGAGTCCCCTTAGTTGGGTAGTTCATTGAACCGTGTTTTCACCCCTCCATACACCCGGTCATGTAGCGTTGCAATCTCCTCTTTGGAAAGTGAGGCGGTAGGAATGGGCTTTCCAATGGAGAAGTAGGCGTGAACACGCCTAAAGTCTGTTATTCCCTCAAGGCCATTGCGCAAGCCCTTTATGGTGATAGGAACAATGATGGCCTTGGAACGGGTTGCCAGTTTCAAGCTGCCAGTCTTAAGATCACCTATGGCATTCACTTTGCTCCGGGTCCCTTCAGGGAATATGAGCATAGGTTTGCCGTCTTTGAGTTTCTGCACTCCCTTGAGGACAGCTTTAACAGCATCATGGGGACTGGTACGCTCGATGAAGACACAGTCTAGGGCATAGCACCAGAAGTTGATGATGGGAACCTTCTTTATCTCAGCCTTGGCAAAAATACTCGCCCAAAGCTTGGCAGGGCCAGCAAAGGCAAGGATGTCGAGCATGCTCTGATGATTTGCCATATAGCAGATGTTTGTCTCTGTAGGAAGATTCTCCCTTCCATCCACATGCACCCTGACCCCTAAGGAAAACAGGATACCGTTACTGATGAAGCGACCACAGAGTTCGAGCCAACGACTTGCTATCTTCTTAGCCCCAAACAGGGCGAGTATGCCTGCAGGAATAAACGCATAGACCAAGGAGAGTATCAACAAGGGGATGGCTATCAGACAAGCCACAGCTATTCGAATCCGTTTCATTTCATACCCTCCTCTCAGGAAAAATCCTGCTTGCTGTACAATTTAGCATACTGACCGTTCTGAGCCAACAGTTCATCATGCTTGCCCTGTTCGATGAGCGCCCCGTCATCTAGGACAAATATGCAGTCGGCA
>DUPO01000167.1 GCA_012838275.1 Spirochaetales bacterium
GTGAGGTTGAGTCCCGCGTTGAAATCGCTTTGCAGACCTACAGCAAACAGATCAATATAGAAGCGGCAATCATGGTTGAAATGTGCAGGAAATATGTCATTCCCTCCGTTTCCAGATATTTGGGTGGATTGAGTGAGAGCATTACCAACCAGGAAGCCATCGGACTGGAAGCGAGTGAACAGCGCAAGATTGCAACCACCCTCTCAGCAACTCTCAACCAGAGCATAGCTGCAACAGAGGCCTTGCATGTTAGCATCGCAAAGGCCCTCTCCTACAAGGATGAAGTCCTCAAGCAAGCACAGCTCTACCGGGATGAGGTTTCAAACCAGATGCTCGCACTGCGCAGCAGCATTGATGTGATGGAGACCTATACAGACAAGGGCATGTGGCCGTTTCCTAGCTACGACGACCTGCTGTTCAGACTCTAGGTGCGATTACTCATCACCAGACCTTTATAGAGGAAGAGGATCGCTTGTAAAAGCAGATCCTCTTCTTTTGCCCCAAGCCAAACGGCAAACTTACTATCATCAGTCCGCAAGGAAAACACCATTCTAAAATACTATGGAATTTATCATGATATCAGTCCTAACAAGGTACTCTACGATTAAAATATAAGCTAGCAGTTACTATACCGTTTATCGTATTATTTCTCATAGACCTTTGGTTGAGGCAGATCCGGAAGTCTGAAGACCACCCCTTCATATCTATCTAGGAGCACACTGTCATAGGAAAAACGGGGTTGCAACGGAACCGGCGATGTGGAAAACATCTCTTCGCTATCACTGCTACGCAGTCCAAACTCGCCGAGTGCAACCGACAGCCTTTGGGAAGAGAAGTTCAAGACCACCAGCATTCGGTTTTTCCCAAGCGTACGGGAAAATACCATCAGATTAGGATTCTTCTGCTCATGAAATTCACATACTCCCCGCCTCAGAGTCGGTTCTTCCAAGCGAAAATCGATCAGAGACCTATAAAAAGTGAGCATTGAGTCCCCTTCAATCTCCTGGTTCTCAACTGCATACCAATTTGCACGCTTGACAAAAGGTAGCCAGGGATCACCCTTGGTAAACCCATGATTGCCCCCTACACCCCATACCATAGGGCCACGTTGGGGATCACGTCCCTTGTGAAAGGGCCAATACCGCCTACCGACAGGATCCTTCATGTGCTTTCTGCACACGAAGGAGTCCCTCAATCCGAGCTCTTCTCCATAGTAGATGAAGATTGCACCCCTCTGGGTAAAAAGGAAGAAAGCCGCCAATCTGGCTTTATCCTCATTGTTGGACAACCGGGAAACCGAACGGCTGACATCATGATTGTTCAACACCCATGCGGGAGTACGATGCCTGCCTACAGCTTCATACCACCGCTTAGCGGAACGTTGCCATTTTTGGGCAGAAAAACTGGTGTTAATGAGAGAGAAATCAAAGGAGAGGTTCAGCTCGTCACCCGTCCTTCCCAAGTATGAGGCAGCCAGTTCCGGCTCGCCTGGATTTTCAACCATTATCTCCCCTACCAGCATCCTGTCAGGGAACGTGTCCACAAGCTTTCGCAATAACTTAAGCTTGGAATGTGATTCCGGACGGTTCCTATCAAAAATATGTCTTTGCATGTCATAGGGACGTGGCCTGCTTCCTAGAATCTTAGGATTGTTCCTAAATGAGGCATCTTTTATTATGGAATTGATAACATCCAAGCGGAATCCGTCAACGCCCTTTTCAAGCCAAAAACGCACTTCATCAAAAATGGAGTCTACAGCTTTTGTATCTCTCCAATTCAGGTCGGGTTGCTGTGGCAAAAAGGAATGGAAATAATACTGTCCCCGTTTTTTGTCAAAGGTCCATCCTTTGCCCCCAAAGGCCCCCTTCCAGTTATTGGGCACAGTATCACTCCAGATGTAATAATCGGCCTTCTCATTATCCTTCGAACTCCTGCTTTCCAAGAACCAGGGATGTTTGTCTGATGTATGGTTCAAGACCAAATCGAATATGACCTTCAAGGAGAGCCCATGGGCTTTCTCAATAAGAAGTTCAGCATCTTCCATTGTCCCGAACACGGGGTCGATACTCCGGTAGTCGGCAATATCGTAACCAAAATCCGCCATGGGTGAGGTGAAAATGGGATTCAGCCAAATTGCATCGACACCTAAATCCTTTATGTATTCAAGGCGCTGGACAATCCCTTGCAGATCCCCGATCCCGTCACCGTTACTATCCTGAAAACTTCTTGGATAGATTTGATACACTACACAATCTTCCCACCAAGCTAAATCCATGCAGAACTCCTAAACAATAGTATACAGCAGAGAAAGAAGGAACGGAATAGAAAAAAGGAAGCAGGACACCCAAGTACCTGATCGTAACAGACACCCAACTTGGAACCAGTTCCAAACTTACCCATATGATGTTTTCAAATGCATAAGTGAATATGTTTAGAGGCTAATTAATAACAATTGGAATATTATGAAACATATATCATAAATATATGTAAAAATACTATTTTTATACTATAAGAACTAATATTTACAATATCATTTCTGTATCATTTTATTAAGATATAGTATATTTTTATGCCATACTTATATGTCATAAATATTGTAAAGCTCTATAAAATTAATTAGTTTAATATGGTTTGAATAATTAATGATATAAAAGTATACTTGTAATTGTACAAGTTATTATTAAAAATTTATTGATATTGAAGAATCTCTTTTTTAAGATACTTGAGAATAAATACATTTTTGATACTAAAATCACATCGTAACAAACTAATTTGCTATCAAATTGACAGTATTATTATATAGACATCATATTAAAACACATTAAGAACAAAATTGAATCAAACAAAAGTCATATACCAAAAAAATGAAACCTTACAATGACTTTCAATCCTCACCATGTTTTTTTGAGAATTCCTTGAGAGAAAACCGAATTCCTGCGGCCCACCCCAGCCCCATACTGGAGAAGAGGTCTTCCAATTCTCTTTTGAATGATGGCTCTATGGAAAAGGTTGTAAGGATTTTTTTCTCTTTCTTGGGTTTTCTAACCTCATTCGAAAAAAGCTGTTTAGCCTTCTGTCCGCTGATGCTACTCTCTTCTACTAATTCATTCTCATTGTCGGGATTTCTTTTTAAAGCCATTTCTATCTCCAAATTTCCAAATTTATGGTATTGATCGATTCAAGGGTTGCAGGTTTCAAACCTTTTCCTCTTTTTCTGAAAATCTGGGGAGCAGAACCGGCTTCCTGGGCTTTCCTGAAAAGAGGGTCAACGGGAATTTTATATACGGTAAACTTACCTTTAGAAGCAGCAAGAAAAATATCCCGATGCTGTTTGATTCTATTGTCAAATGCGTTAATGATTATCCTTGAATGTTCAACTTTGGA
>DUPO01000168.1 GCA_012838275.1 Spirochaetales bacterium
ATTATTATTACAAGCCTTATATTTCAGACGAAGCCCTCTGGAAAAATGTCTGTTTTAGTATGATTAAAATTCCTATTTCACATTATAAGGCATTAAGACAAAAAAACCCCCTAGGGAAAAGGAGGTTAAACCCTAGGGGGAACAAAAGGAGGTTAGAAAAAATCCGATTTCTGTGCTATCAGGTCCAACGGACGCAGAAGCATGTCGTTCTCTTTCTGGATAGTACACTACAAACATCATGAAAAAGAATCAATACTTATTTGCATTTTTTTGAAAATTCTTTTTTTAGCTTTTAGTTGTGGTGTCACTACTTAAATAGTGTCCATCGGTGATTTCGCAAAATCCTTGCAACTATGGCCAAATCATTCAAAGCATATTTCTTGTATGGCTCTCACACCTATTCCCATGAGAAGCCGGTCCAAAAAACGAAAAATTTCATTTTGCAGAAGCTGCTCCTTCTCCCCTCTTTTGAGGAGAGGGGGAAGCTTGCTTCACTACTGATCCGAGCTGTGAAGAGGTTGTCCCGGCACCAAGAACCTGTCTGAAAAAGACAAGAGGTTGCGGGGAAACAACAAGCCTATTTGTGCGTATCCAAGTACTCAGCAAAACTTGAAGCGATCAAAAGATGTCCTTCCCGGCTAGGATGGATCCCATCCGCACAAATAAGGGAGGCATAGTCCCGACGTTGCAGGAAAGCGCTTCGGATATCAATGAGGACAGTTTCTGTCTCTTTTGCTATTTCATTGATTTTTAATGAGTAGAGCTCCTGAAAACGAGCAATGGTTTGTGCATCTCCATGCAACCAGCTGAGAATTGCTTCCTTGTTCAAGCCGTCCCTGCAGATATGATTCAAATACCGTATCGAATCGATGGGAGGCAATGTCATGAGGACAGGCTGGATCTTCTGGGATTTCAAGGTCAGCATCATTTCCTGTAAGGTTTTTCCAAAGAGTTCGAGAGGGGTGTTGGGAGAGAATTTTCCAGTTGGATCCTTGGCTATTTCAGCCCAGGGATAATCACAGTCATTACCACCGAATTCCACCAGTGCTATTTCACAGGAAAGGCCCCGAGTGATAGCCCGTTGGAGCAATTGCACCCCTTTGCTGATAGTACTGCCAAACATTGAACTGTTATGGATTTCCAGCCCATACACTTGGCTCAAGCCTATAATAGGCGGATTTTCCAATAAGGAGTACCGATCACTGGACTTGTCATATATTACCCCTTTTAGAATGGAGTCTCCAAAAATTCGTATTCGTTTTGTCGTGGCCGCCTTCCTTCTCCTTATACAATTGCCGTATAGGATCATATGGTTTCCATATACTATTAGTGTATTGGGCACTATCGTTGGCCGCAATGGTAACTCTTAACCAATCGATGGCGCTGTTTCCCATAAAAACTCTGGTAAGGAAGCACTAGTATATGGTTTTTGCCATACGTTTCTTCCTGACTGACAAACAGCAAGGCAACACCCATGAGCTGCCTTGTCAGAGCAGTCCCAATGGGACAATTAGGTATGTGCACCATTTTTTCAAAGTATGCGTAATCCGCCTACCCGTTACCGGCTGTCAGAGAGCCATGTTGCAGTGACCGATGATGGTGCCGAAATGCCTGTTCCTTTCCCTAGCCGGGCTAGTGGAGGTTGTCCTTCACAACATCATAGTTTCACACTCTTCCAGTCAATGACAAGGTTTCCTTTCATCAGTTCACCCTTCGCTTTGTTCAGTGCATCACGTATCTCAGGCTGGTCTGTAACAATTGTATAGGAGAAGCCACCATTTTCAAAACACAGTGAGAGGTTCACCCCACCTCGAATGCCTCTGCTCTTGTTTTCCAGAAGCGCGTCTATCATGGGAACCCAGTTGTATGCCTGGGCGGCAAGAGCCTTGGGGCTGTTGGGGTCAATACCGAGCCAGAAGATATCCTCTCCCGGATAGTCCTCGACCGCCCGCAATGCCCCGCGGGCCTGTTGTGAAGACCCGCTTAGAACATCGGCACCGGTTGTCCTCACATAGAGGTGTGCCATCTGCGACGACCTGATGTAGTCGGTATATGTGCCGGTATGGACGATCTCAACCTCAGCCTTCGGATTGACTGACCTTACCCCAAGGACAAAGCCTCGGTCATATCTTGCAGCATCCCCACCGTCAACGGATCCGATAAGGCCGATGACATTCGTCTTGGTTCCCAAACCAGCAGCAATCCCATTCAGATACCCTGTCTGCTCACTCTTGGGGGTGTAGGAAAACACATTGGGAGTACTGGTGTCTTCACCAGTTCCATAGGCAAAGATGACCGTAGGATGGCTGGGCGCGAGGTCTTTTACTATATTGGCATACTGTGCCCCATGAGCAATGATGATATCGTAACCTTGGGCAATGAACTGCATGATCGAAGTGCCTGCTGCAACTGGATTCTGTTTTTCACTCAGGCCTATAATAATATCACCTCGTCTCTGCTGCACATGCAACAAAGAGCTGTACATGCTCTCACACCAGAGCCCGTCATCGACAGTGCTTTCACAGATCAGGGCGATACGAATCTTTTCATCAGCATGTGTTTC
>DUPO01000169.1 GCA_012838275.1 Spirochaetales bacterium
CAAAACGCCCGCGAAAACATGGCGGGCCTCTTTCTGGTCGATCCGATAGAGCTTAAAGACAAGGATTGTCTGAATATCTATAAGAATTCCTATCGATAACATGGGTTGAACACTAGTCAGTTTGACTGACAAGTTTGGTTGTTTCTCCCTTGCAACAATACCCATGAGGGTTACAGTAGAAGAGATAATCTTAGTAAGGGAGTTATAATATGAGTGATCTGTTGCAAAAAGCTTGGATTGAGAGAGATGGTGCTATCGTGGTGACTACAGTTGACAGCAAGGGTGTGCCCAACAGTATCTATGCTACCTGTGTCGAGCTCAGTGACGACAAGCGTATTGTCATTGCTGACAACTACTTTTTCAAGACCAAGCGGAACATAGAGGCCAAGAGTAAGGCGACCATCCTGTTCATTACCAAGGAAGGCAAGTCATACCAGGTCAAAGGTGAGGTGGAATACCATACCTCAGGGGCAATGTTCGACTGGATGAAGGGCTGGAATCCCACCAAGCATCCAGGTCATGGCGCTTTGGTCATCAACACTTCAGAGATATACAGCGGGAAGGAAAAACTGCTGTAGGTAAGTGCGGATTGGTCTATTTCCATGTGCATTCGAGAGAATGGAATAACAGATACAGAATTAAGAATGTAAGATTCAAAAGGGATAGGGGTCAATTCAAATTGAACTGACCCCTAATCAGATGCAGGTTTTTCTGCGTCTTATACTGCTTGTGGTTCCAAAAGGAACCATGATGCCATGAGCTTCTCCACCATCTTAAGCTGGAGTTTTCGGGCCTTAGCCTGAGTTGATACATACTTTTCCCTGAGCTCACTCAGAGAGACCTTCTCCATCAGGGCAGAAGGGGTTGTGATCGCCTGTTCGTACGCCTTTCCCAACTCGATGACCTGAGTTTGCAGGTCTTTGTACCGATCGGCCAGCTTTTGCAAGCTTGTCACCAGATTTTCCAGCTTGGAGGAGACCTTCTGCCTCTCTGCTATCCAATACCCTGTAGCTAGTTCGGAAATCAAGGCTCTGACCGGGACTATCTCCTTTATCCTGTATGCATTGGTCCCTGCAAAGACAAACCCGCCCTGCAGCACACCTCTTCTGGCGTTGTTCAGTGCAATGGAGATGCAGTATTTGGCGTCCTCCGCTTTGCATGAGGAGAGGCATTTCCAGGCACAGGTAAAGGCAGGGCGGACTCCTGCTTCGGTGTCTGTTATAAACTTGTTGCGTATTGCCCTTCCTGGCATCCCTACAGGGCTCTTGATAATTCCGATGTCCTCTTTGGTGCAGTTTATGTAGGCCTCCTTGAAACGGATATCGGCATCACATTCATCGGTAGCTACAAATCGTGTAGCCATCTGCACGCCTTGTGCCCCAGCCTGGAGAACTTGGTAGATGTCCTCACCGCTATAGACCCCTCCTCCTGCTATGAGGGGTATCTGTCGGGAGAATTCCTCTCCATAAGGGGTAAGGACTTTCGCTATTTCGGGCACGATCGCTTCAACTTGGAATGCAGGATCATCTAGCTGCTCTTCAGTGAAACCGAGGTGTCCGCCAGCTTTCGGACCTTCGAAGACCACAGCATCGGGGACATCGTTGTAGATTTTTTTCCACATCTTGAAAATCATCTCGGTAGCACGCGCTGAACTTACTATAGGGGCGATCTTCACCCCGTTCTTACGGATTTTCTCAACAGGAAGACCCTTGATCGGGAGCCCTGCGCCCATGAATACGATGTCCACCTTCTCCTCAATGGCCAAGTCAAGCAACTCATGAAAGTCACTGACTGCGACCATGATGTTGACTCCTATGATCCCGTCGGTCAATTCACGGGCTTTGCGGATCTCACGACGGAAGGCCCGGAGGTTAGCCTCCCTGCCATCCTTATAATAGTCCTTTTCAAGCAAACCTATGGCGTTTGCTGCAATGACTCCAATGCCTCCCGCGTTAGCGACCGCACTTGCTAGGCCGGAGAGGGATATCCCTACACCCATTCCTCCCTGTACGATAGGGGTGGGGGCGACAAGGTTGCCGATCCTAAGGGAAGGCCAGGTAGGTTTTATCTGCTTTAGGTCATCCAGGAAAGAGTGGATGGTCTTGAAGGGGAGGGTCTTTGTAATATCGTCGGAAACCTTCTTCAAGGTTCCCAGCAGTTGTTCTAAATTAGCTATCTTCATCTATTGTTCCTCATGGTGTTAGGCGGTCAGACCTAACAGTAACAACTTAACACATTTACACATTTTGTAAAAGTGTTAAGTATAGGATATTGATCCTTCCGGTGGAATACTTGAAAAATGATAGCAAAGGGTGGGAGTGTCAGGGCACTTCTTCTAAGGTAGAAACACATGGAAATTGTAACTCTAACAAGAGTTTGTTGCAAAATGATTGTTCTTAAATAATAAGTGTTGTAAAACTGTTGCAAAAGCTAGTAAATATTACGTATGGAAGTAAAATTGTTGTATTGTTCTCTTGCCAATGAGTATCAATATCCTCTAGACTGCACGCATACCACAATTTTTAGGAGATTTTCAGATGAAAAGAGGCGTAAAAGCGTTGGTTTTGGTGTTTTTAGTGATTCTGAGTGTTGCAACAGTCAGTGCACAACCTGTTGCAGAAAAGAAGGAAGTTAAAGTACTTATTCTGAACATGTTCGAAGTCGGGGAAAACAAAGGTGATTATGCAGGGGAATTCCAGCATTTTTACGAAGAGTATCTGGATGGGGTAGAGAGTTACGAGCTAAGCGACATGCCTCTGACCCTGTATCTCAACGAAGACGGCGTCGCAGGATGCATTGCTGGCATGGGCAAGGCACAGTCCTCCTCATCACTTACCTCAATTCTCAGCGACTCACGTTTTGATTTTTCCAATACCTACATTCTGGTAAGCGGTTGTGCGGGGATGAGCCCTGAGAGAGGGACCCTTGGTGATGTTGTCTGGGCTGATGAGCTGGTGGATTTTGAACTCGGACACGGATGGATGGAAAGTGACAAGTCCAGCAAGGATGATGGGACTTTCTTGCGTTCCAACGGGTATGACCGTGCGGGGTATATCAGACTGAACAAAGGCCTTGCACAGTGGGCGTTTGATCTCACCAGTGATGTCGCTCTCGCTGATGATAGTGCCGCTGCAGCCTATAGGGCGACCTACGGACCTGCCGAAGCTCTGGAAAAACCTGCTGTGCGCATGGGAGTCTCCGTCACCGGCGACAGTTACTGGCATGGGGCTGCCTCTTCTGCCCGTGCAGATGAGATTACCGATGCATATGGGGCAGGAACATACATGGTGACACAGATGGAAGACAATGCATTTGGAGTGGTTGCAATGAACTACGGCTTGCTTGACCGGATGCTTGTATGTCGCGATGTGGTCAACTACGACCAACCCTCTTCCAGTCAGACCGTCCGTGAAAGTCTTGATGCGAGTTCTGGGGCATTCTCCATAGGGATGCAGAATGGATTTGCTGTTTCCAAAGTGGTGATCGATGAGATTGTTGCCAATTGGGATACCTACAAGGCTAGCATTCCTTCAGCAAACTGATTTCCATAGGCATAAGGTATGTGACGCATACCGGTAGAGAAGACCGGCTTTTTCAGGAGGTCGGTCTTCTTGTTGGCTCATTACCTGAGCGCAACCACCCAGCTTTGCTGTTTCATTCATCTCCAGGAAAAAGCTTGTCCACGATTTCAGCATAGCTTTTGAGTATCTCTTGTTCGTCTACGGTGACAAATTCCCTATGTCTGATGACCCAATTGCCATTGATCATGACGTGCGTGATCAGGGAGGGTCTTGCATGGATGAGCAGGTTATGCGTTGCATTTGAGAACTCATCGGTATCAATGATGGGTGAGATGGCGTGATGGGCATTGAGGAACAGCAGGTCTGCCCCGCTTCCTTCCTCGATGGTGCCTTGGTAGCTGGTTTCTCTTGCGATAAGGGCGGCGTTGCGGGTGGCCATATCCATGACAGTGCGAGCGTCATAGAGTTGGGGTCTCATGCCTTGCTTGAGCTCCCCATACGTCGCGCGCATCGTTTCCCACAAGTCATGGCTGAGATAGTCTGTTCCCAAGGTGATGTTGATCTTCTGTTGCAACATGGCGCAGAGGTTCATATTGCCCCCGCCGCTAAGGGTATTGGAGATGGGGCAGTGCACCACAGTGGCCTGATGCTCTGAGAGCAGAACTATATCCTGCTCGCTTGCCTCAACACAGTGGAACAGGATGGATCTCTTGTCAAGCATATGCTTTTTGGCAAGCAGCTCGATGCTCGACATGCCGAATTTATCCTGGGCTTGGGCTCGTCTCCAGGGGGTCTCCAGACAGTGGGTCATCAGGTATGGGTGGTCCTTAAGACAACGCTTACGAACTTCCTCCAGAAGAGAGGGGGTAAGGTCCTCCTCCTCGGGGAGGTGGGTGCCTTGGCTCACGGTGGCAGAAGGGGGTGTCTTGGGTGGATACTCGTCATAGTAGTCGACCAAAGCCTTAAGCCCTATCTGCTGGGCGCACTCCTGGAGGATGGAGGAGGAGTTGTCCGCTTGGCCGGTTTCAACGATAAAGCCTACGCCCGATCTCAGGTACTGCATGTAGGAGTAGAGGACCAATGTCTTGAACTCCTCTTTCCCGACAGCCCCATCGAGGTAGGCGTAGAGCTTTTGCTGCAGCTGTCCCTGCTTGCTATCATCACCCCAGGAGGCTAGGGGCATATCGCGGTGAACTCCCCGCAACAGCGTATCCGGGGTGTGCACATGGCAATCTGCCAAGGCAGGGAGGACGATGAAGGGGGAGCAGTCAATGACCCTCTCCTTCTCATTTGGTTCCAGGGTCTCCTGGATTTGGCTGATAACGGAACCCGATACCCTGATATCCTGGGTATGAAGACGGTGGTCAGCCCCTAAATAGGTTGCATGCTTGAGTATCATGCGCATAGGATACCATGGTTTGTGACAAACCCAAAGTCAGAAGGAACATCTTGGTACGGCAAGAGAAGAAAACAAGCATCGAATCTGATACGGAAAGGTACTGCCGCGGGGATAGCGCTGATGAGGTAAAGGCGATAGGAAAGCGTTGATGATGGCAGGCTGGCCCTTCAATGCCACAGCAACGCCAAGCTTCGTTTCCCAAGGATAGGGTCGTCGAAGAGTATCTTGGCAGGAGCCCGGGCCATGGATAGACAGACCAGAAGGGGTAGCAGATGTTCTTCTCTGGGGTGGCAGTAGCGTGCATGGGGTGCCTGTTCCCAGAGCAGCAGTTGTCCCTCCCTCTCTTGTTGGGAATGTCCTTTGGTACAGGTCGCTATAAGCCAATCCTGGAAGGCTTCATTCTTATCGTCTTGGGTTTCACCGCCTTCAAGGGAGAAGGCTCGCATGTTGTGGAATGAGAAACCTGATCCGATCACAAGGATGTTCTCTTCCAGCAAATCGGAAAGCGCCCTACCCAATGCAAGGTGCCGGGCAGCATCCAAGCCCCGGATCAGCGAGAGCTGCATCACAGGGATATCGGCATCGCTGTACATCAGCATCAAGGGAACGAATGCCCCATGGTCGAAGCCTCTCTTCTCATCAGTGCGGACAGCGATACCGGCTTTTCTGAGCAGGGTTGCAATCTTTCGGGCGAGGGCCGGGCTGCCGGGGGCCGGATAGGAGTATGTGTAGGTTTCAGGAGGAAAGCCATAGTAGTCGTACAGCATCGGAGGATAGGGAGAAGCCAGTAGGGTAGCCTCGTTTTCCTCCCAGTGGGCGCTGATGACCAGGATGGCCTCAGGCCGGTGCAAGGATGCTGGAAGTCCTTTTAGAAACTCAACCATGGCCTTATGGCTTTTGTCACCAAGCAGAGGCAAGGGTCCCCCACCATGAGAGATGTAGATGACCTGGCCTTTCATATGGTGTCGTTTCATTCCCATACCCTTCCTTTCGCTAGGGTCAGCGACTCTTTTTTGGTTTCTTGTATGCAGTGTCTTGCAAGGGTAGTGAAGTCCTGAAGTTGCCGTCAAAGCGGTGATAGGCATGTTGGCAGGCAGGGGCTGCAGGTATGGAGGAGAGCTCTCCTATCCCTTTGACTCCGTATGCCAAGGGGTTCTTTTTTGGGCCCTGTACGAGCTTGACCTCGATATCAGGGACCTCTGTGGACCTTAGCAGGCCAAGGGTGCCGTACTTTGCCTTCACCTGTCCTCCCTCGATGGGAAAATCTTCGGTAAGGCCATAGCCAAGGCCCATGGTGACACCGCCTTCGATCTGACCGGTGAGGGCCTGGCGATTTACCACTTGCCCGACATCACAGGCTGCGACAACCTTTTCCAGCTTGCCCAGCTCATCAAGAATGACAACCTGGGCAGAGTAACTGTAGGTCACATGACTGACTGGGTTTTTCTTTGTTGAGCTGAGCGGGTCGGTGATGCTGGTATACTCCCCAAAATATTCCTCTCCTTCAAGTTCCTCCAGGGTGGCACTCTTGAGCGCCTCCTTGAGCTGCAGACCCGCCCTGCGTACTGCCTCTCCAGTAAAAAATGTCTGCCTGGAAGCAGTGCTGGTACCAGAATCCGGAGTCCTTCTCGTATCGGGGTCTTCCACTATGATATCTGTTGAGTCCAGGGGACAGGTCTCTCCTAGCATCTGGATGCAAACAGTGGCAATTCCCTGTCCCATACAGGCTGCACTTGTTCGGATGTGCACCTTACCTTTCTCGACAGAGAGGATGCACCGTCCGGTATCGGGGACCCCGACACCAATCCCACTGTTTTTGAAGGAGCAGGCAAGTCCAGCACGCTTTGAAGAGTCGTAGGCTTCCTTCACAGCCTCCATGCACTCGATGATGCCTGTATCAGGTTGTGCTATCTGTCCGTTGGGCATCACATCCCCCGGCTTGAGGGCATTGAGCCTCTTGAACTCCCAATAGTCCATTCCCACTTCATCGGCAAGGAGATTCATGTTCGACTCTGCTGCAAAACAACTTTGAGTCACTCCAAAGCCCCTATATGCACCCGCAGGGACCTGGTTGGTATAGATAGCCTTGCCGATCACTTCAAAGTTTTGGAAATTATACGGCCCTGAGGCATGGGTACAAGCCCGCTGCAGCACAGGCCCACCCAAGGATGCATATGCACCGGTGTTAGCCATAATTTCCGCCTTCATAGCCGTTATCCGCCCATGTTCGTCACAAGCTGTGGTAATATCAATCTCCATCGGGTGACGTTTGGGATGGACTTCGAGGCTCTCCTGACGGCTGAGTTTGACCTTTACCGGCTTCTTGAGCAACCAGGCAAGCAGGGCGGCATGGTGCTGGACACTCATGTCCTCCTTGCCACCGAACCCTCCACCGACCAGCATGCTGTGGCAGTGTACTTTTTCAGGAGGGAGCTTGAGCATGCGGCTTATCTCATCCCTCTCGTCATAGATCGATTGGCTTGAGGTATGGATGAGCACTCCGTCCTCCCCCTCAGGCAACGCCACAGCGCACTCAGGCTCCATGAAGGCGTGTTCGGTATATGGGGTGGAGTAGTGACGCTTGACGACGTGCTTGCTCTCTCTGATCGCCTTGTCGGCATCCCCGCGTAGGATATGCTCGACGGTGAGGATATTCCCTTTTTCATGGATGGGAGGGGCATCGTCTGCGAGAGCTTCCTCCATGGTGAGTACAGGCTTAAGCACCTCATACGAAACATCGATCAAGGAGGCTATCTCGTCGAGGGTCTCGCTGTTTCTGGAAACTACCAGGCAGAGGGCGTCGCCTGTGTAGCGGGTGATGCCACCGACGGGAATGAGGACATCCCAATCGTAAACCAGATGTCCGATGACATTCTCCGGCACCTCGAGGCTAGTTACCATCCTGACAAAGTCGGGATGCTTCTCTGCCTTTTCGGTCTCGATCTTCACGACTCTCGCCCTGGGGAATGCAGATCGTAGGGCCTTGGCATAGAGCATCCCTTCGATGCGGATGTCATCTGTGTAGAGGCCTTTTCCCAACGCCTTGGGAATGGCGTCGATGCGCCTGTAGCGCTTGTCCAGCTGAGGTTCCTGCATATCGGTGACAACAGGAAGGTCTTCCCTGAAATATTCGGCCGCCTTGAGGATCGCCTCCTCGATTTTCTTATACCCGGTGCAGCGGCAGATATTCCCTTTTATCGCTTTTCTGACCATGTCGAGGGTGGGGTTGAGCTCCTCGTCCAGCAGGCTTTTTGCGCTCATTATCATCCCCGGGGTGCAGTACCCGCACTGCACGGCCCCTGCTTCTGCAAAGCAGTAGGAGTAGACATCCTTTTCCCGCTGGGAAAGCCCCTCTATGGTTATGATGGACTTGCCTTCGAGTTTAGAGAGGGTAGGGAGGCAAGCCTTGGTCTTCTTGCCGTCAACCAGGACGGTGCAGGTACCGCATACGCCCTCGCTGCAACCATCCTTGGTCCCAGTCAGGTTGAGGTCTTCACGTAAAAAACGAAGAAGTTTCTTATCTTGCCCATCGAAGGTGATCGAGTTTCCATTTACCTTGAATGCATACACAGCTTTGCTCTCCATGGGTTCGGGTTGAAAATCCAGCCTTACCCTTTCTATTCGTTTTGGAAGGGAACTTGTGGTAGCCGCTTAGCGTCAGCACTCTTGCGAATGCATCAGTCTGTGATGCTATACGTGTGCAGTTTCTCTATTCCAAAGCAATTCGTCAAGATGTTGTTGCGTAATACATTAGTCTGTTTCAAATTGCTTCATCAGTCAAAGGACAAAAGAAAAATGCAAGGGAGTCCCCCCCCCTGCCTACGCCATTTTTTCTACGTCCGTTTTTCTCTGTTGAACGGCTTGCCTAGCGCCGTGGGTCCGAGAAGCTGGCTCTCCCTGCTGAACGCCAGTACAACAATGACCATGACATACGGCAGCATGACAGCGAACTCATAGGGGAAGTTGATCCCCTGTCCCTGAATCGCAAGCTGCAGTGCCTGGGCAAAGCTGAACAGGAGCGCTCCCCACATGATCTTCACCGGATTCCAGTGGCCGAAGTATACCAGGGCAACGGCAATGAACCCTCGCCCTGCTATGATCTCATCACTGAACATCTTCGCCTGACACAGGCTGAGATAGGCTCCTGCCAGGCCTGCCAGGGCCCCTCCCACTGCGAGAGCCTGGAAACGTACCCTGTTTACCTGGATCCCGATCGAATCGGCTGCCCGCGGGTTTGTGCCCACGGCACGGACACGCAGGCCCCAAGGGGTCTTGAACAGTATGTACCAGGCGACCGGGACAAAGAGAAATGCCAGGTAGACAAGAATGTTGTGTGTAAAGAATATCGGCCCGAGGATGGGTATCTTTGAGAGGAGGGGAATGTCGATATTGTCTATGCCGAGGACCGACTGGGTCCCTCCGATGAAATGGCGGAAAAGGGTTCCTGCAGTCCCCACACCGAACATCTGCAGACCGATACCTGCGATTCCCTGTGGGGCACGGAAGGTTACGACGACAAAGCCGAAGAAAATGCCGAAAAGGGCACCGACTCCCATGGCAACCAGGAGCCCCAGGAAGTTGTACACCCCAGGGGTCGCCCCGCCATGGCCGATGCTGTAGGGGATCAGCATGCCAAGGAACGCTCCCATGGCCATGACGCCCTCACAGCCGAGGTTAAAGATACCGGCTCTCTGGTTGAACATCTCCCCAAGGGAAGCTATCAGAAGGGCTACAGAAAAAGGGACTGCCAGGGAAAGTATGTTTACGATGAAGTTCATGCTTCCACCTCCTTGGGAGGGTTCGTGATTTTTTGATATTTTCGCCAGACCTTCTCCATGAGGTAAGGGTCTGCTAGAACCATCTTGGTAGCAACGATCACGAGGATGATGATCCCTTGCAAAACGTTTACCATGTTTGCAGGAACACCCACCATTCTCTGGGTCATGTCCGCCCCTACGATAAGGAGACCGAAAAAGAAGGAGGCGGGGATGATACCTGCCGGATGCAACCCTCCGAAGAGCGCAACGACGATGGCGCTGAAGCCGTACCCTCCTGTGACGCCTTCGATAGCCCTCCTATGCACACCTGCGATCTCTATGGCCCCTGCCATGCCTGCAAAGGCACCGCTAATGACCATCGCCACGACCAGATATGTAGTGACGCTGATGCCGCCATAGCGGGCTGCTCGCTCGCTCGCGCCAGCTGCGCGCATCTTCATTCCCGTGGAGGTCTTCCAAAGCAGCAGATAGATGACGATTGCTAATATGATGGCAAAGAATATGCCGGTATGCAGACGGGTTCCCGGAAGCCTTTCCAGCCAGAGGTTCTTGCTAAGACGCATCGATTGCGGAGTTCCGCTCCCGCCGAGTGAAGACTCTGCCGGATCCAGCATCGGGCCACGCAAGAAGAACGTGTAGAACTGAGCCGCTATGTAGTTGAGCATGACGGTCGACAACAACTCGCTTACCTGGAGCTTTGCTTTCAATATGCCTGGAATGAAGCCCCACAGTCCTCCGCAAATCGCTCCGGCAAGAATTGCCAAGGGAAGGAGTATCGGCTTTGGAAGTTCTGGAAACAGCAAGGCGATCGCAGTAGTTCCCAAGATGCCCATAGCCATCTGGCCTTCAGCTCCGATATTGATGATCCCACTTCTGTATGCCACTGCGATTCCCAGTGCGATGATCGTCAGGGGAATCGCCCTGATAAGGACTTCAGAGAGCTGAAGCGTTGTTTTCAGAGGCTCAAAAAGGATGACTGAGTAGGTCTTCAGCACATCCGCGCCTATGGTCAAAAGTATGATGGCCCCTATCGTCATTGCCGCCAGTATGGCCAGAATGATGATGGTGACCTTGTACGTGATCTTAAATGTTTTGGTCATCTTTCACTCCTGCCATGAGAATGCCAAGGCTTCTGCGGTTTGCATCCTTGCGGTTCAGAACCTGTTGGATTTCTCCCTTGAATATTACCGCCACGCGGTCTGAGAGGTCGAGAATCTCATCCAGTTCCTCACTGACAAGCAGTATCCCGATACCTTCCTTGCGTTTTTCCAGAAGCTGCCTGTGGATAAACTCTGCAGCACCTAGGTCCAGACCCCTGATAGGGTAGACAGCTATGAGGAACTTGGGCTTTCTTGATATCTCACGGGCCAGGATGACTTTCTGGATATTCCCGCCCGATAGCGATCCGGCTGCAATGGAGATGTTGGGACTTCGGATGTCAAACTTGATCCTGAGGTCAGTGGCATTCTTGTCTATCTCCTTGTTTCTCAGAAAGGTGTGTTTTGAGAACTCAGGGTGGGAAGCGTCCTTGAGTATAAGGTTCTCCTTGATGGAGAAGGAGGGCACGATGCCTTCGGTATTGCGTTCCTCAGGGATGTAGCCCATGCCTGCTTCTATGACATGGTGGGGGCTCCTGTTTGCAAGGTCCTCGCCATAGAAGAGGATCTCGCCGCTCTCCACCTTCCTCAAGCCGTTGATGGCTTCTGCAAGTTCCCTCTGTCCGTTTCCGGATACCCCTGCAAGCCCTACGATCTCACCTGACCGGATGGAAAGGTTGAGCTTGTTGAGGGCTAGGAAACCACGGTCGCTCTTTACCTTAAGGTCCTTTATGTTCAGCACAATCTCCCCGTCACAAGGTGGCTCCTCGTTGAGAGGGAGTTCGACCTCATGGCCGGTCATGAGTGCTGCGATGTCACTGGGTGAGTGGTCGGTGGTGTTGCCTTGGAAGACAACCGCACCATGGCGCAAGATGGTGATGGTATCGGATAGGTCCTTCACTTCCTGCAGCTTATGGCTGATGAAGATGATTGAAAGTTCGCTGGCCATCCGCTTGAGCAGGATTATCAGCTCATCTGTCTCCTGGGGGGTGAGGGCGCTGGTCGGTTCGTCTAGAATAAGGAACCTGGCTCCAAGACAGAGAGTCTTGACCAGTTCCACACGCTGTTGCTCTCCTACTGAGAGTTGCCAGATAAAGGCGTCAGGATCGACATGGAGTCCATATTTCTTTGATATTTCTTCGATACGCTCACGGACCATTGCTAGGTCCAGTTTGAAAAGCGACCATGCCTGCTTGTACCCCAAGGCTATGTTTTCCAGCACGGTCATGTTGGGGACCAGCATGTATTGCTGGTGTACCATACCCAAGCCAGCGGCAAAGGCATCATTGGGAGATCTGAACCTGACCTCTTCCCCATTGATGATGATCCTCCCTTCATCAGGCTGATACAGTCCCATGAGGATATTCATCAGCGTGGTCTTGCCGGCACCGTTTTCTCCAACCAGGGCAAGAATCTCGCCTTCTCCTATGGAGAGGGAGATGTCATCGCTCGCCAGCACTCCGGGAAAACGTTTGGTGATGTGCTCCACACGTAGGCTGGTTATTTTTTTTGTAGTGATTTCCATGCGGGAATTCTCCAAATACAGGTAAAAAACTGAGTCATGCACAAAGAAACCGTGCATGACCCATATGCTAAAGACTCTTAGAGCTTGGAATAATCAACTGTGGTGTAATTGATTGTGTTAGGCTTGGCTTTGAAAGCCTCAATGGTTTCAGCAACCTTGGCCTTGATGGGGCCATCGGAAATCTTGTCGAGGGCAGGGTTGAATTCAAAGATGAATCCACCATTGTTGAAGTTCATGGGAAGGCCCATGCCACCGGTAATGCCAGCATCAAGCTTTTCTACCAGACCTACTACGACAGCTGCATAGTTGTAGGAAGAAGCGGCAATTACCTTGTAGCCTTCAGGGATGCCGATCTGTGCAATATCCTGACCAACCCACCAGATATCCTTATCACGGTGGTCAGCTACAGCGCGAAGGGCACCTAGAGCCTGCTGGGAAGAACCTGAGAGCACGTCTGCACCAGCTTTGATCTGGGACTGGGCAACTTCACCGGCCTTGATGAAATCACTGAAGGAACCGGAGTGTGCGACCATGACTCTTGCCTTGGGATTTGCGGCCTTAACACCAAGGACGAATCCACGGTTGTAACGGGCAGCATCACCAGCATCAACAGGACCGACTATACCAACAATATTGGCTTTGGTTACCATACCGGCGATAATACCTGAGAGGTAGCCTGTCTCTTCACTTTCAGGCATGTAGGTAAAGACGTTTTTGGGCCCGACTTCAGAGCTGGTTCCAAAAGCAAATGTTACCTGGGG
>DUPO01000170.1 GCA_012838275.1 Spirochaetales bacterium
CAACAGCTTGCTGTCTGCGTACCTCATACAAGAGGATTCCCGCTGCAACAGAGACATTCAACGAATCGATGTGCCCGCTCGTAGGGATGGAGACTATCTGGTCACACAGAGTCTTGGTAAGATCTCGCATGCCCTTGCCTTCACTACCCATAACGAGCACTGTTCTTTTTGGAAACACTGTCTTATAGGTCTCTTTTCCTGCCATATCCGCACCGTATACCCAAAACCCGTTGTTCTTGAGGTTTTCAATCTCCCGGCTGAGGTTGGTGACTACAGCCATCGGCACGTACTGGGCGGCTCCGGAGGAGACTTTGACCACAGTCGAGTTCGCCTGTGCGCTGCGTCTTTCCGGGATGACGACGAGTGAGACTGAAAACTGATCGGCAGAACGGAGGATCGCGCCGAGGTTCTGTGGGTCTGTTATCTCATCAAGCACCAAAACCAAAGCACTTTCGTCGTCCTTAAGTTTGGCACAAAAATCCTTAACCGTGCTGTACTGGATCTTCGATGTCCCTTTTTTTGCATCGACCAATTCCAAGACAGCCCCACGATGGTCCGCCTGATCGACCATACGGTCCATCTCAACCTTGGCAATTTTCTTTATAAGCACTTTTCCCGTCAGCAGTGCCTGACGTTCCAAAGCTTCTGTATGGCCCCCCATTCCGCGACAAAGGTACAAAACTGAACCTGATGCGGCTTGTTTGAGGCTCTCTTCTATGGCATGAAAGCCAAATATCTTCTCTCCCATTCTATTCTCCTGGTCGGCAAAGCTTACTGCATTACAAAATTTTAGGCTACCTCATTGCTGAAGTAGCCTATGTTTTTAATCCTCAAAGGGAACAGGATTTGGAGAGTTATTCTCACCAAGGGCATCTGACAGCTCCTGCATGATTTTCTTTGCTTTTGAATTCAACCGTTTGGGAACCTGCACAAGCAACTTCAAGTACATATCACCCCTGTCTGTGGAGTTGAGTTTGGTAACTCCCCGTCCGCGGACCCTAAGCATCTTCCCTGACTGGACACCAGAAGGAATCGTAACCTTGATGGACTGTCCGTCTATGGTCGGTACCTGAATATCAGTCCCTAGGGATGCCTGGGTGATTGAGATGGGAACCTGACAGTAAAGGTCATAGTCCTGTCTGACAAAATACTTGTGCGGCTTTACATTCACATAGACATACAGATCGCCTGAGGGGCCACCGTTTGCTCCCGCATCACCCATCCCTCTAAGCACCACACGACTTCCATTGTCCACCCCGGCAGGAATGGTCACCTTGACCTTCTGCTGTTTGCGTTTGAGTCCATTTCCATGACACTCGGTGCAAGGGTTCTCGATTACACGCCCATTACCGTTACAGGTGGGGCAGGTACTCGCTATGGCAAAGAAGCCGCTGTTGCGCCTAACTTGTCCGCTACCATTGCAGGTCGGACAAACCTTGGTTCCTGTTCCGCCCTGGGAACCCGAACCGCTGCAAGCTTCGCAAGCAACTTGATGGGAGTAGGCTACCTCCACTTTGGTGCCAAACACAGCATCCTTAAAATCAATCTCAACATCATAACGGAGAGACGAACCGGGTTCCGGCCCTCTCTGAGCACTACGACCACCTTGGGTGCGCCCACCGCCACCACCAAAGAACGAGCTGAAGATGTCTTCAAATCCACCACCGCCACCACCAAAACCACCACCGAATATATCACTGAAATCTCGGTAGACGTTAGAGTAGTCATGACCTCCGCCATTGGCACCATCAAGACCGGCAAACCCGAACTGATCGTACATCTGTCTCTTTTTTTCATCGGCAAGAACATCATAGGCTTCGGTAGCTTCTTTAAAACGCTCCTCGGCTGCCGCATCCCCCGGATTTCTGTCCGGGTGATTGGCAATTGCGAGCTTGCGATATGCTTTTTTTATCTCTTCCAGTTGTGCTGTCTTCGCGACTCCAAGCACTTCATAATAATCTCGTTTCGCCACGGTGCGACTTCCTTCGAACAATTTGGCCTACAAACATCATGTCGGCCGGAGCCGACATGATGCAAAGCCTTTCTTCTATAGTAACCTGTTTTCGAAACCTTAGTCTACGACTTCATAATCGGCATCTTCAACATTATCGTTACCGCTATGCTTCTTGGGCTCATCCCCATCAGGTGTAGGCTGGCCTTCCGGTCCGCCACCCTCTCCGCCTTCCTGTGCAGAAGTACTCTTGTATACCTCTTCTGCCAGCTTGTAGGCGGCCTGCTGGAGAACTTCGCTCTTAGCCTTGAGCTCTTCAGCAGAAGCGCTCTGGTTCTCAAGCAATGCCTTCAGATCGGCAACGGAAGTCTCAATGGCGGCCTTGTCTTCGGCACTTATCTTATCACCATACTCCTTGAGAGACTTCTCAGTGGAGTAGACTAGGCTATCAGCCTCGTTGCGCGCATCAATCCGGGCACGTTCCTTCTTGTCCTCTTCAGCATGGGTTTCAGCTTCCCGTACCATCTTCTCGATCTCAGACTCACTGAGGCCGGAGGAGCTTTCGATACGGATCTTCTGTTCCTTGCCTGTGCCAAGGTCCTTGGCTGAGACGTGAACGATACCATTGGCGTCAATGTCAAAGGTCACTTCGATCTGAGGGACTCCACGGGGAGCCGAAGGGATACCGATAAGATCAAACTTACCCAAGGTCCTGTTCTGTGAGGCCATCTCACGCTCACCCTGCAAGACATGAATGCTAACTGCAGTCTGTCCATCGGCAGCTGTTGAGAAAATCTGGCTCTTACGAGTAGGAATGGTGGTATTGCGCTCGATCAGGCGGGTATTTACTCCACCAAGGGTCTCGATACCAAGGGAGAGCGGGGTCACATCCAACAAGAGGACGTCCTTGACATCCCCACCGAGGATTCCGCCCTGAATGGCAGCACCCATGGCGACGACCTCATCAGGGTTCACACCCTTATGGGGCTCCTTGCCGAACAGCTCACGTACGGCAGCCTGTACAGCTGGAATACGTGTTGAGCCACCGACGAGGATAACTTCATCAATATCGGCAGCAGTAAGGCCGGCATCACGCAGTGCGTTTTTGACAGGGAGCTTGGAACGCTCAACCAGGTCAGCAACCAGCTGCTCGAACTTGGATCTGGAAAGTGTCATGGCCAGGTGCTTGGGTCCGGATGCATCGGCAGTGATAAACGGCAGGTTGATGTCGGTGCTGGTTGAGTTGGAGAGCTCTACCTTTGCCTTCTCAGCCGCTTCACGCAGTCTCTGCAAAGCCATCTTGTCACTGGTGAGGTCTATGCCATTCGCATTCTTGAATTCGGAAGTCATCCAGTCGATGATTCTCTGGTCAAAGTCATCTCCACCGAGGTGGGTATCACCGTTGGTAGCCTTAACTTCAAAAACACCGTCACCCAGCTCTAGGATGGAGATATCAAAAGTTCCACCCCCAAGGTCATACACGGCTATTTTCTCTTCCTTGGTCGCATCCTTGCCAATACCATAGGCAAGTGCTGCTGCGGTAGGCTCGTTAACAATACGCTTTACATCCAAACCTGCAATCTTACCTGCATCCTTGGTTGCCTGACGCTGTGCGTCATTAAAATATGCTGGAACGGTAACAACAGCTTCTGTTACGCTCTCACCGAGGTAGTCCTCAGCGGTCTTCTTCATCTTCTGCAGTATTGCTGCTGAAATTTCCTGGGGGGAGTAACTCTCGCCACGGATATCAAGCTTGATTTCACCACCAGCCCCAGAACCCATCTTATATGGGACATTACTCAATTCTGAGGGAATTTCACTCGCTTTGCGTCCCATAAAACGCTTGATCGAATACACTGTGTTCTCTGCGTTGGTTACCATCTGGTTCTTTGCAGGTTGGCCGACCAAGCGATCACCCTTTGCTGTATATGCAACAACAGAAGGAGTGGTTCTCTGCCCTTCACTGTTGGCAATGACCATTGCGTCGTTGCCTTCCATAACCGCAACACAACTGTTAGTCGTGCCTAGGTCAATTCCAATAATTCTTCCCATTGTATATTTCTCCTCTCCAATTTATTTCATAATCATCATGGGTATAGCCCATGCAGATAAAGTACTCATACCAAAGCCAATCGTCAAATGTTTGGCTTCCCAACTTTTACTTTTGTCGGGCGAAGCACACGTCCATGCAGTTTATACCCATTGGAGAACTCTTCAAGAACCATTTCATGCTCCAGAGAGTCATCAGGAACCACCATGTACGCCTCATGCTCATCGGGATCGAACTCATTGCCCAGAGCCACAATCCTCTCCAGACCCCAGTTCCGTTCCAAAATCCCAAAGATCTGAGAACTGACCATTACCACACCATCATGGACCTTTTTATAGTCCTCGGTGGATTCGGCAGCTTCCAAAGCCCGGTCAAAATCATCCAGCGGTTCCAGCAGGTCTTTAATTAGGGATGAATTAGCATATTTTACAGCTTCTTCCTTGTCTCGGATCAAGCGCTTACGGGTATTCTCAAGGTCGGCACGATTGCGTAGCATCTGATCTTTCAGTTCGGCAATCTCTGCCTGGGCAGTTTCGAGCTGTTCCTTAAGAAGGGCCAATTCCAGCTCTTTCTGCTCAACCTCCGACAGGGCAACGTCCTCTTCTGCCTTCTTTTCTACCTTCGGCTGTTTTTTTTCCTGTTTCTTTTCCATACCAATTCCTTAATTTTTCCTATGCCGTGCTAAAACGCGGGCATACGTATATTTGTAAGTCCAGGCAACAAGCGTGCTCTATGCCGGACAAATCCTGTTAATCTAGTATAACGTAACGAGTATCCCCATCCTGGACATTCAATAACATACTCATAAGGGATTGCAAGGGTCAAGTGGTTTTTTTTGGGATATTTTCAATACCTGAAGGATAAAATACCGATTAAAACAGAGTCTTCCTCAGGTATGCACTGCAGTCAGAACGGACAAACAAACCCTGATCCGTCTGGTTTGGGCAGGGTTGTGTTCGGCAATGCATTTTTACTGTGGGAAATCGGCTTTGATCGGTGCTACAAAACAATATTTAGAGCGTGACATCCTCATCTTCATCAAGAAGGATCTCTTCTTCGCTTTCAGACAGGTATTCAATATGACGCTTTTCAGCAAGAGATTGTTTTTCCTTGTCGACTGCGTCCCTGTCTTCACCCTTCTCCGTCTCAGCTTCCTCGACGGGGGCTTCCTCTCCAGCAGGAAGTTCCTGCACTTTCCCAAGGGGTTTGCACGCCTCATCAACAAGGGCCATTGCAAAGACAACTGATTCGGGGGGAGCCTCTGCCTTCTTGAGGAGGGCAAGCTTCTCTTTTTTCATGATGTCGAGGGACTCATGCAGCTGTTGTCCGTCCTGATGCAGGAGAGCTAGGGCAGAAGTAGCTTTTTCCTCCATGTCCTGCATCTCCTGAAGATTCTGCTCACCCTTGAGCGTCCCCTCCAGCAGCGAATCGAGCTCCTCTTTGAATCCCAGCAAGGATGTCCTCTTTGAGGTGTCCAGAAGCGTCACCACGCCCCTGGCTTGCTCGAGACGCAGCGAGAGCTCCTTGAGATATTGGGAGACCACCTTGATCATATTCTGGAAAGAGATATCCGTTTTCTTGAGGGTCATCTCGAATATCTGGGCCATCTCGCCATAGCACTTCTGCACAAATACCTGCATCTCTTCGGTTATATGATGCAGAGCTTCATCTTCGATGGAGCGCAACTCTGCCTCATGGCTCTTTTGTTGTTCGGCGTGTCTCGCCTGGAGCTGGGCAAACTCCCTCTGCTGACCCTGCAGATGCTCATTGGCCTGCCTCTGGGCAGACTGAAACGCTTTTTCATGCAAGAGCAGTTGCCGGTCCCCCTCTTCCCTAAGCTGACGCAGCTTGTCGACTTGGGCGGCGACCAGGTTGAGCGAAGCATCCTGACGGGTTTTGAGGGTTTCAGCATGAACCGCCATCTGGGCAAGGGTATCCTGTTCGGCTTGTCGCACTTCTCTCTCATACTCCTGGAGTTTGGAAAAGGAAGCGCTCTGCAGATCCTTGAACTTGAGCTGTTGGCTCTGCATGGCATCTTCACCGTCGGTTATCTGTTTCTCAAGATTCCCCTTGAACTGTTCAAAGCGCAGGTCAAAGTCATCCAGACTCTCCTGGACACGGGTAAGCTTGGCGACTTCAGCCTTCATCACCGCTACACGCTGCTCCACCTGAGCAGTAGCGCCCTCCAGCTGTGTCAGGGAGGCCTGGTAGGTAATCAGGACCTTTTGTAGCGCTGTAAGGTCATCGCTACGGGCTTCCAAGTCTGCAAGCTGGGAATCGACATGACTCATGAGCAGGTGAGACTCATCAATCTTCTTGCTGATGCGCTCCTCAACTTTCTGGGCACTCTCTTTAAACTGAGTCTGGCTGTTCTCAACATTCTTGAGTAGATTTTGAGCTCTTTTCTTTATCAGGTCCGCACGCTGATTACGCTTGTCATCAGAACGCAAGAGAAAAATGATGATCAGTGTCAGAATAAAGAGGACAACTGGCAACAATAGCTCGAAACCCATAGGAGACCTCCAAAATTCAGAATACCAGAGAAATGAACTCCTTCCAAGAACTGATTACTAAATCAGCATCAGAATACACCTTCTTCGAGGAGGTGATAAGAGCCGAACGCATTCCCGCACCCTTTGCTCCCTGACAGTCCTTCGTATAGCTATCGCCCACATAGAGCACTTCACCGGGAGCAGCATCCACATGATCCAAGAGATAAGCGAAAGCCTTTGGACTGGGCTTCAAGTAGCCACTGTCCTCAGAACTGAGGGCGACATCAACAAGATCCGCAATACCCAGGGTCTCCAGCTTCTTCGCTACGGGGAAGTCACTGAAAACAACCACTTGCATCCCTTCTCGCTTTGCCATTTCCAGGGCTTCCCGCATATGCGGATACGGCTTTATGGAGAGGAAGGAACGTTGCCATGCATCATAGAACTGCCCATCAAGTCTCTTTCGCATGAGAAGTGTGCTCTCTTCGGTAACCGGCTTGCCAAACCGCTGGAGCATAAGGTTTGCCTGACGATTGAGCAATCCCTGACGGTCTTCAGGCTCGGTACTCTCATCCTGCTGGACTTCCCGATACTTCTGGCGCACTCCGTTAAAACGCAATCCCAACAAAGGGGAGGGAAAGACAGAACGAATCATACGCAGGTTAAGCATACGCTTAGGATAGAGAGTACCGTCTATATCAAGACAGAGGGCTTTAATGTTGTGTTCCTGCAAAAAACCCATCTTAGCCCCGTTTCTTCGTATTGGCGTTCCGTGACTGCTTTGCAGTCCTCCTTACCTCTTTACCCAAGGCAGCCTTGTTCCCAGGCTTGGTGCCCTTGGACTTGGCGACGGCCTTGCCTCCACTACGCTTGGCTGAAGGGGCGGCTTTGGCAGGAGTGTCCCGCTTGACGACTTTTGTCGGCCTATCATGCAAGGATGCGTTTCTTTTCCGTTCACGCAAGCTGATCTCTATGGGAACCTGGGTGAAACCAAGGTCCCTTCTGATACAGTTCTTCATGTACTGTATGTAGGACTGGGGAAAGTCCTTGATCCTATTCACAAACATCAGGAACCGAATTGGGTTTGCACTGATCTGCGTCCCATACATGACCTTGAAGTGCCCCGAAGAGCCACGAGGGGGCTGGTAGGCCTCCCCCCACTCCCTGATTGCAGTATTCAACGTTGAGGTGTCTATTCGTTTGTTCAGCTGCCGCCATACTGCCCAGACGGTGTCCAGCAGCTTGCCGATATCCTTGCCCTGTGTAGCGCTGATGGCAGAGATTGGGGAAAAACTGAGCACAGGGAAGAGGAATCGCATCCTGTCCTTGATTGCCTCAAGCTCATTGGCGATACCGGGTAGCAGGTCAATCTTATTCAGCACCAGAATGATGCCCTTGCCCCTGCGTACGATCAGCTGGGCGATCTTCTTGTCCTGGTCGGAAAGCCCCTCGATGGCATCGATCATCAGCAAGACGACATCAGCTTCATCGATGGTCTTGATGGCCCTGTTCACTGAGTAGTACTCGACATCGTCATCGACTTTGTTCTTTCTACGAATACCTGCGGTATCAAGCACGGTAAAATCACTGCCCTTATAGGAAAATGCACCCATGACCACATCACGTGTAGTACCGGCGATATCACTGACTATGGAGATATCCTCTCCTACCAGCAGATTGGCGAGGGTGCTCTTGCCCGTATTGGGTTTTCCCAGGATGGCGACTTTGACGCTCTCCAGCTCGTCTGGAGCCTCATCAAGGCTTATAAGATTCAGCATGCCCAACAGAGTATCTTCCAACTCCTCAATGCCATGACCGTGGGCGGCGGAAATCCCCAGCACACGCTGGTAGCCGTATTCATAATACTCCCATAAGAGGTCATCACGTGAAGGGGTGTCTATCTTGTTGACCACCAGCACAATCTTGTCCGTGAAAGGGCGGAGGAACTCAAGGAGTTCCCGGTCTTCAGCTGTCACATCCGTACAATCCATCATAAACACGATGGCATCGGAGATTTCCAGCAGGGCGAGACTCTTGTCCGCAACCAGCCCGTCGAGACCTTCGCGGTCTATCTTGACCCCACCGGAGTCAATGATGGTCACCGGGTGGTTGCCTAAGAGCCAACGCTCGGGGATAGTGTCGCGGGTGACACCAGGGGTCGGGTCAGTAATGGCCCTCCTCTTGCCGATGAGGCGGTTGAAGAGTGTCGATTTACCCACGTTGGGTCTTCCAATAATAGCAATTACAGGCATTTTTGGCTGTTCAGTATCTAGTTCAAATGGTGGTGAAATGATCGAATCGGTCATGCATCCACTCCCTTATATAGGTGGTTATCGTAAGATAGGAGTCCATCTCCAATACATGGTCGGCAAGTTGCTTGGCCTCTTCAAATGAGACAGAGCGTAAAATCTTGCGAACCTGCAGGAGGCTTTGGGACCCCATACTCAATTCATCCATCCCCAGTCCGGCCAACAGCACGGAACAGAGAGGATCACTTGCCATCTCTCCGCAGAGACTCACCGGGATGTTTGCCTGGTGAGCTTTCTCCACGATCATCCGCAGGGAGCGCAACACTCCCGGATGAAATGGCTGGAACAGGTGGGCTATCTTCTCATTGCCCCGATCGACAGCAATGGTGTACTGGATCAGGTCATTGGTTCCGATAGAGAAGAAATCCACTTTTTTTGCGAGAATGTCAGCACACAATGCAGCTGAAGGAACTTCAATCATTGTACCGACTTGTATATCAGGGTCGAAGGGAATATTTTCAATCCTGCACTCTTCCTTAACGTGTTCGAAAAGATGCAACACTGCGTTCAACTCTTCCACACCGCTTATCATGGGGAACATGATCCTGAGTTTTCCATACACACTGGCTCGCAGCAGTGCACGGAGTTGCACAGAGAAGATATCCTTGCGTGAGAGGCAGAACCTTACGGCTCTCCAGCCAAGAATGGGGTTCTTCTCGTCAATACCCATCCCTGAGACCACCTTGTCCCCACCAACATCAATGGTACGAATGGTTACCGGCAGCGGGGCCATCGCCTGAACGACCTGCCTGTAAGCTTCAAACTGCTCCTCTTCAGTGGAGCCCCCTTCACTATCCATGAACAGGAACTCCGATCGGAAGAGGCCGACCCCTGAAGAACCAACCTCTTTGGCCGAATCGACCTCAGAGACTGTCTGGATATTAGCCTTGAGCAGCACCTCATGACCGTCACTAGTCATGGTGGGCAGGTCGATCATCTGCCTCAATTCCTGTTCGTGTTCCATCCAGCGGGCATAACGCTCGTTCAGGTTCTGTACCGCTGTCAGATCAGGACGGATGACAATCTCACCGTAGTTCCCATCAAGGAGGATCTCATCACCATCGCGAACTTTCTGAGAAGCGGTTCCGAGAGCGATGACCGAGGGGATGTTGAAAGCACGTACCAAAATGGCCACATGGCTTGCCCGGCCTCCCCCATCCAAGGCAATCCCGATGATATGCTTCTTATCCATGGAAAAGAGTTCCGACGGCATAAGAGAGTCGGCTACAAGGATGACATCTTCGGTAAGATTCTTTACCGTACGTCTGTTCCTGTTGCTGAGGGCATCAAGAAGGTGAAGCGACACATCCTTGAAATCGACTCCCCTCTCCTTGAGCATCTCATCGGGTGAGTCCTCAAGCAGAGCTACCATACTGTTGGTTACCGATTCAACGGCCCACTGTGCGCATACCAGGTTTGTCGAGATATACTCATCAATCTGGGCAAGGTATTCGGGATCGCTGAGCATCATCAGATGCGTCTGTAAAATCTCAGCAGGTTCTGCAGATATCTCGGGACCTTGGTGTTCCTCCAAGGCCTTTTTCGCTTGTTCTACAGCTGTACGAAACTTATGCCTCTCTTCCTTTACATCCCACGCCATGATATGTTGCTTTTCAGCGACCATGGTAGAGCGTACATGTAATAGGGCTTTCCCTTTAGAGAGACCCTCGGAAGCTGCAATGCCCTTAAATATCCTCATATGTAATGTACTATACGGACTTTATCCTCTCATGTAAAGCTGGAAACCCAACACCAATTCTACTAGAATGGCCTTATGGATGACAATGAGAGAAAGCAGAGAATACCAAATGGGACAGGGGGAGCCAAACGCTCGCTCATCCTCTTTGGGGTCTGGGTGCTCTTTACAGCGGCAGTACTTGCCGTCGGGCTTCCCGTTGTCTTGGACTCCATCAAAGAGAGTGGCGTAATCTCCTTGCTTGCCTCAACCTCTGCCCCCACCAGCAAGAGGGGGGGACCTCAGGCAAGAGTATGGTTTTTCATCTCAGACGGAACGGCCAGGGAGTTCAGTCAGCAACAGGTCAATCGGGGAGGTTCCGCCTATCATGATACATTTGAAACCTTACTTGAAGGGCCGGATCTCCAAGCCCTCAAGCAGGGGGCGGTCTCTTCGATCAACCCAAAGACCCTGCTGAGAGGAATCACCCTCTCCAACAAAATACTCTATATAGATGTCAGCCGTCATTTTCTGGAAAGCCAGGATGTTCAAGCGGCTTATGAACAGTTGAAAAGAACCGGAACAGGATTCTCCCAGGTCAAGGACATTGTCCTGCTCATTGAGGGAGAGCGAGCAACTCTTGCAGGCGTGACTTGAAAGCATCACTGTCCAGGCCCTCTGTCTTTTTGAGCAGGGCGAGGAACTCCTTGTTCCCCTTGTGTCCGGTAAGCGGGCTCATCGCCAAGGCATGGATACCCACCCCCTCCTCTGAGAGGAAAGAGTATACGGTGTGCATTACCTCCGTAAGCAACCCGAGGTCGGTGATCACTCCTGTGAAGTCTTCCAGATCCTTGGGTACCTCAAACTGAGGCTTGATGAGCGCTATCAACCAAGTATTCCCAACTAGCGAAAGAATATGCGAAGCGGCATCCCCGATAGTTCGGAACGAGAGATCGCACACTGCTGCCTGGCAGGGAGGATCGAGCTGCTCAAGCGTCATGATGTTCTGCTTCTCATGCACCAGGACCCGCTTATCGGTCCTCAGACGCCAATCCAACTGGTTATATCCTACATCAACACTGTGTACAAGCTTAGCCCCACGCTGCAGCAAACAGTCAGTGAAGCCCCCTGTAGAGGAACCGGCATCCAGCATGATGAGCCCTTCAACAGAGAGGGAAAATGAATCCAAGGCATGCTCAAGCTTATAGCCGCCTCGGGAGACATACTGTTCAAAGCTGAGCGAGAGGACACACTCCTCACTGAAGAGCTGACGGCTGTCGGTAGAGAGCTCCCCATTTGCATAGACATTCTTGCAAGCGATAAAGGCCGTAAGCTGGTCTTTAGTGTATTCCTTGCCGTATCGGCTCATAAGCAACTGCAGCAAGGGTCTCTTCTTCCGTTTCATCAGATGAGAAAACTCCTGCTGAATCTCTCTATTTTCAGGGTAGTCCCGTTTGAGACATCCATGGTGACACAGACACCCTGCAAAACCGGGGGAGTATCAGCTATCTCGCTACGCATCGGCATCTGGGTAAGTTGCCTTGCGATGGATATTTCAGCCTTTGAGCCGATGACGCTTTCAGAAGGGCCACACAGGCCGAGGTCGGTGATGTATCCGCTCTTCTTTGGAAGGATCTTCTCATCAGCGGTCTGTACATGGGTGTGCGTTCCTACCAAGGCTGAGACATGTCCGTCAAGGTAGAGACTGAGCGCCTCCTTCTCCTCGGTATTTTCAGCATGAAAGTCAACAAGAATGAGCGGTGTCTGCTTACGCAGTTTCTGCACAAGTTCCATACCAACGCGAAAGGGGCAGTCGATTGCAGGCAGCTGCATGCGCCCCTGCAAATTGATCACGCCAACCTTGGTCCCCTTGATGTCCACCACCACCGACCCATGCCCTGGGGCTTGGGGAGGATAGTTTGCAGGACGCAAAAGACGTTTCTCGCTATCGAGGTGAGGACGCAGGTCATCCTGTTGCCAGATATGATTCCCACTGGTGATGACATCAACACCTAGGGAAAAAAATTGTTCCATGAGAGAGGCCGAAAGGCCAAAGCCATTGGCAGCATTTTCGCCATTGACGATGACCATGTCAGCACGATAGTCCTTGACCAGAGAGCCAAGGCCCATAAAAAGCGCCCTGCATCCGGGTTGTCCGCAGACATCCCCAAGCAGCAGGGCTACAAGTGTTTTCTTATCAGACACCCTACAACCTACCTAGCGTATTCGACGACACGCATCTCACGGATGATAGTCACCTTGATCCTGCCAGGATAGCGAAGCTCAGCCTCAATACGACTGGCAATGCCCTTGGCAATATCTTTGGCCCCTTCATCAGTAACCTGCTCATTGTTGACCAGGATCCTGAGCTCGCGACCTGCCTGGATGGCGAAAGCCTTATCCACACCGGTAAAACTCTCTGCAATATGCTCAAGCGACTCAAGCCTCTTGATATAGTTGTCTAGAGTCTCTCTACGAGCACCGGGACGTGCAGCACTGATGGCGTCAGCTATCTGTACGATGACCGCCTCAATGGTAGTGGGTTCGGTGTCGTTGTGATGTGCAAGAATGGCATTGACTACACGGGGATCTTCCCCAAGGCGTTTTGCCATCTCAGCACCGAGTTCAGCATGGTTAGCATCACTCTCGGTCTCGATTCCCTTACCGATGTCGTGCAACAGCCCGGCCCGCATTGCGAGCTCACTGTTCGCTCCGACTTCACTTGCGATCATTCCAGAAAGGATTGCGACCTCCTTGGAGTGATTGAGCACGTTCTGTCCATAACTGGTACGGAAATAGAGTCTTCCAAGAGCACGAATGGTTTCAGGACCCATATTATGCACTCCAAGTTCGAAGATGACTTTCTCACCTTCATCGGCGATAATCCTGCCGATCTCCTTGGTGACCTTGTTGACCACTTCCTCAATTCTGGCTGGGTGGATCCTTCCATCCTGGACCAGTCGCTCCAACGATACACGGGCAATCTCTTTACGTACGGGATCAAAACACGAAATCACTACAGCTTCCGGAGTGTCATCAATGATGACATCCACCCCTGTGAGAGTCTCAAGGGTACGGATATTACGGCCTTCACGGCCAATGATCCTTCCCTTCATCTCGTCACTGGGCAAACTCACAGAACTGATAGTGACATCACTGGTGACCTCAGTAGCAAGGCGCTGAATTGAGGTAACCACAATATCGCGAGCCTTCTTATCTGCAGAAAGCTGTGCTTCCTGTTCGATTTTGTTGATCATCACCTGTCCATCACGTCGAGCTTCATTGTACATGCTCTCCATGATAGTGTTTTTAGCCTCTTCTGAGCTCATGCCTGCTATGCGTTCAATTTCAGTAAACAGGTTGCTTTCTTTTTCTACAACCTCAAGTTCCATTTGGGCAAGTCTAGCTTCCCGCTCTCCCAATTGCTTTCTGATAGTATCCAATTCAGCTTGCTTATGCTCGATGTTCTCCTCTTTTTGCAAGAGTCGTCTTTCCGAGCGTTGCATTTCGATTCGCCTTTCTCTAGCCTCTCGTTCCTGCTGTTGTTGTTCTTTCAACAACTGATCACGAGTCTCAAGCAAAAGCTCTTTGCTTTTTGCTTCCGCTTCCTTTATTGCTTCCTGATTCAGTCTTACAGCTCTCTGTTCGACCGAGGTAAGCTTAAATTTCGCATACAGCCAACGGCTTAGCCAACCTAAGATGATACCAATAAAACAACTAAGGAGGATAGTTAGTATAATATTCATATACTACCCCCTATTGTAATGTTACAATCATACGAACGGATGTAGTAATTGTCAAGGCTCGTTCTCTATAAAATCTGCTCTGCGAGCATAGATTTATATGCAATTTGACATATATTTCATGATAAACTCATACAATATAACACAAAAAAACCGCCGTCATGACAACAGCGGCTTAGCCCTTTCGGGCAGATAAATTGGTGAAGGTGCGCTAACGAGTCTTATTTGTCCTCTTTTACACTCTTCTCAGCATCTTCGGCCTTCGCCTTTGTGCTGGTCGCAGCCTTTTTGGGTGCTGCTTTCTTGGGAGCTGCTTTTTTAGGAGCCGGCTTTTCAGCCTTTTCCTCAGTCACTTCGGCTTTAGCCTTAGTGGTGGCTGCAGCTTTTTTAGGAGCTGCTTTCTTGGGAGCTGGCTTTTCAGCCTTTTCCTCAGCTACTTCGGCCTTAGCCTTAGTGGTGGCTGCAGCTTTCTTGGGGGCTGCTTTTTCAGCCTTCTTGTCAGCTTTTTTCTCATCCTTTTTGCTAGGCTTTGAGGTTTTCTCAACCAGCTCAAGTATGACCATTTCAGCTGCATCACCAAGACGATTGCCAGTTTTCAGGATGCGGGTATACCCACCCTTACGCTCAGCAAACATGGGAGCGATCTCTAAGAAGAGCTTAGCAGCGATAGCTTCATCTTTGATGTCTCGGCCAATGCGACGGCGATTTGCAACGCTGTCGGTTTTTGCACGAGTGATCATTTTCTCAGCCATTCTGCGAACTTCCAGAGCCTTTGACTTGGTGGTCTCAATTCTTTCATATCTGAACAGTGACGTCACCATACTGCGCTTCATTGCTTTCCTGTGTGAGGAGGTTTTGTTCAGCGCATTGAATCCAATCCTATGCTTCATTCTCTTCTTCCTTGTTCCCGGGGACTCTGATTGCGGTCTTCAAAACGCTATAGTCTGTCATCCCAAGACTGAGATTCCATTCCTTAAGCTTATCCTTGATTTCAGAGAGACTCTTCTTACCAAAGTTTCTCGTCTTTGCAATCTCTTCCTCAGTTTTCTTGGTCAGGTCACCGATAGTCCTGATGTTGGCATTCTTGAGGCAGTTGCTGGACCGTACGGTCAGCTCCAATTCCTCAACGGAGGTGTTAAGAATCTTACGGACTCTCTCTTCCTCTTCATCTACCTCATCATTGCTGCTGATCAGTGTCTCGTCGAAGTTAATGAAGATCTGGAAGTAATCCTTCGCAATCTTCGCTGCTTCTGCCAAGGCATTCTGAGGAACTATAGTTCCGTCGGTGTAGATTTCCAGTGTCAGTTTATCATAATCACTACGATAGCCGACTCTGGTTGGCTCAATTGAATATTTGACGCGAGTGACAGGTGAGAAAGTTGAGTCGAGGGGAATGGTCCCGATCTCCTCAATATATTTCTCGTTGATTTCAGACGGGACATAACCCCTACCAAGGTCAATCTGAACCTCCATTTCGATGTTGGCATCATCCATCATCGTAAAGAGGACCAAATCCTTGTTGGTGATCTCAACCTGGTCACGCTCGAAGTTTGCGCCTGTCACTACTCCAGGGCCCTTACACTCGATGAGAAGATTTGTTCCCTCCGAGTCCTCAGGCATGCTGATCTGCAGCTTCTTCAAAGCAGCGATGATATCCGAAATGTCTTCACGGACACCAGGAAGTTGCTCGAATTCGCTGGAAATCATGTGCGGCACACCATCTTCATTGAAGCTGGTGAATTTCACAGCAGTGACTGCATACCCCTGGATTGATGAGAGAAGCACCCTTCGCAGCGTGTTGCCGATTGTGGTACCAAAGCCTCTCTCAAAAGGATAGGCAATAAATCGACCATAATTCGGTTCTACTGCGTTGTGTTCAAAGGTAATCCCCTTGGGCTTCTTGAAGCCCTTCAGAAGGTTTTTGCGTGCCATGGTTACTCCTTATCTGGAATACAACTCGACCACCAGCTGCTCGTTAATCTTTTCGAGTTCGGTGACTTCACTTCGTCTAGGAACCGCAACAAAGGTGCCCTTCATTGCATCCGCATCCAACGTCAACCACTGGTAGACTCCGGACTTGGTGTTTTCCTTTAGATTTTCCTTAATCGTAAGCATCTTCTGTCCGTGTGAACCTACGGAGACAACGTCGCCGGGCTTCAAACGGTAGGAAGGGATGTCCACACGCTTTTCATTGACCAGGATGTGACCATGGTTGACGAACTGCGCGGCCTGACTACGACTGCTTGCAAAGTGCAAGCGATACACTACGTTGTCGAGTCTGCACTCAAGCAACGAAATGAGGTTTTCACCAGTCTTGCCAGGGATTCTGACAGCTTCTTCAAAGGTTAGCTTGAACTGTTTCTCAAGCATACAATAGGTTCTTTTCAGCTTTTGCTTTTCGCGAAGCTGAAGACCATAGTTAGTAGGTTTCTTGGAACGGGCCCTTGGGTCCTTTCCCGGAAGACCGGATGATTTAGGATCATTCATAGGACATTTCCCAGAATGACAACGCTCACCTTTTAGGAACAACTTAGTCCTTTCGACCCTACAATATCTGCATTTAGGTCCTGTATATCTTGCCATGCTCTCTAGCTCCTCATCAGACTCGTCTGCTCTTGCGAGGTCTGCAACCATTGTGGGGGATTGGGGTGACGTCGCGGATAGACCTGACTTTCAATCCAAGCACTCCCAAAGTACGAATGGCACTCTCGCGCCCTACTCCGGGTCCCTTCACAAATACATTCACTTCCTGAAGCCCAGAATCCATAGCGGCCTTAGCGGCCTTTTCAGCTGTGGTCTGTGCTGCATAAGGAGTGGACTTCTTGGCACCACGGAATCCGAGCCCGCCTGCGCTGGCCCAGGATACTGCATTACCATTGAGGTCGGTAACTGTGACAATGGTATTGTTGAAGGTAGCCTGGATGTAGACATTTCCTTCATATACCGTTCTCTTAACTTTACGTTTTGTTTTAGCCATTTATTACCTGCTCCTTATTTCTTCTTAGCCGCAACGGTCTTCTTTCTACCCTTGCGAGTACGGGCATTGGTCTTAGTCCTCTGTCCGCGTACGGGAAGACCCTTACGATGACGTAGGCCACGATAGCAGCCAATATCCATAAGGCGCTTGATATTTAGAGCGACTTCTGTCCTCAGACGTCCCTCTACCTTGTACTCTTCCTCAATCATCTTGCGCAATACCGCAAGATCTTCACCGGAAAGGGTGTTGATACTTACATCAGGATCGATCTTTGTCTTTTCACAAATATCAACCGCTGATACCCTGCCGATACCGTAAATATAGGTCAAGGCTATCTTAACTGCCTTGTTCGGCAAATCTACACCTGCAATTCTCGCCATTAATGGCCTCCTGAATTTCTCTTATAGAGTTGGAAGGCTTTCGCCGAACCTTGTTATCTCTGTCTCTGCTTGTGCTTGGGATTATCACATATGATACGGACAACCCCATTCCGTCTGACTACTTTGCACTTGTCACAAATCGGTTTGACACTTGCTCTTACTTTCATGTTCTAGCTCCTAAGCCTAAATATGTTTTGACTTCTTGCTACCCACACTGAACCCATCATAGTGGTGCATTTTCATCACACTTTCAATCTGTCTCATTGTATCCAGCTCGACACCCACCAGAATGAGGAGGGACGTTCCACCGAACAACATTGCGACCGACGAAGGGAAGTTGAAGAACTTCTGTACCAGCGTGGGGATCAAGGCAATGAAAGCCAAGAAAACAGCTCCAGGAAGGATAATTCGGTTGAGTATCTTTGTCAGGTACTCCTCCAACTTCTCAGACCTCACACCAGGTACTGATCCTCCATTCTCACGAATCTGCTTGGCCATCTCAACCGGGTTCAAAGACACCTGCGTATAGAAGAAGGCAAACGCTATGATCAACAGGGTGTAGATAATCAGATAGGGGGCACCCTGTGGATTAAGCCAATTAGAGAAGGCAGCAAGCCACCTTACCTCTGGTCCTAACGTTGTCGCAATCTGCAAGGGGAATGAAAGCAGTGCTGAAGCGAAGATTACTGGAATAACACCTGAGGGGTTAACCTTGAAAGGGATATAGGTACTTTGGGCACCATACATCTTCCGGCCTACCACTCGTTTGGCATAGTTCACGGGAATCTTTCTTACTCCCTGCTCTTCATAGACGACAAGCGCTACGACTAACAAAAACATTACAAAAACCACAAGGACGACAATCGGATTCAAGATACCTGCTCCGATACTCTTGAACAAGGTTGACATAGCCTCGGGGAATCTAGCCACAATACCGGCGAAGATCAGCAAGCTGATACCGTTTCCGATACCCCACAGAGTGATCTTATTACCGAGCCAAATCAAAAGCATGGAACCTGCAGTAACCGTCAGCATAGCCAACAATGTAAAGGGAACCTTACCAATGGTCATAACCCCAGGGATGGAGTTTGCATAAATGGTAATCACGTATGACTGAACAAGACACACGACGATTGTTCCATATCTGGTATACTGCTGGATCTTCTTATGGCCTGACGGATCTTGAGCCAGCTTCTTCAATGAAGGCATCACCAACATCAGCAATTGCAGGATAATCTGCGTACTGATATATGGCATGACACCAAGCATAAACAAGGAGAAGTTGGAAAAAGCGCCGCCGGAGAAAAAGTTCAAATACTCTGTGAGTCCGATGTTGGAACTATTACTCTGTGAAAGAAAATACAGTTTCAGAACTTGAGGATCAATTCCAGGAATAGGAATCACTGCCCCGACCCTGCTGACGATCAGCAGGCCCAAGGTTATGAAAATCTTCTTCCGAAGATCCTTAATTCTATACATCTCAACTAAGGAGTTTGCCATAGAGCCCTTCTTTGTTATCTAATTTCGCCACCCGCAGCAGTAATCTTTTCGATTGCGCTTGCGGAAACCTTCAATCCATCAATGATCACTTTCTTGGTAATCTCACCATTGCCCAGAACTTTAGCCTGGACCCTGTGACCTTTTACCACGCCCGCGTCCTTTAGGACATCAAGGGTAATCACATCACCATCTTCGAAGTTGGCGGAAAGAACATCGAGGGATACTACTGCATACTCCTGCGTGAACTTACTATTATTGAAGCCTCTGCGCGCCGTTCGGCGATACAAAGGCATCTGCCCACCTTCAAAACCAAGACGAACACCACCGCCGGAGCGGGACTTCTGTCCGTCGTGACCTCTACCACAGGAGCGGCCCTTTGAAGAGGCTCCGCGACCTACGATAGTCTTTCTGGTAGTAGCACCAACTGGTGCTTTAATCTGACCCATATTACATCTCCTCGACTTTCACAAGGTGTGATACGACACGAACCATCCCAAGCGTAGAAGGATTGGCTTCATGTACAACCGAGCTGGAAATCCGACCGAGCCCAAGAGCCTTCACAGTTCTACGCTGTGCAGGAAGGGTGCGGGCAAGACCTCTAACCAGGGTAATTTTGATTTTCTTTACTGCAGCCATCGTCTTAACCCCACATCTCGCTCAGGGATTTACCCCTGTTCTTTGCTATGCTCTTCGCATCAAAAAGATGCTCGAGTCCATCAAAAGTAGCCTTAACGGTGTTAATTGAGTTCTTAGAACCGAGAGACTTGCTCAAGATGTCATGAATGCCACAAGCATCACAGATAGCACGTACAGCACCGCCGGCAATAACACCGGTACCTGGGACTGCAGGGCGTAAAAGGACACTAGCACTCTTAAACTTTCCAACAATTTCATGAGGAATTGAGGTCTTCTTCATAGGAACAACAATCATATTTGCCTTGGCCCGATCGACTGCCTTTCGGATCGATTCAGTGACATCATTTGCCTTGCCAAAACCATAACCAATCTTGCCATTCTGATCGCCAACAACTACCAGGGCTGAAAAGGAGAACCTTCTACCACCCTTAACAACTTTGGCAACACGGTTTAGCTTGATCAGCTTTTCGACATATCCGTCGTCCTTGTCTTTGTTTCTTACTCTAGATCTATCCACAGTTTCCCCCTAGAACCTTACGCCGGCTTTGCGGGCGCCATCTGCGATGCCCTTGACGATACCGTGGAAAAGATAGCCATTACGATCGAATACACAAGTGTCAATATCCTTCTCAAGCATCCTCTTACCAATGGTCTCTCCCAGCTTAGCCGCATCCTCAACACTGTTTTTCAAGTCTTTCAATTCAGCTTCAACGGTACTTGCTGCAATCAGAGTGGTACCTGTTACATCGTCAATGACCTGGACATACATGTGGGAATTGCTGCGAAACACACTCATTCTCGGTCTGCTAGCAGTACCGGAGATTCTTTTACGAATATGGTGCTTACGGCGAGCAAGCTTTCTTCTTTTATCGATAACTCTATTCATCTCTATTACCTACCCACTATTTCTTTGCAGCAGCGGACTTACCGGCCTTACGACGGATAACTTCATCATCGTAGCGAATTCCCTTACCCTTATACGGCTCAGGAGCACGCAGGGAACGGATTTCAGCGCAGGTCTGACCTACAAGCTGCTTGTCGATACCACTGATGACAATCTTCAAGGGACCATCAAGAGTAGCAGTGATTCCCTCAGGGATTACTACTTCAACCAGAGTTGAGAACCCTAAGTTCAAGGTCATCACATTACCCTTCAGTTCGGCACGAAAGCCAACACCGTTGATAATAAGAGTCTTGGAGTATCCCTTCGAAACACCTATCATCATATTGTTGACTAACTGACGATACAGACCCTGATAACTATTAGCAACCTTGGAGGAATCCACCGGGGTAATTAATATTTCCGAGCCTTTATTATCAATCGTCACTTGGGGCTTATAGGCACAACTGAGTTTGCCCTTAGGGCCTTCAACTGAGACCACCCCATCGGCAACGGCAACTTTAACCCCTGCAGGTATTACGATAGGCAATTTTCCAATTCTAGCCATTTTCTACCACCTTACCATATCGTGCAGATCAGTTCGCCACCGACCTTATTCTCTGTAGCCTTCTTTCCTGTGATAATACCACTAGAAGTGGAGACTACTACGACGCCATGTCCGTTATAAACACGGGGCATGTCACGGTAACCGGTATAAACCCGGCGTCCTGGTGTGGACACGCGACTAATCCCATGCAGGACAGGACTCTGATTATCGTCATACTTAAGGAAGATTCGGATGAAGGAAACTCCATCTTTTGTTACTTTCTTAAAGTTCTTGACGTACCCTTCATTTTTGAGAATCTTCACAATCTGAAGCTTCAATTTTGAAGTGGAAATATCTACTTTTTCATGCTTTGCCAAACTAGCATTTCTGATTTTGGTCAGCATATCAGCTACTGGATCACTTACAGCCATTTTTCTCTCCTACCAACTAGATTTGGTAACACCAGGAATCTGGCCTTCACTTGCCAATTTGCGGAAGCAGATCCTGCACATCTCGAACTGGCGCATATAGCCACGGGGTCTACCACAAACTCTGCAGCGATTGACTTTCCGGGTACTGAACTTAGGCTCTCTATTTGCCTTTACGATCATTGATTTTTTAGCCATCTGTCTCTACCCCTTATTTGCTGAAGGGCATGCCAAGCTTCTTAAGCAGGGCAAAGCCTTCTTCATCGGTCTTCGCGGTCGTAACAATGGCGATGTTCAAGCCGCTGACACGCTCAATCTTATCAAAGTCAATTTCAGGGAAAATAATCTGCTCGGTAATACCAAGCGAATAGTTTCCATGACCGTCAAAAGCATTAGGTTTAACGCCTCTGAAGTCCTTGACTCGGGGAAGAGCAATGCTTACCAGTCTTTCCATGAAGATCCACATATTATCACCACGAAGAGTGACCATAGCGCCAATTTCCTGTCCTTCACGGACCTTGAAGTTAGCGATGGACTTTCTGGCCTTGGTCTTCAGAACATGCTGACCAGTGATCAACTCTAGTTCCTTAACGGCAGAATCAAGAAGCTTCTTATTAAGAATGGCTTCTCCGACACCCACACTGACGACAATCTTTTCCAGGGTAGGAACCTGCATTGGAGAGGTGTAGCCGAGTTCTTTAAAAAGTTCAGGGGCTATAGTCTCACGATACTTGGTCTTAAAATTAGGTATGAACTTATCCATCAGATCACTTCCCCAGTTTTTTTAGCAAAACGGACTTTAGTACCGTTCTCATCGAACTTGTAGCCGATCCTGGTTGCAACACCTTTTGAGGTGACGAATGCCAAATTGGATACGTGGATTGGAGCCTCAATTTCCATGATGCCCCCCTTATCCTGTGGATTCTTCTTCTTCATGGTTTTTTTGACCATGTTTGCACCCTGGACGACAACCCTTTCTGTTTCTCGGTTTACCTTTACGATCTTGCCAGTCTTACCTTTGTCTTTTCCAGCAAGAATCTTTACGGTGTCGTTCTTCTTAAGCTTCATGTGCACATACTCCTACAACACTTCCGGCGCGAGAGAAACAATCTTCATGTAGCCTTCTCTGAGTTCTCGGGCTACAGGTCCGAAGATACGTTTACCACGCGGGTTATTGTTGGCATCGATAATAACACATGCGTTATCATCGAACCTGATATAGGTACCGTCAGGTCTGCGGTATTCCTTCTTTGTCCGGACAATGACAGCTTTCATGACATCGCCTTTCTTGATTGCACCATTAGGAAGTGACTGCTTTACAGCAACCACAATGATATCACCAATTCCAGCAACATAACGGTGGGTACCGCCAAGAACCTTGATGCATTGCACCTTCTTGGCTCCACTGTTGTCAGCTACATTCAAATAACTTTGCATCTGTACCATAATAACGTCTCCTGTTTACCGAGCACGCTCGACAATTTGAACGAGACGCCAGCACTTGTCTTTGCTGATGTGACGGCACTCGACAACACGAACCGTGTCACCGATATTGGCCTCGTTTTTCTCATCATGTGCCTTAACCTTTTTAGTGGTGGTCACATACTTTTTGTACAGAGGGTGCAGTCGTCTTGTGGGGATGGAGACGACAATGGTCTTTTCCATCTTGTCACTGACCACCTGTCCAGTAAAACTTTTCTTGTTAGCTTCCATCTAAATCTCGCTCCCTTAATTTGCCGCTTTCCGAATTCCGAGGGCATATTCGTGGATGAGGGTATTCACGCGAGCGATGTTCCTCCTGATCGTACGAACAGCAAGCGGATTTTCAACATGTCCGAGAACTCTTCCCATGCGAAGGTTGAGGTGCTCTTTGTGAAGAGCTTCCTTTTTGGCAACCAGTTCGTCTAGGGTCAAATCTTTATATGAATTTTTCATAATCTTACTCCACTTCCCTTCTTACTACGAATTTCGTCTTAATCGGGAGCTTTGCAGCTGCTAGTGCAAGAGCTTCACGTGCCAGCTCTTCCTCAACACCGCCCATTTCAAACATGACGGCACCAGTCTTGACAACGGCGACCCAACCCTCAGGTGCACCCTTACCTTTACCCATTCTGGTTTCAGCGGGTTTCTTGGTATAGGGCATGTCAGGGAAGATCCTGATCCATACCTTACCACCACGCTTAATGTGACGGGTCATGGCAACACGGGCTGCTTCAATCTGACGGTTGGTAATCCACTTCGGCTCAAGAGCCAACAAGCCAAATTCACCAAACGCGATTGTATTACCGCGATGTGCTACACCATCAGTGGTTC
>DUPO01000171.1 GCA_012838275.1 Spirochaetales bacterium
CATTTCTTTCATAGTAACTGTATGAGTGAGTACTTTGGTATGAGCAAATCGAACGGTACATGTAGTGAATCCAAGGAGGATCCAATGGCTGATAAGAACGAAAAAGAGAAGAAAGACCGTGATGGTCGTGATACCCTGCCCAAGAAGCCACTTACCTCGATAAGTGGCCGCCCTATAGCCCATAATGAAAATATCCAGACTGCCGGAGTTCGTGGTGGTGTGATGATGCAGGATGTCTGGTATCTGGAGAAGATGAGTCACTTCGACCGGGAAGTCATCCCTGAAAGACGTATGCATGCTAAGGGCTCCGGTGCCTTTGGAACTTTCAGAGTGACTAAGGACATCACCAAATGGACTAAGGCCGCCATATTCTCAGAGGTCGGAAAAGAGACTGAGATGTTTATCCGGTTCTCCACCGTTGCCGGGGAGAGAGGTGCTGCCGATGCCGAACGTGATATCCGTGGCTTTGCCATGAAGTTCTATACCGAGGAGGGGAACTGGGACCTGGTTGGTAACAACACACCGGTGTTTTTCTTCCGTGACCCGATGCTGTTCCCCGACCTTAACCATGCGGTGAAGCGTGATCCGCGGACCAATTTGCGTTCACCCCAGAACAACTGGGATTTCTGGTCAATGCTTCCTGAAGCCCTGCACCAGGTGACCATCACCATGGGGGATAGGGGGATACCCGCTTCCTTCAGGCATATGAACGGGTACGGTTCGCATACCTACTCCTTCATCAACGCAAACAATGAACGTTTCTGGGTGAAGTTCACCTGTAAGACTGAGCAGGGTATCAAGTTCCTCACCGATGCCGAGGCAGCTGAGGTTGTCGCCCATGACCGTGAGTCCAACCAGAGGGATCTGTTCAATGCCATTGAAAATGGTGAATTCCCAAAATGGAGGATGTACGTGCAGATCATGACTGAAGAGCAGGCTGACAAGCACCCTCACAACCCCTTCGACCTTACGAAGGTCTGGTACCATGATGAGTATCCCCTGCATGAGGTCGGGGTTTTCGAGCTGAACAGGAATCCTGACAATTATTTCAGTGATGTGGAGCAGGCTGCCTTCAACCCTGCGAACAAGGTTCCCGGGATCGGCTTCTCTCCTGACCGAATGCTTCAAGGGCGCCTGTTTGCCTATGGTGATGCCCAACGCTACCGACTGGGTGTCAATCACTACCAGATCCCGGTCAATAGGAGCAAGGTTGAGACCAACCACTTCCATCGTGACGGATCGATGCGTGTCGATGGCAACTTTAGCCAAGCTGTTCACTACAATCCCAACTCCTATGGGATGTGGAGGGACCAGAACAATCTTGCTGAAGGACCTTATGATGGCAAGGGTCCTGCCGACCACTATGATTTCCGTGAGGATGACGACCATTATTTCGAACAGGTCGGCAAGCTCTTCAACATCATGGCCGAGGACGAGAAAAAGCGCTTATTTGCAAATACCGCCAGAAACATGGATGGCACAACGACCCTAGTCAAGAAGCGGCATATCCGTCACTGCTATCTGGCCGATCCTGACTATGGCAAGGGCGTGGCGAAGGCTCTGGGCATTCCCATCAAGGAGGTCGATATGGATGACCTGTATGGGGCCAGGGGGTAGGGACTCGGAGTGTAACGTACTGTAATGGTAACAGCAGCCAGCAAAGTGATTTTGCTGGCTGTTGTTTTTGTCATACAGTAGTAAGTATCTTACAGGTCCCTAGCATTTTTTTCCAGATTCTTCATTCCATAGTAGAAGAAGAATGCCGTCACTGTAGAGGAGAGCAAGTCAGCAAACGGGGCGGCGAAGAGAATCCCTTCCAAGCCCCAGAACAAGGGGAATATCAGGATGGCAGGGATAAGGAAGATTACCTGCCTTGAGAGAGTGAGGAACATGGCGGAGCGGGGCCTGCCTATTGCCTGGAAGAAGTTTGCCCCGATAATCTGGAAACCGATCAGAGGGGTAAAGAGGAACCATCGCTTGAGAGCAAAGCTTCCAAGTTCGAGCAGGTCGGGCTCATGATTGAACAAACCTACCATTTGGGTAGGGATGAAACGGGTGGTGAGGTAACCGACCATCACCAAGGCAGTTGCGGCAAGGATGCCGAGTTTGGCGGCTTCCTTGACCCTGTCGAATTGTCTTGCCCCATAGTTGAAACTGATGATGGGCAGGACCCCTTGGTTGATGCCGATGACCGGCATGATAAGTAGGGTTTGCAAGCTGTTGACGATACCCATAGCCGAGATGGCCAAGTCCCCTCCGTAGGAGATGAGGCTTTTGTTCAGGATTATATTCAACATGCTGTTGGCAAGCTGTAGGGCGAAGGGTGGCACACCCAAACTGAAGATGGTGAGGACCAAAGTCTTTTTGAGCCGCATGTTCGCTCGTCTCAGCTTGTTTCGGCTTCGCTTGCCATAAAAGTAGCTTATTATCCATATGGAAGCGGAGATTTGGCTGATGACGGTTGCCAAGGCGGCTCCTGCCATGCCCATGTCCAGGACAAAGATGAAGATAGGGTCCAGCACTATATTGATACCCGCCCCCAGGAACATCGACATCATGGCAATCTTGGGATTGCCATCAGCTCGGATGAAGTTATTCATGCCCATGCTCATCATCTGGAATGTCGACCCCATGAAGATGATGCGCATGTACTCCTTTGCATAGG
>DUPO01000172.1 GCA_012838275.1 Spirochaetales bacterium
ACTCCTATATCGTGCACCGACGGAGGATGTCTGTGGCAATAAAATTTAAGACCATACTTTCGAAATTGCAGATGAAAATCATCTCTGGTGAGTGGGGCGAAGGATTCAAGATGCCGACAGAGATGGAGCTCTGCGAACTGTATGGTGTTTCCCGAGTTACCATACGAAGGGCTCTGGAGCGGCTTGTTGCCTATGGGTACATCACCCGGACAAGGGGGCGTGGTTCCTTTGTGCTTTTCAATAGGGAAGTCGTCGACCTGACTTACTCTCAATGTACAGATAAGGATAAGATGATCAAGGGAAGATACAAGATACTGCTCAAGGAGAAGCTTTTCTCTACCGCTGTTGATAGGGAGCAGATGGGTGAGGATGACCCGAACGCAAGCACCCATATCTGGCATGTGAAGTCCCTTCATCTGGTAGGTGATAAAGCTACGGTCTTGAGTGACTACTACTTGTCCGACAGGTTTGCCGAACCGCTGCTTCTGATGCAGGAATATAGCGACGAGTCCATTTTTGAGATCTTGAGCAACCACTATGGGCAGCGATGTTCCTTTGCCAAGGGCAAGGTGGGAGCCATCATCCCCAATGAGGAAGTCGCCAAATATCTTCAACTCGACCCCTTGTCGGCCCACCTGTGGTGCAGAGGGATGTGTGTCCTGGATGATGGGTCTGTAGTGGGACGCTGCACAAAAATATTTGACGGTCTTACCTATGAATTTGCCCTGGAGCCTTCTCATGGCTCAGGGGGCAGGTATTTGTACTGACAAGGGAGTGATCCCTGTATTCTGGCACACTATGCAATAGATAGTATTTGGCGACTTTTGAAAACAAAGTGGCAAGATGATGATTTGCGCGCATTCTTTTGTTGTGTTTTCCTGACATTTCAAGTATAAATGTATGGGAAAGTTTTCTATATATACCCAGACCTTGCAGTGGAGAGAATCATCATGCAAAGAACTATTGTTACCATGTTGCATAACGCAGCAGCCAAATACGGCAACCGAGCCTATACTAATACCAGGATGGATGAGGGATGGATTCCCAGTTCTTTTGAACAGACCGATGTTTTGTCTGACTCTGTCGCTGCATATCTGTTGTCTGTCGGCTTCAAGGCCGAACAAAGTGTCGGCATCCTCAGTGAAGGAAAGAGCTCCTGGGTAACCTGTGAACTTGGAATCATCAAAGCAAGGGGTATAAGCGTCCCCCTTTCCATCAAACTCACTCCGGAAGAGATTGCGTTTCGGATCAACCATAGTGAATCCTATGCTATTGCTGTAAGTAGCAATACCCTTGCAAATACCGTTAAGGCTCTTCCTTATTTCGATCATAAGGTCCTGTTGGTCTATCTTGATGAGATGGATGAAAGGCTGAAGAAGCTTGTAGAGGAATCCGAGTGGAAGGAGGGGGAGGATTATGTCACTTGGGGCGGTATGCTCGCCTCCGGTGAAGAAGCCTTGAAGAAAGATCCCGACCTCATCAGGAAGACAGAAGAAAAGATAAGCGAGCATGATACCATCAACATCTGTTATACCAGCGGTACTACAGGTAACCCCAAGGGGATCATGCTCACCCATTTGAACTATTGGACCAATAGCCATGATGCCATTGAGCTGTTCAAGCTGCCTGATGCTGAACTGGAGACTTTGGTTGTCCTTCCTGTTGACCACTCCTTTGCCCATACTGTAGGTATCTACACTGCGTTGTTGCGGGGAATAACCCTGCACTTTGTTGACTCCCGTGGAGCCAATGCCTCCATTATCCGGAATTTCCCGAAGAATCTGGTGGAATTGGAGCCTTCCTTCATCATGACGGTTCCTTCGATCACGGGAAATTTCATGAAGAAGATGACCCAGGGTATCCACCAGAAAGGTGCTCTTATCGAAGGCATCTTCAATCGTGGGCTGCAAGCGGCGATCCTGCGTAACGGGGATGGCTTTCGTAGGCCCGGAACATGGGTGCAGATAAAGACATGGCTTCCCTATACCATTGCCGACAAGCTGGTGTTTCCCAAGTTGCGTGCGATCTTTGGAAAGAAGATGCTCTACTGTGTAGGCGGGGGGGCTCTTCTTGAAGCGAAGCAACAGAAGTTCTTTGCTGCAATCGGTGTCCCTGTTTTTCAGGGCTATGGACTGACAGAGGCTGCCCCCATTATCAGTAGCAACTCCCCTATTCGCTACAAGTTTGGAACCAGCGGCATGGTCGCTGCTTCCGAAACCTGCAAGATCATGCTCGATGACGAGCAAGAGGCAAAGGTAGGGCAGAAGGGAGAGATTGTCATCAAGGGTGAAAATGTCATGAAGGGGTATTTCAAGAACCCCTCAGCATCAGCAGAAGCTCTTCGAGACGGCTGGCTTTGGACTGGGGACCTTGGGTATTTTGATGAAGACGGCTTTCTGGTGGTGACAGGAAGGGCCAAAGCACTCCTTATCGCTAAAGATGGTGAGAAATACAGTCCTGAGGAAGTCGAAGAGGTGATGATCAATAACTTGCCGATCCTGAACCAGCTTATGGTGTACAACGACCACGAGGTTATCACCACAGCCCTGGTTACCCTGCAAGATGATGTTGTTGCCAAATTGCTGGCAGAGAAGGGTTGTAAGGATCCCGAGTCTGCCCTGCATGCGATAGAAGAGAATCTTAGGTCATATGAGAAGTTTGCAACTTCCATCCCCAATGTCTGGATCCCGGTAAGGTTCGCCATCATGGAAAAGCCCTTTAGTGAGGCTGATGGGCTGGTAAACTCCACCATGAAACTGGTCCGCTATAAGACTGTAGAGTTCTACAAAGCAAGAATTAAAGCGATGTATGCAGGAGAATCTGAAAATAGGACGGAGAACTTAAAGGCTATCAAAACGCTATACTTTTAAGGGATTCTTCCTTTTTTACTCCATACAAATGTAAGGAAACGGGCGTATATATTATATTTCGCCCGTTTTGCGTCTATAAAAGATGGACATGTTCTGTAAAATGTGTAACGATTTTCATACGAGCTAGTTTTATTTATGAAAGAGACGTTGTGACACAGGTTTGAAACCATGAAGAAACTTTGCCTCTTGCCTTGTTTAAAGCATATATGGGAATGAAGAAGTGTTTTTCCACCCAATAAATAGGAGGGTGA
>DUPO01000173.1 GCA_012838275.1 Spirochaetales bacterium
AGGCAAGATACCTGATCAGCCCCATCTTTTTTGCCAGTTCCAAGACCGGAAGGGGGACCAGCGATAGCCCCAGGACTATGGCGTAGTGAGGTAACGACAAGAGGGTAAGTGCAAATATATGGGCGATTGGCGGAATAAAGAGCACGACTGATAGGAGTAGGGCAGATACCAGCACAGCCTTGTTCAACGCTTTGTTGGTAAAGAACCCGGTGGCAAGCAGGGAGTGCTGGCTTCTCATGTTGAAGGCTTGCACCAGTTGCAGCAAGGCCAAAGTAGAAAATGCCATGGTCCTCCCCACTACGATGTCACCATCAGGTTTCCAGCCGATCAGGAAGGCAGCGAGAGTCAGCGCTGCGAACAAAGTGCCTTGTGCGATGATCTGAAGGGTAAGGCCGTTGGCAAACAGTCCCTCACTCTTGCTTTTAGGCTTGTGTCCCATCACATCCGCCTGGATGGGTTCCATCCCCAAGGCGATGGCAGGGAGGCTGTCTGTTATGAGGTTGATCCATAGCAGCTGCATCGAGAGCAGGGGGGTCTGCCTGAACAGTATCATCGCGAGCAAGACGGTAAACAGTTCTGCAATATTGGTTGATAGGAGATACCCCACCACTTTTCGAAGGTTTGCATATATGCCCCTCCCTTGTCTGACCGCCTCGACGATGGTTGCAAAATTGTCGTCGGTCAGGGTCATGTCCGCCGCGCCCTTTGCCACTTCAGTGCCTGTTATTCCCATGGCACACCCTATGTCGGCCGCCTTGAGTGCAGGGGCGTCATTGACTCCGTCCCCTGTCATGGCTACCACCTCTCCCCGCGCTTGCCACGCCTTGACGATGCGGATCTTGTCCGAAGGGGAGACCCGTGCATAGACAGAGATGGTGTGCACCGCCTCAGCAAGGCTCCTGTCATCCATTTCATTGAGCGTCTGTCCGTCGATGGCGAGGTCGCCGGGGTTGTAGATGCCCAACTGCCGTGCAATGGCCGTCGCTGTTCCCAGATGGTCGCCTGTTATCATGACCACCTTGATACCGGCTTTCTTGCAGAGTCCGATAGCCTCTTTGGCCTCTTCCCGAGGAGGGTCGATCATCCCGACAAGTCCCATAAAGATGAGATCGCTCTCAATGGATTCGCTATCGAGTGTAGGGGGGATGGTCGGAAGGGTTTTGTATGCAAAGGCGAGGACTCGTAGTGCCTGGCTTCCCAGACTCTCCATCACGGCTTCTGCTTTTTTGAGGTCTATGGTTGTGCAACGGGGCGCTATGCTTTCAAATGCCCCCTTGACGATGGCTACTTTTTCCCCATTGATCTGGTTGATGGAGCTCATCATCTTACGATCCGAATCAAAGGGGATGGTATCCAAGCGGGGATAGAGCAGATTCAGCTCCCCCTGGTCGAGGTTGTTTTTCTTTGCGGCTATGATCAAGGACGTTTCGGTAGGGTCTCCGATGAGTGTGGGGTCATCGGTAAAGAAATCCACTGTCGCATCGCTGCAGAGGGTTGCGTAGCTCAAGAGGGTGCGTATCGCTTCCGAGTTGCTCTCTGTTATAGGCTGAAGCTCATCGCTTTCTGCAACGTAGGCCCGTGTTACTGTCATCCGGTTCTGGGTGAGGGTGCCTGTCTTGTCCGAGCAGATGACCGAAGCGCTTCCCAGGGTTTCCACAGCGGGAAGGGTGCGTATGATCGCATTGCTTTTGACCATGCGCTGTACGCCGATGGCCAGGATTACCGTCACAATTGCAGGGAGCCCTTCAGGGATGGCTGAGACTGCAAGGGAAATTGCAATGAGGAATATCTGAGGGATGCTCATGTTGTCCAGGATTCCAATGATGAAGATGAGAGCGCAGGCAAGGATTGCGGCAATGCCAAGTTTTTTGCCAAGCGAGGCCAGCTTGACCTGAAGGGGAGTCACCTGCTCCTCCTCGTCATCCATGAGTTTCGCTATCTTTCCTATCTCACTCTCAGCTCCTGTCGCAGTGACGACCGCCTTGGCAGTACCCCCTAGGATGGGACAGCCGCTGTAGATCATGTTGAACCTGTCTCCCAAGGGAGCATCCTCTGCTACAGTGGCTTCGCTATCCTTATGTACCGGCAGCGATTCGCCGGTTAGGGCAGACTCATCGCACAAGAGGTTTGCAGAGCTCAATAGCCTGGCATCGGAGGGAGGGATATCCCCTGCTTCCAGGATGATGATGTCTCCGGTGACCAGCGCCCAGGCCTCGATGACCTCTTCATTGGCGTCCCGAATCACCCTTGCCGGGACAGTAGTGATATTTTTCAGCGCATCGAGGGCCTTCTCTGCCTTATTCTCCTGGGCAACACCCAGGATTGCATTCAAGGTGACTATGAGCAGGATAAGCAGCGGTTCGAAAAACCCCGATCCCTCAAACATGGCCAGACCAAAAGAGATGAGGGCCGCTGCGATGAGGATGAGGATCATGGTGTCCTTGAACTGCAGGAAAAAGCGATGGAGGGTGCTCTTCTTCTTTTTTTCCCCGAGCTTGTTAGGCCCGTCCCTTTCCAGTCTGAGGGCAGCCTCCTGTGATGTGAGGCCTGCTTGTACATCGGTCTTGAGATTGTTGAGGATATGGGCACTTGGCCCGGAATGTGCTTCCATACTTTTCCTTGAGGTTACATATGCTCCCTAAACTCAGATTGTTGCACACCTGCGAAGGCTTTGGTACCCCCAGTCACCTTATTGCGGCAAACCTTTTTCTTCCTGATACCCTTTCGCTACACTGCAAGCTTTATACTAGACGGGAGCAAAGAGGTAAAGAAAGGAAAGAAAAGACAAGATAAAATTGTGTTTTTCAGTGAAAAGACAAAATAAGCCATGACAAAAGTCGGAATTCATAGTAATATGCCCGTACAACAACCAAGGAGTAGATATGAATCCCGCAGCGCGTAAACAGGAAATAATGAAAATCTTACTCCAAAACCAGACAGTACAGGTCATAGACCTTGCCAGGAATTTGGAAGTATCCAAGGTGACCATCCGCACCGACCTTGACGAGCTTGAGAATAGGGGCTTGCTTGTACGCACATATGGAGGAGCCGTATTGCCCGAACAACAGAACCAGCGGCGCCATATCGCCAATACCATCAAAGAGTTTGCACCGCAAAAGACCGCGATAGCCAAAAAGGCCGCTTCCTTTGTCCGGCAAGGACAAAACATCATCATTGACAATGGAAGCACCACTGTCCACATGTCCCAGTTCCTTCAGGATTTTCCCATCACTGTGACAACCAGCTCCCTTCTGGTCATGCAAGAGCTGATGCATTGTGAAAAGATTGACCTCATCATGGCCGGAGGAATTCTCAGGAGGCCTTCAATGGGGCTGATGGGGAACATCTCCAAAGATTTCTACCGTCAGATCCATGCCGATTGGTTTTTTTTGGGAGCTTCAGGATACACTGTCGCCCAAGGGGTATTCTGCTCCAATCTCATCGAAGCTGATACCAAGAAGTCTATGATTCAGAGTGCTGACAAGATTTGCCTGCTGGTAGACTCGTCAAAGATGGAGCATACCTCCCTTGCACGTGTATGTGATTGGGGCTCAGTGGACATGCTCATAACCGATACCATCCATGCCGACGTACAATCGAAGATTGAAGAGGCCGGTGTGACGGTGATCGTGACAGAGAGTGAGTGAATGCAGAAACGAGTGATTTCCCTTGTCGGGTTTAAGAGTGCGCTTGCCATAGGGCAATATCTGTCTGCGTTTCCTGAGATGCATGTCGAACTCTCCTATAAGATGGATAAGCAGTTTCTTGATGAGGTCGCACCCCTTGTTTCAGGCAGGGTAGCCTCTGTGCATGCGTGTTGTCCCCTAGAACCCATATTCCCAAATTTCGGAAGCCATGATAAGGAGGTCCTTGAAACCAGTTATAAGGCTGTAGAAGAGAGTTTCAAGACCGCTTATCGATTTCAGGCTGACGTATTGGTGCTCCATCCCGGATATGTTACTGACCTTGCCATCCCTTCGGATAACAAGAAACGCCAGATGTTGCTCTCAGACCCTTCATTCCAAGCGTATGTGTTCAAGGAGGAGGGAAGTATCTGCTTCCCGTCGTACCCCCTTAGCGATGTTTACCGTTCTCACGCCAAGCAGGCGACCGCGGAGCTGAAAAAAGTGGCTTTGCTGGGGAAGAAGTATGGGGTACGTCTCGCTGTTGAGAACCTGAACCCCCGTGTTGGCTATCTTTTCCAGACTCCCGAGGAGATGGTGGCGCTCACCACTGAGCATGCCGATATCTTCCTATGCCTTGATGTCGGGCACCTGTGGATTTCAAGCTGTCTCTATGGGTTTGATTACTTTGCGGGGCTCAAGCGGATTTTGGATACGGGGCGGGTGATAAACTGTCACCTCCATTCGAACAGTTCCAGCAAGCCTGAGGGAATATTCGCTGATGACCACCACTCACTGGACAAGCATGGGTTCCCATACGAAGAGGTCGTATCCACTCTTGTTCAAAGCAAAGCGAATCTGGTCCTTGAAACGGTGGAAAATCCCCAGCAGAACACCGCGCTTCTCATCAGACTCATGGATACATACCGCTAGAAACCAGGAGAGCCCCCCATTCATCATATCCCTTCTCACAGGAGTCGGGTGGGCGTGCTGTGCTATCTGACGCATCACTGCTTCCTTGTATGGTGCAAGAAAGATGATAAAGTGAACAAACAGGCAAAAAAAGAAAGAAGTGATGCATAAAGGAAGTTTGTATGAAATTGATCGAAAAAAACCTTATTGGCAAGCGGAAAGACCAGGCACTCTGCGAGGACGGCATATTTTTTAATGGCAATTTCGCCGCAGTCATTGACGGGTGCAGCAGCCACAAGGGTGCGCTTCATGAGGGGAAAAGTTCGGGCGTCATTGCCAAAGACCTGATTTTGGATGTGTTGGCGACGCTCCCTTCTGAGACTACGATGCAAAAGGCGCTCTCTGCTTGTAACGAAGCTCTGTCTTTGTGGTATGAAGAGCGCCATCTGCTTGAGACGATGAAGCAGGATCCTGGATTGCGTTGTTCTGCGTATATGGCAGTAGTGAGCAAGGCGAGGAGGGAGGTCTGGATTCTCGGGGATTGTCAGGCTCTCATAGATTCCCAGATATATACGTTGCATAAACCTATCGACACGTTGATGGAAAACTTGAGGGCCATGTACATCGAGGCCGAATTGCAAAAGGGCCGAAGTGAGGATGAAATAGCCCGCTTTATGGAATCGATCCAGACAAGGCTCTCCGAACAGATGGCTTTCCAGAGCCGATTCCAGAACTCTGCCGTAAAGACCTCATTCTCCTACTTCGTATTGGATGGTTTCTTTGAAAACTATGATGCGGTGCAGGTAGTGAAGCTCGGTGACGGTCCTAGGGAGGTTGTTCTTGGCAGTGACGGGTATCCGCGCCTCAAGGCAAGCTTGAAAGCCTCCGAGGAGAGCCTCGCATCGTTGCTCAGGGAAGACCCCCTCTGCTTTAGGGAAAACCGCTCAACTAAGGGGCTGGCAGAAGGAAATGTTTCTTTTGATGATCGTTCGTATTTGCGAGTTATCGTCTAAAAGGCAATTTTGAGGGAGTTTTATCAAAAAAGACAAAACAAGAAAAGAACAAACAAAAAAAAGAAACAAAAAGAAGAAAGTTTTCCTTGCGTTATGAAAAATATGGGGTATCATTAGAGACAATGGTCTTCAGAACGGGCCTTTCCTGTTCTGAACCATAATTAAACGGGAGGAAAAATGAAAAAAACGTTACTTATTTTACTGGTAGCCCTTTTTCTGGTAACACCTTTGTTTGCTCAAGGTGCACAGGAGAAGGCTGAAGACGTCACAAAGCTGACAATTTGGAGCGGTGCATCTGAAGATGAGGCAGAGGCTCTTGAAAAAAGATTCACTGAGCTTCACCCTGAGGTCTCTGTAAGCATCATTCGCGCCGGTTCTACCGAGTTGGTAAACAGGCTCTACTCCGAGCAGCCAAAGCCTGATGGTGACATCCTGCTTATGGTGGCCAAGGAGAACATGGAACTCACCTATGACATGCTTGCCCCTTACAAGAGCGTCAACCATGATAAGATCGATGTTTCTGTAAGAGACAGCGCAGATGTTCCCCGTTACTACGGTTCCTCGATGCCTTTGCAGGCCATCATGGTAAACACCAACCTGCTCAAGCCTGAGGAGTATCCCAAGAGCTGGGCCGATCTTATCGAACCCCGTTATAAGAACGAGGTCATATTGGCCAACCCTGCTCTTTCAGGTTCTGCATATGCACAGATCTACATGATCAGCAAGCTGTATGGTGATGATTTCCTCGCCAAGCTTGCAAAGTCAGCTGTATTCACCGCCAGCTCAACCGCCGGCCCTGAATCTGTAGCCCGTGGTGAGTATGCCATCACTGTTACCGGTGAATCGAATATTGGAAAATATATCGGTGAAGGTTCCCCTGTAACTTTCGTGTATCCTTCTGAAGGTACCGGAGCAAGGTTTGACGCCACTGCAATAATTGCAAATGGCCCACACCCGACTGTTGCCAAGAAGTTTATGGATTTCATCACTTCCAAGGAAGGGTATGAGATCATTCGCACCACCAGAAACAGAAGAGTTGTATCAACCGAGCTGCCAGGTCCCAAGAACCTGCCACCCCTCACTGAAATCAAACTCTTCCCCTATGATGATTCCGAAGCAAAGGAAATCAAGGAAGCACTGATCACCAAGTTTTCTGACATGATGTAGTAGATCGGGCCTGTTTTTCCAAAACTATGTATGGGGAAAACAGGCCATTGTTATTTCTAAGGAGTAGATACATGAGCTTGAACCTAACATATAAGCAAGTAAACAAAATATTTGGTGAAAAAGAAAAGAACCCGGTGCATGCACTCAACGAGGTATCTTTTACCATCCATCCCGGAGAGCTTTTCTGTCTCCTGGGCCCATCTGGCTGTGGGAAGACGACACTGCTGCGCAGTACTGCTGGCCTGGAGTCCATCACCAGCGGCAAAATCCTGTATGGAGATAAGGACATGACCACCATCCCTCCATTCAGAAGGAATATCGGCATGGTCTTCCAAAGCTTTGCTCTGTATCCACATATGAATATTTTTGAGAACGTAGCGTATGGTCTTCGCATTCGCAAGACTCCTGAACAAGAGGTGGTAAGAAAGGTTACCGAGGTGATGGAGCTGGTCGGCCTTACCGAGGAATTGAAAAGAAACCCCTCTCCGACCGGTCTTTCCGGTGGTCAGCAACAGCGTGTCGCCATAGCACGTGCCCTCGTGTATGATCCTGATCTCCTGCTCCTCGATGAGCCTTTGGCCAACCTTGATGCAAAGCTGCGCAGGTACATGAGAGCTGAGATCCGCCGTATCCAGAAAGCAACCAATATCACCACTATCTTCGTCACTCACGACCAGGAAGAGGCCATGGCCATCGGTGACCGCCTTGCAGTGTTGCGTAGGGGTGTGGTCGAGCAGATCGGAACAAGTGATGAACTGTATACCAATCCTGACAGTGCTTTTGTCTCCAACTTCATCGGAAAGATGAACTTTTTCAACGCTACGCTTACTGGCAAGAACCAGGGTCGCATTGACACGATCGGAACAGTTGTAGATGTGAAGCCTGAGAAGGTGCGCATTGATCCCGATGCGAAACTTTCCTTGGGGGATGCTGTGCTCATCGGAGCACGTCCTGAGCAGATGGAAATCAGCAAGGAGATCCGTAAAGGCGCCATAGAAGGAAAAGTCCTGATCATTCAGCATCTTGGCCAGGTCGTACGCTATGAGGTCCTGCTGGATGACAAGATTAGTGAAACTTCGATGGAAATCGATATGCCCGCCCTGATAGCCGGTGTTTCTGAACAGGATAAAGTCTATGTTTCCTTGAAAGAGGGGATGCCCTTCATGTTTCTCCCGGAGGAACGTAACTAATGAAAAAAAACGATAAAAATCTAATGAATACAGGAGAATCCAGTCTGGGTGGTGGTATTAAGAAAAAACTCCAGAAAGATATAACTCCCTACTTGGTATTTGCCATTCCCCTGACCTTTATGGCAATCTTCCTGGTATATCCGATGGTAACCACTCTCATGAGGGCTTTCATGCCTGCTGGGAATAAAATGGTCCTCGGTAGCTTCTCCCTCAAGGGTTTTACAAAGTTCTTTGAAAGCTCCATGTACCAGAAAGCTTTGGCAAACTCGTTTATTGTGAGTATCTCGGTGACACTGCTGTGCATTGCCATCGGTGTCCCCATGGGGTATTTTGTGGCGAGAGTGAAGATGCCTGGGAAGAGTCTGATCCTCTCCCTGGGGATTCTTCCCATCATCATGCCTTCCTTTGTCGGAGCCTTCACCTGGGTCATCCTTCTGGGAAGACAGGGGGTGCTCCGTCACTTCCTCAACCTGTTCCTCTCTCCTCTCGGATTGGAGGTCCCTCCGATCTACGGGATGTTCGGTATGATCCTCTGTATGACTCTGACATACTATCCTTTTGTATTTCAGCTCGCATACGGGGCCTTCGCTTCCAGCAACTCCCTCTTGGAAGAGGCTGGGATGCTGATGGGAGCCGACAAGTGGTATATCTTCCGCACAATAACCTTCCCCCTGATCCTGCCCAGCCTTGGAGCCGGAGCCTTGCTGGTGTTTGTCCGTTCAATCGGTAACTTCGGTATCGCTGCGATCATCGGAGGGGAGAAGTATGTGCTGCCCACCCTCATCTACTTTAGGGTCAATGGATTCTGGGACCTGAACGGCGCCGCATCCATTGCAGTCGTAAACGTAGTGATCACAGCATTCGTCCTATGGCTGCAGAAAAGGGTCATCAACAAGCATGAGTATGAGACTATCAGTGCGACCCACTCGGAGATCAAGTTGCATGAAGGCAAGGGTATCCGGATAGTTGCAATCGTATTCAGCCTGTTTATCCTTATCCTTTCACTGCTGCCCCAGTTTACGATCATCATCATGTCGTTCTTTGAGAAATGGGTCGGACTTTTCCCGGAAGGGTTTACGTTGGCTCACTACCTCCGGATACCTCGCTATTCAAGCAGTGAGATGATCAACACCTTCTTCCTCTCTATTCTGGCTACCGTGTTGGCTGCCATATTGGGAAGCATAATCGCCTACATTACTGAGAGGAAAAAGCCCAAGGGGGCCGCTTTGCTGGACCTCGCTATCATGGCTCCTTTCATCTTGCCCGGCACTGTTGTCTCGGTAGCGCTCCTTTCGGCTTTCAGCGGCAGCAGTGTCCTGAAATTGACTGGAACCTTTACCATCATTATCATTGCGTACATGGTGCGAAGGACTCCTTATGTGTACAGGTCCGTAGCTGCGAGCCTTTCCCAGCTCAACCCCTCCCTTGAGGAGGCCTCGACCATAGCAGGGGCCAACTGGTTCTACACATTCCGCAAGGTAAGTGTCCCCCTGATCATGCCCGCGATCATCAGCGGTTCTATCCTTACCCTGACGACCCTGCTGCAGGAGCTGAGCACCACCATCCTGCTTTACAGCTCAAAGACGCGTACAGTGCCGATCCAGATATATGGGGCTGTTGCCGATGGAAAGCTCGGGGAGGCTAGCGCCTTATCGGTCATCCTTCTGGTAGTAGTGTTTGTCATTGTATATCTTATGAATAGGAAACAGGGACAGTCCATCATGTCCAGTTTTAAGATGGGATGAGCAAAGTAGAAGCTGGCACCAGCGCACACGGGTGCTTTGATACAACTTTCAGAGAGAAGGAGATGCTGTTCCACACCACCGAGGTGTTGGAACAGGTCCTTCCTTTCTGGGCGAAAAGCTTTGACGAAACCTATGGTGGAGTCTATACCTGTTGGTCAAACAAGGGCGACTCGCTCATAGCCCAGGACAAGTATGTCTGGTCACAGGGGCGGATGCTCTGGTTGCTGAGCTGTATGCTGATGATGCAGGAGAGCGGCCGTCTGCATCTTGGTCCCGATACTTCGTTCTACAGGCAACAGGCGGACAAGCTATACTTGTTTTTACATAGCCATGCCTTGCTGGATGAGGGTGAGGGTGTCTGTGCCTTTCTGCTGGACCGGTATGGGAAGGCTAAGGAACAAATTCCTGGAAAGGGATTCTATACAAGTTTTTATGCTGATTGTTTTGTCATCATGGGGTACGCAAAGTATGCTATGGCTCAAAACGACCGGGGCATAGCCCTTGAGGCACTGCTGGTTCTGGAAAGGATGCAAAGCTTCCTGGATAAGAAAGATATCAGAGCCGAACCCTATCCCTTGCCCGAAGGTTTTTCGACCCAAGCCGTGCATATGATCCTCTGCAACACATTCAAGGAGCTTTCTGACTGTTTTGCCCTCTTCGATGCGGACAAACAGCAAGAGCTCTTCCTTCAGGCTCAAAAGCATGCGAAGATTATCCTCTCCGACTTCTATGACGGGGAAAGATCTCTCCTTAAGGAGATGCTCGCTCCGAAAGGGTCTGAGAATTCACTTCTGGCCCGTCATTACAATCCAGGGCATGCCATCGAATGCATGTGGTTCTGCCTCGATTGTATCGACGAGCCCATTCTGGTGAAGCGCATGGCAGCGGTCGTGTTGGCATCCCTGTCGATAGGGTGGGATGAACAGTTCGGAGGTTTGCTCCGATATGTCGATAAGGATGGGCTCGAACCGAAAGGGGAGGCCCAAGGGTCGAGGTTTGAGGACCTCATCCAAAGCACGTGGGACTATAAGTTGTGGTGGCCCCATGCTGAGGCTATCTACTCTTGCCTGCGTTTCTTTGAAGCGACAGGCGATGAGGAGTTTTTGCACTGGTATGAGAAAATCAAGGCTTACACCTTTTCCCTGTTCCCTTCGGAAACAGGGAAAGAGTGGATACAGATTCGAAAACGGAGCGGAGAGGCTCTGGAGAGTGTGGTCGCCTTGCCGGTCAAGGACCCTTACCACATCCTTCGGATGCACTTGTTGGCAATAGAAGTCCTCTCCTAACGTTTACAATATTATCGGAGGATTCATGTACACTGAATTTATGGGTCTTTCAGACCTTGAAAAGAGAGCTTTGAATACTAGCATGTTCAAAGCCTATGATATACGGACAAGAAGTTCTGAACTGACACCGACCCTTTCACGACGGCTAGTAAGGGCTGTAGGGAGGTACTTTTTAGAGGTCCTGAAGGTATCAGCCGTTGTTGTGGGTAGGGATGCCAGGTTGGCGGCTCCGGCTTTGCTTGAACACGCTGTGGATATTTTTGCAGAGATGGGATTGCACGTCCTGGTCAATCCGTTGCAGATCTCAACCAGCCAGTTCTATTTCAGCTGTATGCAAAATCCTCATGCAGCGGCGGTGATGTTTACTGCGAGCCACAACCCTGGGGAGTATATCGGCCTGAAGCTGATGGCCCCGCAGATGCAGACCCTTGCCATGGGAAACGGGCCTTTGGGAGGCATCGGATGCATTCGGGAGTTCTATATTGAGGACAAGAGCGCGAAAGCCCCTTCTTTAGTACGTGGCAAAGTCATCATAAAGCGCTATCTTGACCAGTTCATTGAGTACTCCATGAAGTTGGCTAAGGTGGAGAGGGACACTCTCTCAGGTGTCTCTATCCTTACAGACTACCTTTGTGGTGCAGCAGGCACTGAGACAACTGAGGCCCTGGGGCTGTTGGGTTGCAACCTGAGGGTCCGCAATCTTGTTCCTGATGGGAATTTTCCTGTAGGGGACCCGAACCCGATAGTGCAGAAGAGCATCCAACCGACCTGGGACCTGATGCGTAAGGAAGCCTTTGACTTTGGTTTTGCCTTTGATGGTGATGGTGACAGGATGGATATCATGAACAGCAAAGGGCAGCAGCTCGCACCGTCGTTCAACCTCTCCCTCCTGGTCCCCGAGATTACCGAATACTTCAAGGGTGTATATGATTCCGGTTTCTTTGCCGGATCACAACCCGGCGGCTGGAAGCCTCACATGTATTATGATGTGAAGGCAAATCCGCTCTCGGTGGTGGACCAAGCCCAAAAGGGCATTGGTGTGCATGTCATCAGAAATGGGCACTCCTTCATAAAAGAGGCTTTGCGGCAGAACTTGAAAAACCAGTTTCTGGTCGCTTCGGAGGAGTCCGCTCACTACTACATGAACTTCCCTTATGACTTGCATGATTTTTCCCAAGGCTTTGCCGCAACGGAGAATACGCTTTACTTCACCCTGTTGACAGCTAAGATGTGGGCCTCGAATCCCAAGGCGTATGATGATGCTTTCATTCTGCAGGATCAGATCTATAGGGAACGGGAGTGGCCTTGTCATTTCTTTAAGGAAGATTTGATGGAACCTGTAATGCTTGAGGTCGAGCGTGCCTTTGCCTCAAAGGGCTTGAGCGTATTCAAGCATATGGAGGATGGTAGCAGCCTTGATGCGACGCTGATGCGAATGGGCCTGCCCGAACTGATCGATGA
>DUPO01000174.1 GCA_012838275.1 Spirochaetales bacterium
ACGCCCTCTGGTATGCCTTCATCATTGCAGAGAGTTCCGCTCTGGCGCTATCACTCATCTTCTTTGCAAGGGTCTACAGAAAGCGGATAAAACCGCTCTATGCAATAATCAAATGAGTTGACCTCACCCCTAGATTCTGAGGCTTTGAAACTAGAAAAACGTATAGGCGAATCATCTGCTAGTGCCGCATGCGTATTTTTAGTCATAGCAATTGCAAATGTATGCATGTATACTACAAATGACTACAAAACACATCATAAAAGATACAGATGTTTAAGGTTAGTTTTAGGTACCCTAAAGTGGATGATTGCTACCTGCAAGAAATTTAAAAATCATCCACCCTCGGCACAAGAACAGAGAAAGAATCAAAACTATTTTAGCAACCAAATGACGATGAAAAGCGTGTACCAATTGGTTAGATGGGAGTATTTCAGAATGAAACTACTTGAAAAAATTGATCACTATAAAAGAGCAATTGATGAGATTCGCCCCTTTGAGAGCCATCTTTTGAACGAGTTGAAAAATTATTACCGTATTGGCCTTACCTGGTCCAGCAATGCCTTGGAAGGAAATACCCTCACAGAGAGTGAAACAAAAGTGCTGTTAGAAGATGGTCTGACTGTAGGAGGGAAACCTCTCAGTGACACCTTTGAAGCCCTTGGACACGCAAAAGCCTATGACTTCATGTTCACGATTCTTGGAAATCGCCAAATATCTGAGGATGATGCCCTTACCATGCATCGCCTATTCCTCAAGGATATCAATCTTCCATTTGCTGGCAAGTATCGTACAGATCCAGTACTTATCACTGGTTCGAAATATCCCGTTTGCAAAGTCAAAGAGATTGAAGCCGAGGTGAAAACCCTGTTCCATTGGGTAGCTTCTGAACGCATGAGCTATCATCCTGTGGAGTTTGCTGCCCAGCTTCATAAGCGCTTTGTGTTTATCCATCCATTCATAGACGGAAATGGGAGAATCTCCCGCTTACTTATGAATTCAGCGCTCCTACAAGATGGCTACATGCTCGCTATAATCCCACCAATACTACGGCAGGAATACATCAGCCTCCTCGAACAGGCGCATACGAATGACCAACCGTTCATAGACTTCATTGCTGAACGGGTTCTCGAATCAGAAAAAGATATTATGCGTCTTTTGCATATATCTATTCCATAACAAATTGCATAATATCTGTGTTTTATTGCTCATCACTTCTCTCATATCACGGTACTTGAATCATACTTTTTTCGTAAGTGCTTATGTAGTTCTCTGTATGGACACCACACCCCCCGGAATCTGTTGTACACAGTTTTCGGGGGGTGTGGTCATCTTCTTGGTATCTTACCTAACCTACGTATCGCCTTTTCTTAGATCGTTTCCAATCTAGATTTTTTTCACATTGTCGCTCACTCCCACTCAATCGTTCCAGGAGGCTTGCTGGTGATATCATAGAGCACTCGGTTAATCCCGCTGACCTCGTTGCAGATCCTGTTGGATGCACGTTCTAGTACCTTTGGAGGGAAACGGTACCAGTCGGCTGTAATGCCATTATCATTCTTTGAGTTTACTTACTTTCCACATTGCCATTGGATGCCAACTTATTCTGTCAATTATTTCAGGGTCGTCAAAGAGTAACTCTGGACAATATTCTCCATTTCGAAATTTTTGTATAAATGCCAGTTCTTCATCTGTCATAACCATCAACTCATTAACAAATCCACTAACTACATCGAGTGCAACTTCTAATATGAAAACTGTACCTTTCTTAAGCACAGGTACAAGTTCTCTTAAAATACTGTGTTGATTCAATTTATTCGCTGCCACCAAATCAAAATTCCCATTAATTTCATCACTGGTCAAGACGTGATAGAAAATCACAGCTTTTCTTAACTGTTCTTTGTAATTCTTTAACATGTTGCTTTCAATTAACTTCCATACATCGTATAAATCTCTAACAGCTGCTCGATTATTAAGAGCATTGATCTTACTTCCATAGATTTCTATACTATTCAGCACATTAACGCTACTTTCTACCGCAAATCCTTCTGCCTTAACCAACTTCCTCTCTGTCGCGTAAATATGTGCCCTCATAACATAATTGATGTCAAACTTAATATTATCTTTATTCCCCCCTGTATTCACATATGAAAAATATAGTGAATCCAATATATAAGATTTCCTATCACTTTTTCCCCTTGAATACCCATGCTGATCCATATACCTAGTTATTCTTGTATTGATTTTTTCACGGTCACTTTTCATTTGTTCAACATCTGCATTCACTACATAATCTAAATCAATATCAACCGATAAACGCGGCAAATCAAATTCTAAAAGATTTATTGCTGTTCCACCTTTTAGAGCAAGACGTCCATTCAGAAGTTCATCATTATTTATGAATTCAAGTACATCAACTAACCTAAGTACTTTCTCATATGTATCCCGAGTAAATCCACTTTCTACAGCTTTTTTACTTATATAGCTTTTATCATATATATTCATCTGGCATCTCCACCTCATCTATCCTTGGTATGTATTCCTTAGGAATAATAAGGTTCCATTTAGCCTGAAGTTTTCCGTCTCGCCCTTGTACCAAATACCTTACACTATCACCTGATTTAATACGACATGTTTCAAAAAACTCTGTCCCTAACATTTCTCCAACATAATAGTTCTCAAGAAAATAGCCCACTTTTTGATAAAGGACCTTTTTATTGTACAGTTCCATATAATTTAACAATTTGTCTGTATCTAAATCTTCAACTGTTTTAGTGATATTAATTAACTCTTCAATACCACCAACCTTAGATACAAGGTTAATACTATCTACAAATGTTCTTTCCTTATCTGTTACTCGAATACCATCAATATTTTTCACTTGGATAACACCATCATTAAAAGCAGAACTAATATACTTATAGGTATTTCCCATAAAATCGAATGTATTAAACCGTTTTTCTGATGATACATATACTGTATTATATACTTGGTTTGCCATGCCATAAAACTCAAAGGCAGTATAATGTGACACATACGACTCATCATTAATGGCTGATGCAATTTGATACTTATTCGCAATGATATCTCCAGTGGTCAAATCTATACATGTATACAAGTCCTTGCGAATCCTTTCCACATATCTTTTCTTCAGCCACCTGGTAATTAATGATGTTGATGTACTTTCATTACCAGTAATTGCTATAACGTCACCTAATGAAAATGTTATATATTTAGACAATTGTTTATATGCATTCATTGTTATTTCATTTCCTTTTCAATCTTGCTTGTCTTCAACTAAGGTTGAGTTATTTCAAGGTTACTTTAATAATACACCGATGTTGCTTATTTTCAAGCAACATCGGTGTATTATTAAAGTAATATACAAAAAAAGTCATAGAATATCGCAAAAATTAATTTCTACGATATTTTATGACCATTTTTTATATGAAAGTATTCACTTGAGCAAAGGGGATACCCCCTTTATGGGTACTACAACAACTGGTTAGACATGACAATGAGAGCAAAAACCACTCAAAGGAACATACAATACCATTATTCCCACTCAATGGTCCCGGGGGGTTTGCTGGTGATGTCGTACAGCACTCGGTTGACCCCACTGACCTCATTGCAGATTCTGTTGGATGCACGTTCTAGCACCTCAGGGGGGAAACGGTACCAGTCTGCGGTCATCGCATCTTCACTGGTCACAGCACGCAGGGAACAGACCTCTTCGTACGTCCGCTGGTCCCCTTGCACTCCGACGCTCTTAACCGGGAGCAGACAGGCCAATGCCTGCCAGATTTCACCATACAGGCCAGCAGATCGGATCTCTTCCATAAAGATGGCATCGATTTCGCGCAAGGTATCCAGCCGTTTCTTGGTAACCTCTCCTACACAACGAACTCCAAGTCCAGGACCTGGGAAGGGGTGACGATTCACCATATCCTCAGGAAGGCCAAGTTCTCGCCCAAGTTCCCGAACCTCGTCCTTGAAAAGCTCACGGAGTGGCTCAAGCAAATCCCATTTCAGATCATCAGGAAGGCCTCCCACATTATGGTGACTCTTAATGGTTACTGAAGGCCCCCCGGAGGGGCTCTTGCTCTCGATCACATCAGGATAGAGCGTCCCTTGGGCAAGGAAGGAGATATCCCCCACACTGCGGGCAGCGTCATAGAAGGTATCAATAAACACCTTGCCTATGATCTTGCGCTTAGCTTCAGGTTCGGTGGTACCTGCCAACGCATCAAGGAAAACATCCTGGGCATCAGCATACTTCAAGCGAATCTTATAGGAGTCCCTGAAGACCTTCTGCACCCTCTCAGCCTCACCCTTGCGCAACATGCCATTATTGACAAACACACATACCAGCTGATCTCCAATAGCTTGGTGGATGAGCACAGCGGTAACCGCTGAGTCCACTCCACCGGAGAGGCCGCACAGTACCTGCTTGTCCCCAACCTTCTTACGGATATCTGCAATGGCTGTAGTGACAAAAGACTCCATATCCCAATCAGGGTTGGCCTTGCAGATACCTACAACAAAGTTGGAGAGCAACTTGGCCCCATCTTGTGTATGGACCACTTCCGGATGAAACTGCACCCCATAGAACTGCTTATCATCATTTTCTATAACAGTATATGCACAGTTTTTAGTCTTACCAGTTGCCCTAAACCCTTGGGGAAGCGTGGAGACAGAGTCACCATGGCTCATCCAGAGCTTGCATTTTGCAGGAATATCCTTAAGCAGGATAGAATCATGATCGTTGACCTCGAGTTCTGCAATACCATATTCACGCTTATCGGGGCGCTGGACACTTCCACCATTTTGGACACTCATAACCTGCAGGCCGTAACAGATACCCAAGATGGGGATTCCCAAAGAGTATATCCCCTCATTGGGTCGGGGGGAGTCAGAGCCACTCACACTTGCAGGACCCCCTGAGAGGATGATGCCCACCGGCTGCATCCTCTTGAGGTCTTCAGCACTTATGTTGTAAGGGACTATCTGGGAGTAGACGTGCATTTCACG
>DUPO01000175.1 GCA_012838275.1 Spirochaetales bacterium
TATGCTGTCTCCCAGATCATCGGACAAAGGCTTGCCTCAATGAGGAGGAAAGAAAGCCTGGGTACAAACCAGAACAAGATCACCTGTCATGGTCTTATGGGCTTAGGCTGTACAATATCCACCTAAACCTTACTGCTTTGCTAGGTTTTATGTCAACCAATGAGACCCTCGTAACAGGGAACCTCCAAATACCCTGTATCTGGAGGCTCCTCGACCGTATTCGCATGGCAGATCTGCCTTATTTCTTACTCTTTCCCTGGCTGCTTACTTTTTTCATCTTCGCTGCGACGGCATCGGGATCGCCGAGATAGTATTTCTTGAGCACCTTGAAATCATCGTCGAATTCATACACGAGGGGGACTGCTGTGGGGATGTTGACCTGCATTATCTCATCCGGACTCATATCTTCAAAGTACATCATCAGAGCACGGAGGGAGTTGCCATGGGCTGCGATAAGCACCCTTTCACCCTCCATCATCCGATCCTTGATCTCCTCCTCAAAATAGGGAATGGTCCGCGCTACCGTATCCTTGAGACTTTCGGCAAGGGGCATCAAGCGCGCATCGACGTTCCTGTAGGTAGCCTGCAAGGCGGGATTCCTAGGATCGGAAAGATCCAAAGGAGGCGGACTGACATCAAAGGAACGTCTCCAAATCTGCACTTGCTCCTCACCATATTTGTCTGCAGTCTCACGCTTGTTCAGACCCTGCAGGGATCCATAATGTCTCTCATTGAGTTTCCAGCTCTTGATGACGGGAAGCCACTGCCTGTCCATCTTCTCCAACACCAGGTTGAGGGTGTGGATGGAACGTTTCAGCAAGGAGGTATAGCAAACATCAAAGTCAAATTCCTCTGCCAAGAGAAGCTCTCCAGCTTTGGAGGCCTCGACAACCCCCGCCTCCGACAGGTCCACATCGGTCCAACCCGTAAAGAGGTTTTCAAGATTCCAAACACTTTCGCCATGTCGTAACAGTACAAGTTTCATATGCTCCTTACCTTCCAAGCCGAACTGGCCATATGCCTATCTGCAAAGGATATCATGACATTCCAGTTAGCTTGCCCTAACTAAAAAGTACTGTGCGGAACTCCTCCTGTCAACTCAATTTGAAGCGATCTGTGCAAAATGCCAAGGAAAACATATCGCACCAAAAAGTTTTCCCATCAAACATTGCACTCTTACTAAGAAAGAGAGGCTGCCGTTCCCAAGCATGAGGACAATGCTTATTCTTATCCCACAAACCAAAGGAAATGGCAGGATGGATATCTGGCTCACGATACCCTTGTCACAACACTGCCAGCATGAATTAGAGGAGGTCAAGATTGCCCCATCATTACGACAGGGACAGAAAAAAGGAAGAATGCTCATACCCATAGCTATGAGGAACGAGCCACCCGTGCTAAAATTCTCATCATACAGACGATGTCGGGTATATTGGCGGTGCTCGAACATGTCCATCCTTTTATCGGCTTCTGCTTTTTAAAGAAAGCACCCCAACAAACCAAGAGGAGATGTGAGATATGAACAAAAAGGTACTGGTCGGGTTTCTCATTGTACTGTTGACGGGTATGTTCCTCACCTATGCGGCGCCTGGCCCAAATATTGCTCAGGCAGACGAGGACCTTTTAGCGGTAGGCATTGTAACATATGGGCTTGCACACCTGTACGAAGGCTTGCATGATTGGGGTTTCATGCCAGTTCCGGGATTGACAGGGAGCCGCTCGGCAAACGGGTCCTTCAGCTATACTTTCAAGGCAGTTGATCCTGATGGTGACGGCCAATTCATACTGAACGGTTCCAATAAGGCGACACTATCCAAAGACAAGATCAACGAGATACTTGATATAACCATACATGACAGCGACGGCATGAACTATAAGGTGTACATCACCGCTACAGGCTCTCCTGATGAGGACCTGGTCATGACCTCCATGAAAATTAACGGGAGAGCCTTCACCCAGTCACAACTTGAGACATTACTTGAAGAGGATGAGGATTTCTGAAGCACCCATCGGCATGGGGAATTAAGGGGAACTTTTCAGCAATGGGTGCGAGGATCACCCTGCATTTTCTACCAGAAGTAAAATCTCATTTTTATCTTGCAGATGATCGTTTTAAAGGGGAGATCAGGGCCAACACTCTCCTGACGCAAACAGGACAACCTCCCCTGAAATCAGGACATCTCCTTGGGCATCAACCTGCCCCCGGATATGACTCGGCCTCCCTACAAACCGCCCTTGTTCCAACGTGATGATTTCCCCTACCCTCTTCTTTCCCTGATGCACCAGATAGGCTATCAGGGGCCCCGCAGCACTTCCTGTCGCACTATCTTCATAAAGGCCGCTGTTATCCCATGTCCTGCACTCCAGGGTCTGGGTGTTGAAGAGATATACAAATTTAGCACCGTAAGGGGCAATGAGCTCTTCCAAGGTCGCAGAGACTACACGGGCCTTGGAAAGGTCACACAGTACAGGGAGCAAAAGATAGGGAAGGCCTGTAGACACTACCTGCATGGGGTAGCCCGTATCAAGGTCTCCAACCTGAAGGTTCATTGCAGAACAAATCTCCGAATACTGTTCGGGGTGTAGGGTAGCTACAAACTCAGGTGCCCCTTGGTTCATCACAACAGTATAATGACCGCCTTTGTCCTCAGAAAAAACCTCCACTGTCCTCTCACCGATCCTGATGGGAACACTACATTTGCTTAGCTCGGGATGATGAAGGGAATGGAGCAAGGCAGCCATACCTAAAACTGGATGGCCGGCAAAGTCCAGTTCTTCCTGGACGGTAAAGATGCGAACGGGATAGGCTCCCCTCTCATACGGGAAGACAAATGCAGTCTCATACTGTTTGAACTCTTGGGCCATTTTCAGCATGAGATCGCCTTCCATATCACTTGAGGCAAGGACCACGGTCAAACCGTTGCCACCCAAGGGTGTTGGGGAAAATACGTCCAGATGGTAATACTGCACAATCGCACTCCTTCTTTGAGCCTGAGGGAACTGATGACAGTATAGTCGATTTCTAGATTTTTACCTTCTTTTACACACAAGATGAGGGTCTTTGAAGCAGATGCAAGGGAGGGCTTACAGCGTATCTTGCCTTATGCATGTCTCAAGCGACCGAAGGGGCTGCCATCAGGGGTATCCTTACCTTACAGATTCTGTATCTGGGAGGGAGTCTCCAATTTCCACATTCTGGGCAAGACCCGCACACTCCCCGTGACTGAAACCTCATGTCGCCAGAGTATATCCTCCGAAGACTTTCCAAGCATGATCTCAAACTTTCCAGGCTCCACTATCCTCCGTTCCCCGTCGGATACAAATGAAAGCATCTCGGCACTGAGAGCAAAAACCACCCTGCGTCTCTCTGCCGGCTGCAAGGAAACCCGAGCGAATCCCTTCAACTCTTTCACTGGCCTGACTATTGAGGCTACCATATCATGGACATAGAGTTGCACGATCTCATCTCCTGCGACGTTTCCTGTATTTGTGATGGTGAGTGCGATATTGAAGACCCCTGTAGTGGGTATCTTCTCACTATCCACGGAGAAGTCATCATAGGAGAAGGTGGTGTAGCTCAAGCCAAATCCGAATGGGTACAGGGATCCGAACTCCCGTTGTCGGGGCAGCCCCTTGGCCTTAGGGGTATGGTTGTAGGCGTAAGGCAGGGCTCCGGCGCACAGGGGGAAAGACAGCGGTGTCTTTCCGCTTGGATTCGCCTTTCCGAACAGTATGCTGGCAACGGCCTCTCCTCCCCCTTCCCCAGGCAGCCATGCCCCTAGGATGGCTGCTGCCTTCTCAGAAGCATATCTCAGGTCATACGGACGCCCGCTGACCAGTATGACCACTACAGGCTTGCCTGTATCCAGGACAGCATCGACTAGCTGCTGTTGCACCCCTGGCAGGGTAAGAGAAGATACATCGGATCCTTCGCCTACGGTCCCCTGTTGGAAAAGACCAACCAAATCTCCTACTGCCAACACAACAGCGTCCGCCTCGTTTGCAGCGGCCACTGCGTTTTTGATACGGCTGGTATTGCCGCTGATCTCATGCGCGGATGGGGCATCCCCCAAACCGACATCACCAGGGAAGAAGATCGCCTGCTCGACCTTGGACTCATACAGCATGCACCCGGGTTCATATATGACGTGCGACGATGGAGAGGCTTCTTCGATGGCAGCTTTAATTGTCCTGCCCTTTGCCGGTGCGGTAGGCATGCCGCCTCGTGCGCCCTGCAGATGGATATGTGCCGAATAACCGTTGTACATGGCGTACGGATGATCTGCAAGAGGCCCTATGACTGCTATTTTTTTCCCTGAAGGAAGAGGAAGCATCCCTTCATTCTTGAGCAGCACCAATGATTTGGTGGCAGCTTCAAGAGCAAGTGCATGATGTTCCCGGCTGTTTAGCTCGATGGAACCGATATCGATGTAGGGATTCTCAAAAATCCCCTGCCTGAACTTTTCCATGAGAATTTTCAAGACTGCAGCATCAAGGTCATCCATGGAAAGCAGCCCTTTTTTCACTGCTTGCACCAAGCCCTGCTTGTATGTGGTACCGCTGGGAAGCTCAACATCGAGGCCGGCATGCA
>DUPO01000019.1 GCA_012838275.1 Spirochaetales bacterium
TATGAGGATGTACTCTCCAAGAAGAGCGGCCACCTTGAAGCGGTCGAGATCCTCTACGACCCAACTGTGGTCTCCTATGAGGAGCTTGCCAAGTACTTCTTTGAGATCCATGACCCAACCCAGACAAACGGCCAGGGTCCTGATATCGGCAACCAGTATCTCTCTGCAATCTTCTATCAGAGCCGCCATGAGTTCGACACTGCTGTCAAGCTGATCAATATCCTGGAGGGGAAAGGGCTGAAGATCGCTACGACATTGCGCCCGGCTGCTAAGTTCTGGGATGCAGAGGAGTATCACCAGGACTACTATGTGCGTAAGGGAAGCCAGCCCTACTGTCATGCTTGGACAAAGCGGTTCTAGGCTTCAACCTTCAAAAACCCCTTTGCCTCGAAGATGGTTGAACCCCTGGTTCTGCTCATATGCATGATAGGTTCTGGTTTCAGAATACAATCTCCAGATAAAGGTCTTATCTGGAGATTTTTTGAGCCTGAAGAGACTTGATGAATCCCAGGGTCCTATTTCTTTGCACTCCACAGGGTATCAGCCACAGGGGCCCATGCCTTGCTGGCCTCCTCACATCTCGCCGTAAGCACATCCACGCTTTCAGGGTTTTCCAAGTCGGTGGACTTGGCCTTGGTAGCGTGCACCATCTTACGCAAAGCTTCAGGGTTATCCAAAAGCGGACACGGCCTGAGCATATTCCGGTTGAAGGGCTGGCCCTCTCTATATTGCATGAACAAGGGGTTCTTGTACGCCTCGAGCAGGGTTGTATCATGAATGTTGCTGTCACTGTAGTGGATGAAAGCACACGGCTCGATATCCCCATTGGCATTGATGTGCAGGTAACAACGCCCTCCTGCTATACACCCATCGACAAACTCCCCGTCATTCCAGAAATCCATGGTGAATATGGGTTTTTCTTTTCTCATCTTCCGCAATTGGTGATACATGAACTCACGCTGGGCGGCTGTTGCGATCAGTGAAGGGAGGGCATGGGTGCCTACAGGTATGTAGGTAAAGAACCAGGCGAACTTTGCCCCCATGTCGATCATGGAGTCAACAAAGGCTTCACTGCCGATGCTCCGGTAGTTCGCTGATGTGTAGCAACAGCTGATGCCGTACAGCAGCTTGTTACGCTTGAGGATATCCATCGCCGCTATGACCTTCTGGTAGGTCCCCTTCCCTCTTCGTGCATCAGTCTCGTCTTCAAATCCTTCTATGCTGATGGCCGGGATGAAATTCTTCACCCGAAGCATCTCAGAAGCAAACTCCTCATCGATGAGAGTCCCATTGGTAAACGAGAGGAAACAGCAGTCAGGGTGTGCTTCACAAAGACGGATAATATCCTTTTTGCGCATCATCGGCTCTCCCCCGCTGTAGATGTACATGTAGGTACCCAAGGCCTTTCCCTGTGTGATGATGGAATCCAGAGTCTCGTAACTCATATTCATCTTATTGCCATACTCCGCTGCCCAGCATCCCAAGCAACGAAGGTTGCAGGCACTGGTGGGATCCATGAGGATGGCCCAGGGGAGGTTGCATTGATGCTGTTCGATCAGATCCTTCTGGTTGGCTCTGCCCAACAATACTGAGTTGACAAAAAAATTCTGAAAGAAAACCTTGCGGATATCCGGATCCAGATCCTCCCATAGGGAGAGAATGAACTGATACCAGTTTCCTTCCTTGTCTTCCAAGATTGAACGAAAGACGTTTCTCTGTTCCAGATAGGAATTCTTGATATCAATCCTATCGGCCCATTTCATGAGTTTAGGCAGGCTCTCTTCAGGATCCTCACCAATATAGCTCAAAGCCATCTCAGTGAGTTTTGCTGTTACGCTGTTCTTTGTTTTTCCCATATGTGTTCCTCTTCCTATACTTTGGAGTGATATGCACTCCTATTTATATACAGGGTACGACATTGCAGGGAAATCGAGTATGGCCAGCTATGTAAAGCTGTCCCTTTTTTTGACGTTTTATGGGTAATGTATACCGAATTATCAACTATCAAGCAGCGTCAAGACGTGCGTTGCGAGGATGATGCCTACAGTAGTAAGGTCTTCAAGGAAGGTTTCTGCACTGGTAGGGGGGATCCTCGTCAGCCAACGATAGAGCGCCGAAAGGCAGAAATCGCTGACCAGGGAAGATATCTCCCTAGGATCGGCAACCAGCTTGGCCGCCTCCATATTCAGTATCCGTTCCAACAAGGGGGAGAGACGCTCTTCAAAATGATGACGGAACGATGGGGGTTCGTACATCCTCAACAGGTCACTGTAAAAGCTCCTGTTCTCACCAAAATAGGTACAGAGCATGAAAACCAGTTCTGAAGGGGGTTTGGTGGTGAGCAGCTCATCAAAGAGAAGGTCTCCTATCTCCTGGTCGAAAATCCAGTTTACCAATTCATACTTGTCCTGAAAGTGATAGTAGAAGCTTTTCCTATTGAGGTCGCAGCGTCTGCAAATGGCTGCCACGGTGACCTTTTCAAAAGGGTCCTCCTGCATGCACTTTTTGAGTGCATCGGCAAGAGCATGTTTAGTTATGGTTGCGGTAGACATGGATAAAGTATGCTCAGAGCCATGAAAATTGTCAACTGAAGCACCTGCATCGGATCATGTTGTAATGACATCAGCGCTGATCAGGGCACTGCACACGACATAGGAACCCTTCTCCAAGGCCTTGGACAGCTGTTGGGAAGCAAATACCAAATCCAGGTGTCCCATCTCTGTAGCAACCGTCGCTACCATGCAGGA
>DUPO01000176.1 GCA_012838275.1 Spirochaetales bacterium
AAAATGGATTTCTTATATAAGTATGCAAGGGTCTTTTCCCGGGCGAAACTATCTTACAAAACCACGTAAGGAGTTCAATGATGAAAGAAGAGGAGAAGATCGGAAAAAAGGAAAAGACGGAAGAGAAGCCTAAAGACAAGAAAAAGCTGACTTTCAACAGGATCCATATCGCCATGCTCAGTGTCAGTGCAACCGTATTGGTATTCATCCTGGCTTTCAGCTGCTATGGATGCAGCTACCAGCCTGTCACCCCACCCAGTCCTGAGGAGGCTAAGGTGACACTGGATACCCTTTACAACACAACGTGGGTCCTGGACGATACCATGGGCGTGCCTACCCTTTCTGAGTTGGGCAACCAGGCAGTCGAGCGATTCGTCATTGACGAGAAACGAGTTGACAGTGAAGAGACAAACACCACCATGTACCTAAAGGACAGTCCTCCATTGCGCATTGAATTGCTCTATAAGGAGGGGTACGGCTTCACCATCAAATCAGGCTCCAAGACCTTTGCAGTGAAAATTCTCTACTCTGCTAGCAAGGATGGAAAGAGTGAGACGCTTACTATGATAGGAAATGAAAGTAAAACGCACTGCTACTACTTGAAAAAATAACTTATTATGGTGATATTGATACCAAGACAGGCACTCTGAATCACATGCGGTGATTAAAAGTGCCTGTTCCTAAAGGATATAAGCCATGAGATATACACCACACTATCTGCTCCTTGACGAGGAACAGTCTGTAGTCACAACACCCTTCCTGCTGGAAATACTTGACTCAGCCCTGATAGAGAATGTCCAGATGGGAAACATCCAGGCCGCCTATGGGGTGCTGGATCTGAGCATCAGTCTCGCCCAGGCTACAGAAGAGAACCCTCTCTCCCCCCTAGAGGGGCAGAAGATTCTCTCCAAGGTCAAGAAAGCCATGGATAAGGGGAACATTGCCAATGCCAAGCAGCAGATGGTGGAGTTCGCCTTGAGGACATAAGAGACAAGACTCTTTTTCAGATAGAAAGACGGATAAAGCTTCCTTCGATGGCAAACCCACGAAGGAAGCTTTTTTTATAAGAAAAGCAAGCAGTAACCTGCTAGGCAATAGAGGTCATTGGCAGTCTCTACCGCTACTCATCCAGCATATCGATTCCCTTGACGTAGAGCTTGCAAGTAGCTGGCCCATAGCAGAAGGTCTCCATGCGGTACCTCTGCTCCTCAGGCCCCTCCTCTGTGATAATCTCAACCGCCATCCTGCATCCCCAGATGCAGGATAGGCATGCCTTTTCATACGCCTTTTCAGAGAGTCTTCTTGGAGAGAGGCTCCGATACACAGAAATGGGAGGAGGGGCGATCCTCCAAGGAGGAGATGTCCGGTCTTCAGGACTTTCAGAAAGCCGCTTCAGCTTTGAAGCCCGATAGTAATCCACACTCTCCAGATGGGGCTCCAGTACAGCTATGCAGGAACCGGAGATCGTCATCCCTACCCTGAACTGATGTTTTTGCTGTGAGCCCACCCCGATGCCTATGGAGTATGTTCGCCCTGATGTCGCGTCCAGGAGAGTCAGGGCATACCCAAGGTAGGAGGGAGAATCCCGGTCAAAGGACCGCAGCACCCTGATCCTAGGCTGGATCGAAGTGACAACACCTCTAAAGAGCATCTTTTCCACACCACACCCCCTCTAAGAGAGACCATATTGCACTATCAGGAGAAAAGGATCCTACAAGCATCAGATCCCCCCTTGCTTAGCGATACCATGATGATATAGCCCGCCTTGCTAATTAGCAATTGGATTTGCCATAAGCTTCTTACCAGTTTGGGAAGCGCCTATCTTCCGAATATATCAGTATATGGGGGTCCTCTGACTTGCTGTTACAATGACTATTGAGTACCTTTAGGGTGGTAACAATACAAGGAGGACCTATGAACACAGAACAATTAGCTCGCATGAAGACTGGAAAAGGCTTTATCGCTGCATTGG
>DUPO01000177.1 GCA_012838275.1 Spirochaetales bacterium
ATGGCAAGATAATGACCAGCCTTCCGCTACATGACAAGAGGATCGGGCAGCATGCATGGCCGGCAAGCATTTTCCCCATTGCTTTCCACTTGGCCGTTTCTATGCTTATAATGGGACATGCCTACAACCACCCCCCCAAAGAGACATACCGTGCTAGATTTTCATACCTTGCTGCAGGCATGTCCCAGAGAAAAGGACAGAGCGAAGATTCTCATCTTGCAGTTCATCTCTGAGAATGGCAAAGCATCGCGAAAAATGGTGATTCAAGCACTAAGGATGCGTCCTTCAACTGTTTCAAACTCCATTGCGGAGATGATCGATGATGGGTTGCTGAGCGAACTCAGCATGCGGACCAACGCGCACAGAGGGAGGCCTGAGTTGTTCCTATCCATCAATCCCGACAGGTTCTGGGCCATCTCATTCTCCATCATGTCAATGTCGCTCATCATCACCATCGCAAACTTCGCAGGAGAGGTAGTCGAAGAGCGAATCCTCCCCTTGGACAGACACCTGAGTGCGACCCAAATGACCTCTATCTTGAATGGCCTGATAACAGAACATACCGCAACGGTTCCTGAAGGGACACACCTCTTAGGCTACGGCATTGCCTTTCCAGGCCTTATAGACAAGAAAGCCAATCTTTGGAGGATGGTGAGCAGATTTCCCAACATGAAGAACCTGAAGTTTGAAGGGATCATTGGCTTTTCGGAAGGCAAGGTGCTGTTCGAACGAAATATTGACGCAATACTCAACTACCGCCTTCTTGCAGATCCAGAAGCCCGGAAGGAGACCTCATTGCTTTTGCACTGGGGGTATGGAATAGCCATCTCCTTTGCTGCGAATGGGAAACTCCTTCAATCGGGAGGGGGTTTGTTTGGAGAAATCGGGCATTGGACAGTACCTGGCGGCGACAGTGATACGCAGACCATTGAAACCCTGGCGGCTGCTCCCGCATGCATGCAAGAGCATGAGTGGAGTGAGGACTTTGACGAAGCCTCCATCACTCAAAGCGGATTCATATCTCAGGAAAAGCTCAAGGATCTTTACACAATCATCGCTCAGGTCATGAGGAATCTTCACCTCACCTTCTTTCCAGACACTTTCTACCTGTTAAGCCCGTTTGTAGACGCAGCCATTACGGAGCACCTTTCTCAAGGTTTGTCCGAGACGCTCAGACCGTTTGCTGTAAAAGCCCCAAAGGTGATCAATTTGCACTACTCATCCGACAGCGAAGCCATGGGAATGGTAAGCAGCCTGTTTTCCCAAACCCTAGGACCGTTTCTACAAGCACGCTGGTAACACCGCATCACCGTAATCCGCTTACATTCACACACCTAAGTACCTAGAAATAATAAACAGCTACATAATAAGATTTTATAATTAATAACCTATTAAGTTAAGAACATTGACAAGACCCAATATACCTCCTATACTTCACGTTAAATGGATGCTACCACACCCAACAGTTGGCGATCTGGAGCAACGGGCGGGAAACAGGTTTTGAACGGGTATAAAGCTCTTGCCCACCCTGCCTTCGGTACGGACAATGACAATATAGGAGTTTGTTGGTGAAAGAAAAATTTATCGCTAAGTCAATTTTTTCCAATTCCCCGCTGGAATTGGTGGTTGAAAACGGAAAAGTCGTATCGGTTATTCAAAGTGGCATAGCCGCAGAAGCCTCGCTGGCTTATATTGCTCCAGGATTCCTCGACATCCAGATCAACGGATATGCCGGAAAGGATTATTCCACAACGCTTACTCCTGAAGAAATTCTAGAATTGGTCGGCCATATCGCTAAAAGCGGTACCACACAACATATCGCCACCATCATCACCAATAGTGAAAAACAGATAATCGAAAGTATCCAGGCGATCGTAAAGGCGAGAAAAACCTACCCCATGGTAAAAGAATCCCTTGTAGGGATCCATATAGAGGGCCCTTTCATATCACCGGAAGAAGGAGCCAGGGGTGTCCATGACCCCCAACACATCCGCCCGTGCGACTATGAAGAGTTTCTCCGATGGCAAGAGGCCGCTGAAGGCCTGATCCGAATTGTAACCATCTCCCCCGAGGATGATGTTGCCTTGGATTTCATAAGGAAAGTATCCGCAACCGGAGTCATTGTCGCCATCGGCCACACTAATGTGGATCCAAGTCTCATAGGCTCCGCCACTGAAGCCGGAGCGGTGCTCTCCACACATTTGGGGAACGGCAGTGCCGCCATGCTGCCACGCCTGAAAAACTTCATGTGGAAACAGCTTAGCGAGGACTCCCTCAGTGCGAGCATCATCGCTGACGGGTTTCACCTCCCACCCTATGTCCTCGACAGCTTCACCAAAGCCAAAGGCAAGGACAAAATCCTTCTGATAAGCGACGCAGCGGCGCTTGCAGGATCCCCTCCGGGAATCTACCAGTGGGGAGACATGCAAGTTGAGGTTTTTGAGGATGGGCACATGGGACTGGCTGGAACTTCCAGTCTGGCCGGAGCTTCCCTTTTGCTTGATACCTGTGTCGCACACCTGAGCGAAGCGACCGGGTTCTCTCTTGCCGATGCTGTGGCATGTGCGACAGTCAACCCGCATGCCCTGCTTGGCGAGAGTACATGGACAGGGTTTCCCAAAGTCGGCACAGATGCGGACTTCATCCTCTTCACCTATGAAAAAGGAGATGGGAAGCTCTCGGTAAAACGCTCAGTACTGGGGAAGCATACGTTATTTCAAGAAGAACCATCCAATAATTAGGATCAGCAATATACAAGGAGAATGTAAAGTATGAATGTATCTATCAGTCCAAATAAAGAGGAACTAGGAAAACTGGCTGCCAAGAAAGGCGCTGCTCTCATGAATGAAGCGATCAAGGCGAAAGGCTATGCAACCATTATCGTGGCAACCGGTGCCAGCCAGTTTGAAATGCTGCAAGCCTTGCTACAGGAAGATATCGACTGGTCCAAGGTAGAGGCCTTCCATCTTGACGAATACATCGGAGTGCCTGTAACCCACCCCGCCAGCTTCAGGAAATACCTCAAGGAAAGATTTGTTGACAAGGTGGGAAATCTGAAGAAGTTCCACTACATTGAAGGGGATGCAAAGGATCTCGACGGCGAACTCGACCGCCTTGCCAAGCTCATGGCCGACAAGGAAGTTGATGTGGCATTTGTCGGTATTGGAGAAAATGCTCACCTTGCCTTTAACGATCCTCCGGCGGATTTCGATACTGAGAAACCATTCAGTGTGGTAACTCTAGATGAAGCATGCAGAAAGCAGCAGCTTGGCGAAGGCTGGTTCCCCTCCTTTGATGATGTGCCCAAGCAGGCTATCTCAATGGGAGTGCGTCAGATTGTGAAGAGCAAGAACATTATCAACACCATCCCTGATGCCAGAAAGGCAGACGCTGTGCTTGGAGCCCTCACAGGGCCTGTAACCAACACATGCCCCGCTTCAATCCTTCAACAGCATCCCAGCTGCTTCTGGTTCCTTGATGTCGACTCGGCCTCCAAGCTTCCAAAGGAATTTTCCAAATAACCGGTCTCGGCTAATCAGAGCAGACACCTGCCTTCCAGTGGAAAGCAGGTGTCTGTTTTTTTCATCACGCTCGATTGTTTTTAAGCATAGGAGAGCCGGCTCATCTCTTAGCAAGCCAGAGTATCGCCTGTTGCCAGATTTTCTGATATCCATCCCACTCGGTAAATGCCTTGGGACACCAATGAGGTCCGATATCGGTCATCCATGCAAAGACCCG
>DUPO01000178.1 GCA_012838275.1 Spirochaetales bacterium
CAAGGGGAAAACTGAGGTTTCCTTCTTCAAGACAGCAGGATACGATCTGGATTTTCATGAGTCGATAGTACTTGCTCTGCTATTCTCTTGCAAGCATATGGCAGTAATGATAGAGTTTGTACGGAGTCCTTATGAAACGTCTCGTAGTGATGATGTTAGCTATTTTAGGTTTATCACCCTCTCTCTCTGCCATGGAAGCACGGCTTACAGCCAGTTTCCCCAATCAGCTTGAAATAGCTTGGGATGCAGTAAAGGGAGCCGTTTGGTATGATCTGTATCTTGATAACCAGCCGATCAAACGGGTAGGGGCTCCGACTCTTAGCCAGCGCTTGGGGTCCAACGGGGATAGCTTGGAGTCCAACCGAGAGTATCAGCTTATAGTGGCTGCCAGGAGTGCCAAAAATGTGACCTTGGAGGCTACGCAGATTCCGGTAAGGACAACCAGCTGGTCCGGCCACTATTTTTGGGAGAACCTCACCGAAGATGATAACGACGGCAAGTGCAGGAGCCTTCATCTGGAGGTTCGTGATGGAAGTGATTCTATAGAGGTGTATGGGTACTTCCCTGGGCAGCCGGGTAGGCCTCTGAAGCTTTTCCCGCTGCTTCCCATTGCTGAGGAGTATCCTGAGTTTGAATACCACGGGAATAGGGAAGTGGAGGTTGCCTACCGTACCAATGCTTCGGTTTTCAACACTACGAACATGGAGCCGAAGAGTTGGAGGATTTTGGAGGCTGAGGTAAAAAACTCATCCTTGAGGACAAAAATTTCCACAAAAGTGGGAATATTTTCTTTTAGGACCGAATCGCTCATGATTTTTGAGATTTCTGAAGCCGGGGAAAAAAGGGTATTATTTCATAATACCGGGGAAGGATTGGCTTCCAGTGGTATATTCAAATCTCCCAACCCTGGGGAGAATGGTGTCTTTGTTTTTGTGGAAAAGGGAAGTTTGGCAGACATTCCCAACAACTGATGCGTTGACAAAACCATTGTGCGGCATTATATAGTGATAGGCTATAAGGTTTCGAGGCATTGAGGAGTGCACTGCATGGATGATTCTAAAATTCTCATCATCGTCGAATCGCCAACCAAGGCGAAGACGATATCAAAATTTCTTCCTTCGACATGTACTGTCGTAGCTAGTAAAGGTCATATCCGGGATCTTCCCGAAAAACATATGTCCATTGATGTGGAAAATGATTTCGCTTGTGAGTACAAAGTGGTTGAGGGCAAGGAGTCTTTGATCAGGGAGCTGAAGAAAAGTCTCAAGGGTGCCGATAAGCTCCTGTTGGCTACTGATGAGGACCGTGAAGGGGAAAGTATCTCCTGGCATCTTCTTGAAGTGCTGAAGCCAAAGATTCCACACAAGAGAATGGTCTTCCATGAAATAACCAAAAGTGCTATCCAGAAGGCCCTTACCAGCGGTAGGGACCTGAACGAAAACCTGGTGCATGCCCAGGAGAGCAGGAGGGTAGTCGACCGCCTGTATGGGTATACCCTCTCTCCCACACTGTGGAAGAAACTTGCTAACAAGAAACTCTCAGCCGGCCGGGTTCAGTCTGTGGGACTGCGACTGACCGTTGACCGCGAAAGGCAGCGCATCGCTTTCCTGCAAAGTACCTACTTTGATGCAAAGGCACAGTTGCTCTCATCTTCCAAGCAGAGTTTTGAGGCCAAACTTACCTCTTACCAACAGAAGAGCCTTGCAGGTGGAAAGGATTTTGATTCTGTGACGGGCATCTACAAGGGTGGGGAGAAAAAACTGCTCTTGGATAAGGAAAAAATTGATCAGATAGTAGCTGAACTCGAAGATGCCGCCTATGAGATCACCGATATCCAGCGCAAGCCGTTTGTCACCAGGCCGAGCATCCCCTTCACCACAAGCACACTCCAGCAGGATGCCATCAAGAAGTTGCGCATCAGTGCCTCCGATACGATGCGCATTGCTCAGAAACTCTATGAGAACGGATTCATCACCTACATGCGTACTGACAGCCCCTCCCTCAGCCAGGAAGGGACATTGGCCGCCAGGTCACAGGTTGAGAGCCTCTACGGGAAGGAATATCTCTCCCCCTCCGCCAGATACTTCAAGGCAAAGAAAAGTTCCGGCGCCCAAGAAGCCCATGAGGCCATACGCCCTTCAGGCGATACGTTCCGCAAGCCTTCTGAGACCAACCTCACGGGAAAGGATCGCTCCCTCTATGAGCTGATCTGGAAGCGCACCCTCGCTTCCCAGATGGCTGATGCCAAGAAGGCTACCACCAGTGTAAGCATCAAGGCCAAGGATGCACAATTCACCGCCACAGGGACACAAATAGTGTTTCCTGGATTCCTGCGCGCATATGTAGAGGGCTCTGATGATCCTGATGCCGCGCTGGAAGACAAAGAGACCTTGTTGCCGCCGCTCACAGTCGGAGAGGTTTGTCCCTTGGTCTCCTTGGAGAGCTTGGAACACCAGACCAAGCCACCTGCCCGTTATACTGAAGCCTCACTGGTTCAGGAACTGGAAAAACGAGGCATCGGGCGTCCATCGACCTATGCGACGATCCTAAAAACCCTGATGGACCGTAAGTATGTGGTCAAGGAAGGTTCCGCCCTTGCTCCCACGTTCACCGGATTTGGAGTTTGCCAGTTCCTGGAGAACAACTTCCTGCAATTTATCGATTATGACTTTACCTCCAATATGGAGAGTTCCCTTGATCGGATCGCCGATGGCGAACTGGATAAGGTCACTTTCCTAAAGGATTTCTACCTGGGTGAGGATGGCCTTGAGAACCAGAACAAGGTACAGATGGAAAAAGACAACAAGAGTGCTTCCAAGACCTTGTCCTTGCCCCAGATCAGTGATGACAACCCCATCTTCATCGGCCCCTATGGCCCTTACGTGCAGGGCCCGGAGGTTGAAGGCAAGAGTCAGTATATCTCGATTCCCAATACCTGGCTTCCAGGAACTGTAACTGATGAGGAGGTAAAGGCACTTATTGCAAAAGGAAAAGTAAAGGCTGAACCTATCGAGTTGGGCATAGGTGTGGTCAAAGGTGAGCCGGTACAGCTTCTGACAGGTCGTTTCGGCCCTTATTGGCAGGAAGGCAGTGGAAAGGAAGCCAAGCGCGCAAGCATCCCGAAGTGGATCAGCGATGCAGGCCAGGAACATGATCTGGAAATAGCAAACAAGTACCTCTCCCTGCCTAGGATCTTGGGCAAGGACAAGGATGGCAACGATATAGTTGCTGCTAAGGGAAAGTTCGGTCCTTTCATCGAATGCAACGGCGAGTACCGGAACCTGAACAAGAGGGACCATGATCAACAGCTGTTCTCCGTAACGCTAGAGGAGGCTCAGGCCTTGCTAGCGGAAGAGAAACCCAAGGGTGGGAGAAAAGGTGCGGGCCAAGGGAAAAGCAGCGCTTCCGTAGTGAGGCAGCTTGGAGAGTTCGGCAAGGAGTCCGTTGCATTGGCAAACGGTCGTTATGGCTTCTATTTGAAGGTAGGTAAGAGCAATGTTCCCCTTCCTGCCAAGTACAAGAAGGATGAGGAACTCACAGAAGCCCTTACCCTGGACGAGGCCATAGAAATAATTCGCGCAAAACGCGAGAAGGATAAGAAATAAGGATGGCTAAACTTTTGAGAAAGGGCCCTCCCCAGCGAAGAAAGGCGACTGTCACATCAAACGATGTCGTAGATGTGCTCGGTGCTGAGTTTCGCATGCAAAAGGAGAAGGTGCTCAGCACTCTCAGGAGCGTAGGAATTAATCTTGAAGGTTCCAGTTCAACCGAAGAGATGGACCTTTACCGTGAGGTAATTGCCTGTAAAGTAGGTGACTTCACTCGGTTTAAAAGTGGAAATGAGCCATATTTGGCTAAGCTGGATGAACAACTACGCGCCTTTGATGAAATTTATGTGGATACTGCGCCCATTATCCAGGAGGACTGGTTTTTGCATTTTGTTTCCAATGCAGAGCTGATCCTCAAACGGCGCAAGAAGAAATTGCTTGTCCTGGAGAAAACCATGGAAGAGCTCCATGGCCTCAAGGATAACCCCGAGAAGGATAAGGATGTCCGGGTCAGATCTACCATCCGGCCCGACTTGCTGCGCTTCCTTGCTCGAAAGGGTATTGTGCGTATTGGTGATACTGGAAGCACCGGTATAGCTGATGACCATCTGGTAGAGCTGTTTGCCAGTATAGGCAACAGCAAGAACCTGATGCTCATTACCCAAGACCGTGAGCTGAGTGAAAGGATCGTAGCCTTGGCTCACAAGCTTGAACAAGAGCCCAGCGAACTTCCCAAACTGCCCTGGTGGAAGAAATTGTTCGGTTCAGCTGAAGGCCAGGCCCCTGTTTCCCATAGGATGGTCGTTTGTAAGCTGGTTGAAGAGGGTAAGCTGAAACGCTGTTATGTATGTCCCGAATGTAACGAAAGCTACTATGACGAGCTGGTTGACTGTGAAGGGTTTGTGCTCTGTAGCCGTTGTTACATTGAATTGAAGGAAAAGGAAGCTAAGCAGGTTGCTGCCAATGATCTCAAGCGTGAGCTTGAACTTAAAAAAGAAGAGTCCAGACAAAAAAGGCTTCGTGAAGAGGCTTTGGAAAAAGAGCAGGAAAAACCTGTCTTTACCGTTGCAAAGGCACTCGAGCGCAGAAGAAAGAAATTCCTGCTTGTCTTTAGTCTGGTGGTGGTCATCGTGATCCTGCTGGCAATTGAGATCTACATTATTGCAGTGTAGCTGGGCCTGAACTGATGAATGGATGAAAATGAAATGGAAACACAAGGAACCGCTGCCTCAGGTAGCGGTTCCTTGTGTTTGGAAGGATATCCATTACAGAAACGTATCCAAGTAGGGTTCATCGAAATCCCTGAGATGGATTATGTTTGTGATCTCGGGGTGTGTCTCTTTGCAGAATTGGGCAAAGGGAGTCCTGTGACACTCCTTGGGGTCTTTTTCATAACACATGAGGGCAGTGTTTCCAGCCTTGACTGCTGTGGCGACCTGCTTGGCATATTCTCCGCTCTTTTGAGGGACATGCTTGCTGTACCAGACGAGAAGGTCCTGGTGGTCCCCATCCTTGAGTATCTTGTTACGTATCTCCGAGGGAATGCCGACCTCCGGCATGGAGATATAGTCCAATCCTACCTTGTTGAAAGCTTGTTCAAGCGGATGCTTGCTGAACTCCCTTCGTCTGGAGGTTGTCGTTTCCCGTACATCTATGACGGTCTGTATCCCATGCAGGAGCAAGAGTAGCATGAACTCATCCAAGGATATCTTTTCATAGCCAATCGTGTAGAGGGCTCGCTTTGCATCCTTTATGGTCTTTTGTATCTCTATTATTTTTGACTGGGTTTGGTTGTCCTGTTTGGAGATGGTAGTTTCTTTGAAGTGAGTTCCATAGAAGGGTTTCATAGCGATGGCAGTCTTAAGAAGTTCCTTTTCATTCTTTGCTTGGTATGCATCAAGTATGGAATCCATGAGTTGTTTATCCTCATCCTTTGGCATCATCTTCTCTTCATAGAGGCCGGCCTTGATGGTTAGAGCTTGCTCTGAAGGTCCCTTCTGATTCTCTTTTGTCAGCAACCCTTTTTTCAACATCGCAATGGTATCGTCCTCGAGGACGAGGGAGAAGGGGCCTTCTTCTGTAGGAATGAAGTGGTAGTGCTTTGTAGTACTTTTTTGCATAGCGAGGAACATCAAAAGCTGCGCTTTTCCCAGAGATATCTGGGTCCTAGCTTGTCTTACCATGTAAAGATATACTTTTCTATTGTGTAGCATATGCAGTATCCTCCTTGAAGGATTGTCGCGTCCCTTCCAAAAACTTCTCTCTTCTTTGTACCCCCCCCCGCTTTGTTTGGAAAGCAAGATGGGGCTATCACTTGATCTTCAGCAGCTTCGCGTTGATAGCCACTATGATGGTGCTCAAGGACATCAGTGCCGCTCCCAGGGCGGGGCTGATGACTATCCCTTGGCTGTACAGCACTCCGGCGGCCAGGGGGAGGGCCAAGGCGTTATACGCTGTAGCCCAGATGAGGTTCTGCACTATCTTGGAGTAGGTGGCCTTGGCTAGCTTGAGCAGGCTGACTATATCAAGAGGGTCACTCTTTACCAGGATGATATCGGCTGTCTCTATAGCCACATCGGTTCCCGCTCCAATTGCTATCCCCAAATCCGCCGCTGCCAGAGAAGGGGCGTCGTTTACCCCGTCTCCGATCATGGCGACGCGCTTGCCGCTCTTCATCAGGGCCTGTATCTTCTCCGACTTGTCCTGAGGAAGTACTTCCGCGATGACGGTGTCTATACCTAGCTGTTCACCAACATAGGAGGCGACCCTCCGGTTGTCTCCGGTCAGCATGATGGTTTCAATGCCCATCGACTGTATCGTTGTGATGGCCTTCTGCGCATTGTCATGCAACTGGTCGGCTAGGGCGATGAAGCCGAGGAGCTTGTGGTCCTCCAAAACGAAGACAACTGTCTTGCCCTGTTTGGCCAGCTTTTCATAGGTGTCTTCGTCAAACCCTATCTTCTCCGTTTTCATGTAGCCGGGACTGACCACATGTATTGTCTTCCCTTCGATTTTTGCTTCCAACCCTTTGCCTGGGAGGCTCTGGAAATCTGTTACGCTTCTAGCTTTGAGGGAGAGCTCTTCCCCCCTTCGCACAATGCCTTGGGCTATCGGGTGTTCGCTATTTACTTCTACTGAGTAGGCAGTGCTGAGCAGTTGTTCTTCTGTAATGTCGATAGGGTGCATGTCGGTAACACCGAACTCACCTTTTGTGAGGGTGCCGGTCTTATCAAATACTATGGCATCAAGGTTCCGAGCCTCTTCAAAAGCCAGCCGATTCCTGATCAGAAGCCCGTTTTTGGCAGCGATGCTTGTGGACATGGAAGTGACAAGCGGTATGGCGAGTCCTAGGGCATGGGGACAGGAGATAATGATGACTGTCACTGCCCGCTCAATTGAAAAAGCCAGATCGCCACGGATGAGCATCCAGGTGATGAAGGTGATGGTTCCAGCGCTTGCTGCGATGTAGAAGAGCCATTTGGCAGCCGTGTCAGCCAGTCGTTGGTTTTTGGATTTTGAGGTCTGAGCTTCCTCAACGAGTCGTTTGACCTGTGAAAGGAAGGTATCGTCCCCAACCTTGCTGACAGTGAATTTCAATAGGCCGTCTCCGTTGAGCGACCCTCCGATTATCTCAGAGCCCTTGGTTTTTGCAACGGGTACGGATTCACCGGTTATCATGGCTTCGTTGATCTCGGAAGTGCCCTCAAAGATTACCCCGTCAATGGGAATTGTCTCCCCGGGCTTTACCAGTATTGAATCTCCAGCTTCCAGTTTTGAAATCTCAACTTCGACAGTTGTTCCGTCCTTCTGGATCAGATGAGCCTTTTCAGGCAAGAGCTTGAGCAGCTCATCCAAGGCGCGGGAGGCACCCATGACCGATTTCATCTCTATCCAATGGCCCAGCAGCATGATGGCAACCAGGGTTGCGAGTTCCCAGAAGAAGTCGGTGCCTTCTATGAAGAACATGGAAGCGGTGCTGTACAGGTATGCGATGATGATGGCGAAGGCGATGAGGGTCATCATTGCAGGGGAGCGTTCTTGTAGTTCGTCCCGTGCTCCGGTGAGGAATGGTTTGCCCCCATAGAAGAAGAGTACCGTGGAGAGGGCAAACAGGATGTATGAGGAGCCTGGAAAGGTCCAGTCAACTCCCATGAAGGAGTGTATCATCGGTGAGAGCAGGAGTATCGGGATGGTAAGTGCCAGTGATATGAAGAACCTTTGCTTGAAGTCCCTGACCATCATGGCATGGTGATCATGCTCATGATGATCTGTATGCTTTGCAGTTGATTCTGCTGGGTTTGTCTGCGTATGATTCACAACTGTCTCCTTGAAGAAGGAACGATCAGAAGCAGACTCTGGTAACGGAGTGTGCCGGGTGATTCATTTTTGTCGTCAGCTTCTCTTTTTCGATTCCTTCTTATCTAAAGCATAGTAGAGCAGTGGCTTAAAAGCAAATGGGAAGAAGTGCCTAAAAGAGAAATAGTGTAGGGAAAGCAGAAGGGAGTAGGCAGTTTGTTGTATAGGATCACAGCCCGCTCTGCTACTCTTGCAGGCAGGAATTCCGTGTTATCGGAATCTCCAACATCTTAAGAATTCGGATTTGAAAACCGTTGGCAACATGAAAAAGAATCACTTGCACGATATTCATGCAAGTGATTCTTTTTGCCCCGAGGGCGATTCGAACGCCCGACCCCTTCCTTAGGAGGGAAGTGCTCTATCCAGCTGAGCTATCAGAGCGGATGCGTTCCGATAATAGCGGAAAAAAGAAGCGTGTTCAAGGGGAAGGGAGACGATTTTTGTACCGCCGGTTTATTGATCTGTAAGACCGAATGCCTTAATAAAGGTACGAACCATTGAAGAGGGGGTTCACAGGAATGTCTCTGGTTCATCACCCTTTTCATGTTTCTTTGGTGTTTTGTGCCACTTCAGCAAGTGTGGTTTTTTATGCCACCATGCATTTTTTTAGAGTTGAATGCAGTTCTAAAAATGCTATTTTTAATGGTGTGATGGCCAGTCCATAGAAAAAAGCATGACAATCCTTTATGATTGAATAAATTAAAAAAGAGAAAGAGCGACCTTTCTCCTTTTTGCTCAAATGGGGCTGTTGATAAAAATGCCTGCTGAAGCACATTGCTTGCCAAGCAAAATGTCTGGATGTACCGTGTTTTTCTGTTTTGCGAGAGCCTCACCTGTGTTTACTGTACTATGGAGGATTGGTAATGAATAAAGCGAACAAAGAAAAAGACCGCGTCCGACTCGAAAGCATAGCGCACAAAGCTATGCTTGAGCATAATCTGGTCCCTGACTTCCCTAAAGAAGTCCTGGATGAACTGAAAAAGATTAAGGCTACTGCAAAGGTATCAGAAGGAACCGGATTGGTTGATATGCGCGATCTGCTCTGGTGCTCACTCGACAATGATGATTCGCGTGATCTTGACCAGCTTGCTGCGGCTGAATCCATAGGGAATGGCAGTGTCAGGATTTTGATAGCAATTGCCGATGTGGATGCTATCGTCAAGAAAAACTCACTAATAGATCTGCATGCCCAACAGAATACCACTTCTGTGTATACAGCTCCTAAGGTATTCCCCATGCTTCCCGAACTGTTGTCCACTGATAGGACTTCGCTCAATTTGGGGTGTGACCGTCAGGCAGTGGTAGTTGAAATCGAGGTTGCTGATGATGGTTTGGTAGTGGGCTCTGCTTTCCATATCGCCATAGTGCAGAACAAAGCGAGGCTTTCATATAACAGCGTAGCTGCCTGGTTGGATGAAAAAGGGCCTATGCCAAAAGAAATAGCGTCAGTCAAAGGGATGGAGGAAAGTTTGCGCCTTCAAGATGTTACAGCCCAAAAGATGAGGTTGCTCCGACATATGCATGGGGCACTTGTTTTCGAGACTGTCGAGGCAAAAACCGTTTTTTCGGGAGAGACGCTTTTGGATATCATACCAGATACCAACAACCGGGCAAAAGAAATGATAGAAGACTTTATGATCGCGGCAAACAGTGTTACGGCGAAGTATCTTGCTTCAAAGGATTATGTCTCTATCAGGCGGGTGGTAAGCAAACCCAAACGTTGGGATCGTATTGTTTCTGTTGTTGCGGAACATGGGACCAAACTTCCTGCAGAACCTGACTCCCAAGCTCTGGCAAAATTCCTGGTGGCATCAAAAAAAGCAGATCCTCTTCGGTTTCCTGATGTCTCGCTCAGTATCATCAAGCTCCTCGGGTCTGGAGACTACGTGGTCCAGGTACCCGGCAGTGTAAGTGAAGGGCATTTTGGGCTTGCAGTGCAGAGCTACACCCACTCGACAGCCCCTAATCGCCGTTATCCGGACCTCATGACCCAACGTATCTTGAAAGCGGCGATTTCAGGACGCCCTTCTCCTTATTCTGCAACAGAGTTGAAATCCCTTACCCAGCACTGTAACACAGCTGAAAATTCGGCAAATAAGGTAGAGAGGCAGATGGTGAAGGCAGCGGCAGCTATCCTCCTGGAAAAAAGAATTGGAGAACAGTTTGATGCTGTCGTTACAGGAGCTTCGTATAAAGGTACATGGGTACGTATCATGAATCCTCCTCTCGAAGGCCGGTTGTCCAGAGGCTTCAAGGGTTTGGATGTGGGTGATTCGGTCCGGGTGCAACTGATAAGTACGAACGTTGAACGTGGTTTCATTGATTTCAAGCGAGTGAATTAGGAAAGAAAGAAGCTGCATCAGGGTATCCCTTCGGCAGCTTCTTTCTTTGTCC
>DUPO01000179.1 GCA_012838275.1 Spirochaetales bacterium
AGGAAAGATCCGACCCTTTGTAAGACCGTATCTCCGGTTGCGTGGTCGTACAGGTCATTGTACCTTTTGAACTTGTCGATATCTATCAGCATCACCCCGTAGGTATGCCCCTTGGAGAGTCCCCGGTTGAATTTTTCTTCTAGGGTGACATCGAAATACCTTCGGTTGGGCAACCCTGTGAGATGGTCCCTTATCGAGCTCTCCCTGAACAGCTTGAGTTGGTTGGAGCTTATGTAGTTGGCGGCTATGCATATCACTGAAGCGATAAAGACATAAGAGGTAAAACTCGGCCAGTTTTGTGCCAAGAGGACAGGGTTTCTGAATATCAGGAAAACGAGGGAGATAAGCTGTGAAACGGCTATCGTCATCGTAAAGGGGAGGGAGAGCAAGACACTTGAGAGTAGCACGTTTATCGTAACATAGACCAAGGGGAAGAATTCTGTGATACCGTGTTGAGAATCAATGTAGATAGCTCCCCAGGACCCAACAAATGATAAAAAAACTGTCATAACCGAAGAGATCTTATAGTGATTTTTCAAGGTGGCTACAAATGCAGTGGAAGTGATGATGAAGAGTATTCCGATCAGGGTGAAGTACGCTCGCCTTTCAAAGGATCCTGGGAGAGTGGTTTCTATTGTAAACAGGAATACTATACCAAGCAGAAGTAGGATGATTGGTTGTAACCAGAGCAGTAGCACTCTCCGTATTCCTTCAATTTTTTTGTTGTACATACCGTATTATTGACTCCGGATAGGAATCTTTCAAGATGTACCTGTTTCTAAACAGGGAAAACCTTCAAGTTGTCCTATAGGGCTGCCTCCTGAAAGGTCTCTTCTTATGACGGATCTCCCCGTGTCTAAAAGAAAACGTCATGCATATGCCTGGCTTGTCTTACAGGCACTGTCAACATGCCACCTAATTGGCTCTGAAAATCTTGGCTATCTCCCTATATACCTGTCTGGCGACAAGCACTTGGTTGAACTCTACATATTCGTCAATTATATGGGCTAATGAGGGTGATGAGGGACCGAACCCAATGGTAGGAATGTTCCTGTTTCCAGCGCTTTCGCTGCCGTCAGTGCAAAAAGGGTAGTACCCTGTTTCAAAGGGAATGCCGACTCTTCCCATAGCCTCTCTGGCAAAACCAACCAGCGGTGTGTCTTCATCAATCATCCAAGCTGGGAAGAAGCGTTCTCCTCCTAGCCGCTCACCGGTATAGCAGAGGGCACTTGCCGTCGGGATGGTGCACTTGCATGCTGGAAGCCTCTCCTGTGAATCGGGGAAAACAAGGGACAACTCCTGCCTCATCTCGGAAAGGACCGTCTCTTTGGTCTCTTGCTCAAGGGTCCTTCTGTCTATGGTGATCTGGCAGTGGTCGGGAATGACCGAGCTACCAGGATAAGGGCGGGAGATGATGTCGGTTACCACCATGATACCCTCTCCTAGAAGCGGGCTTGCATGACAGGTCATCTGTGGGATTCGGTGAAGGACCTTTGCCATCGATTCTATGGCATTCCTTCCTCTCTCCGGATGGGCCGAATGGGCATTCTTGCCAAACGTCTCGATACGTAGTTCGCACCGTCCTTTCTGTCCCAACATCAGCTTTAGCTCTGATGCCTCGCCAAGGACTACAGCATCCGGAGTATGAAGATCAAGCACTTTGCCAAACCCGATCCCTTCGAAGATCTCCTCCTGGACCACTGCCACCAGGTATAGGGTAGCATGGTTTCTCTTTCCTTCAGTTGCAAGATCGCCCAAGGCATGTATCATGGCGCCTAGGGCGCATAACATGTCACTGGTGCCGCGTCCATAGAGCCTGTTATTTATGAAATCGTGACCGAACGGGCTGTATCTCCATAGGGACCTGTCTTGGATCCCCACACTATCCATGTGCCCTTCGAACATCAGGCTCCCCGGTAGGGTTCCCTCTATCATGCCTATTACGTTGCCGTACGGATCACGATCCACACGATCGAATCCTTTGTGGAGCATCTCCTCTTCCAAACGGTCCGCTACCTGTTTTTCAGAGCCAGAAACCCCTTCTATGCCGATAAGCTGCCTGCAGAAATCCAATAGGGAACAATCCATGAGAAACCTCTTTTACTTCATGTATTGTATCATATCTTTCGGTGTTGGAAGATATTGATTATGCTGACCTTTCGATCATGAAAAAGTGACTTTACCTCAAGCTGAAATTTCCCATGTTTTTTGTACATTTGCTTTGGGTAAAGGTTGTGTTCTTATAGTTGATAGGCAAAAATATGATTATGTATGTCTGATTGGAGGTGCGCATAAAAAAGACCCTAGTCATTCTCCCCTTGGCGTTGCTGGTCCTAATTCTGACTGGTTGTGAGCTGAATCCCTTGAACAAACATACGCAATACTTCTACAGCCTGACTGGAGAGTGGGAAGAGGAGTCCTGGTAGACAATACAATATCGTCGTGATGGACATACCATCATCATGAGCCGCGGTATGGGAGTAGAGGTTCTCAATGAGGCCCAGGCAACAGCCTTGCTTCCAGAAACTGAGTTCACCCTCTCTTTGGATGGAGTTTCCCTGATGCTGACTACCGGCAAGTCTGTTGACAAGCTGGCCAATGGCTACCATGTGGTGCAGTCCTTCTCTCTTGGGGTGATGAGCCGTGGCTCACATACCCTGATTGGGTTTACAGACCTGAAGCAAGAGGGGATTTCACGAACGAACAGGGTCAATCTGACTGTTAAGTGATGCCTCTTGGTATCAAGTCGAAGAATCTGGGCATCAGGTGGGAATCGGCGTCTCTTCTGTTGCCTCAAGAAAGCCGGTATTGTGGTGTTTGTCTTGCATGTCAAAAACGAATAGGACTCCCCACCATCCTCTTTTGATGAGGGTTGGAAAGTCAGCTTATGGTCTGGCCTATCTTTTCATGGTATGCTGAATCCGCTTTCACTAGCCAGGCTAAGAGGAGTTTACCTATGGAAAAGGAAAAGACATTTGCCAACGGGCAACCGATCTCATCGCAGAGAGGAAATATCCTTACGTATTATTTCAAGACAGGCATCGTCAAGGCTACAGGAAACGTAGTGGGGAACCAACAGATGGATGGCAAGTGGCTCTTCTATAGGGAAAATGGAATGCTTTGGCAGGTAGGGCATTTCAAGGCAGGGGAGAAGCATGGGATGTGGCTTCGCTACGACACATTGGGCCAACTTGCATATGAAGCTGAGTTCTCAATGGGAAAAGAGCTGCACAAGAAGCTTGACCGATAGGTGGCTTCGGAATTCCGGTTTTCGTAACCGTTGGATCCATGGCCTTGGTGTAAAATGCTAACAAAGATGGTGATATGCAAAAAAAAGTGTTGAAATGTGCATAAATTAGTAGAAATCCAGTCATTTCCTTTGCCAAGAGTGTTATTTCCGCAGTATGATTCGTTCAAGATAATTTTGGAAGGTTCGGATTGAAACAGCAGTTTTTGCACAAAGTAGGATGTAGGAAAAGGGAAATTCTCACTCCTATACATTATATTCTATTCATCTTACTCTTGGCATTCGGGATTGCAGCCGTTATCTTTTCCTATCAGAAAATCACACGATCATATGAAATGCAGGCATTGAATATTGTCCGGGCCTTGTCAGCTACCTTGGATGAGGAGGAGCTACGCGAACTCTCAGCTCAAGGCAGCGATGAGGACACACCTGCCTTCATTGAAATGAAGAAATTGCTGCTCAATACTTTGTCAGCCACAAATGAGGCGGCTGCAGCGTATTTCTTTACTCTGCGTGATGGGTCTGTCTATTTCATTGTTGATTCCAATCTGGGTGACTCACTCTTTCCCTCCTCACCGGGGCGACCGTTTGAAAGCGCTCCCCCTGAGGCGTACAAAGCCTTTACACAAACGGAGCCGATCATGTCAAAGGGATACACCGACCGAAGGGGAGATTGGGTCAGTGCGTTTATCCAGCTCCCTTCCCAGGATGGGGATATACCTATAGCGTTCGGCCTGGATTTCACTTCCGCTAGTTTCTACAGTCATGCAAAATGGCAGACCCTAAGCATTGCCGTCATTCTTGGAACCCTCCTTTCATTATTGGTAGTAGCCGCTCTCGCCTTGAAAAACAATTCTCTGCTGCAAGAGGAAAAATTAAAGGCAGTTGAAGTTGCCTCACTCGTCAAAACGTTGCAACAAAGGGATTTTCAAGAGAAAACACTGATTGCTACAACGCTGCACTCCCTTGGGGAGGCCGTCATATCAACCGATATTGAGGGTAGGGTGGTCATTATGAACAGGATGGCCCAGAATCTGACCGGATGGAGTGTTGATGACGCGAAGGGCAGGTCTCTTAAGGAAGTCTACCAGATTGTCGACGGATTCACTCTCCAGCCATTGGAAACCTATAGACCCTTTACGGTACTTAAGACAGGCATACCTATGGAATATGACAATAGGGAGGTCAAGCTGATTCATAAGGACGGTACCCTGATAGCCATCGAGGATGTAGTCACCCCCATTATTGATGAGAAGGGGAGAGTGACCGGTGTTGTCCTTGTTTTTGCAGATGGAACTGAAAAAAGAGTACGCCGTGACGAACTGCTCTACCTTAGTACACATGATGGCCTTACCGGACTGTTGAACCGTCAATCCTTCTATGCAAAAGTGGAGGAATTGGACAGCAGTGAACATTATCCGCTGATGCTCATGCTTCTGGATATCAACGGCCTGAAGCTGATCAACGAAGCTTATGGGCATGCAACGGGAGATTCCCTGCTGAACGAGATTGCTGTCATCTTGCAACGGCCATGGCATAACGGCCAGATGGTTGGCAGGGTCGATGGCGACGAATTTGCCCTTTTCTTTCCCAACGCACCTGAAGGATTGGAAAGATCAGTCTCCCAAGAGATCCAGGAGGCACTGTCCGAACAGTCGTTTTTAGGGTATGCCCTGACAATATCCACCGGATTCGCTAAAAAAGAGTATGCCCAGACCTCCATGAGCGAGCTCCTCAAGAAGGCCGAGGATGATCTGTTCCGTAACAAGTTTGTGGAGAATCAGAGTGCGCGACTCAAGATGGTGGACCTCCTGTTGCAGTCACTTTTCAAGAAAAGCATTAGGGAGATGGAGCATAGCAAGCGGGTGGGTTCGTTGGCCCAGCGGTTTGCCAGGCATCTAAGGTTCTCTGAAGCGGAAGAGGAGGCTCTCCATAGCGTAGGTGTCATGCATGATATAGGAAAGATTGCCATTTCGACCAAGATACTCAACAAGAAGGAATCGCTGAATGATGAGGAGTGGAAAGAGATACGGCGACATCCTGAGATAGGGTTCAACCTGCTCAGTTCAGTAAACCAATATGCCCCTCTTGCAGAGCAGGTCCTCTGTCATCATGAACGTTGGGATGGCACGGGTTATCCCAACCAGATCGCTGGAGAGACGATCCCACTTTACTCAAGGATTCTCGCTCTCTGTGACTCCTTTGATGCGATGACTAACATGAGGCCGTACAAGAATGTGATCACTGTAAATGAAGCCCTGGATGAGATTCAGCGTTGCAGCAGCAGGCAATTTGATCCAAACTTGGCTGGCCGATTCATTGAAATGATTCGTGAGGAGTCCTAAAGCCGATCAGAAGCCTTGCTATCCGGCCTGTTGAGCTCTTTGCAGGGTTATGGTCGTGATACGTAAGGGGAGTGAACGTATCTGGTATTCCATCCGCTTTGGGACTCTTGGTGAGCTGCCTCCTTTATGAAACCTTATCCTTGAACAGAGCTGAGACCGTTGGATGCCGATCCAACGGTCTCAAGTCACTTCTCCTGATGGATGGCAGCTAAGCACGAATTATCTTTTATCAGTTGACATAAAACAGGATACCAAATGCAGCTCCGAAATCCGGTTCTATGCTGGCATTTGATGCAATCCTCATGCCCGGTGCCAATTTTAGGAACAGCTCAATAGGTGCGTTCCTGAAGTAAAAGGATAATCCTATCGGTACGTTGATCGAAAAGTAGTTGAATTCGGAACTGAAGTTAGCCGCCCCGGTGATTCCTATATTCAGATACAAAGGCGAATCATTGAAGTTGGAGTGAGACAGATCATATTGGACTCCTGCCTCCAGAGCGAAATGGTTGTTGTAATTATATCCGACAGTACCGACCAATCGGGAATTCCCGACTCCATACTTCAAGGCAAGTCCGGCGACGGGATACCCTGCGCTCAGACCGATACCAAAACCGTCGGCCCTGTCGTACCTCGCTGCCGAAAGCGTGAACAAGCTACATACAATGAGTGCGACTACCAATACCTTTCTCTTCATATCTTTTCCTTTTGGGGAGAGTTTTCCCTGCGTTTCTATGGATCTAGTGAAATTTATTGTTCCAGGAGTATCTTCGCCTGCTTTGCGAAAAGGGCCTTACATATGTGGAGCCTTATGAAATGCAGGTGTTTCTCATGGATACATCATCATTCAGCCATGGTTGATTGTCAATCAGTATACAGTAAAAACTAACAGGTATAAAGGATATTTATTAATATTTATTATTTATAATCAATATAAGTGGTGTAAGATGGTACAAGCCTCGCCTCAGGTTGCAGTCAAGGAGGGACAATCTTCTTGTAGGAAGTCCGTGCATCACCTGAAAGGGTCTTCATACGCTTGTCTTAAGCCTATAGCATTACTATGTTATCTAGTATTGGTATCTGGTATACTGATACGCTACCAGTGAGGAGGGTTTATGCAGAAAAAGCCAACTGAAGGATGGAACATAGAAGATTCAGCCGATCTTTACCGGATAGAAGAGTGGGGAAACGGCTATTTTCATATACAAGAGGATGGGGAGGTGGAGGTTCGGCTGAAGCGAGACACTCCCGAATCCTCCATCAGCCTCCTAAAGATAGCGCAAGGGTTGAAGGATAGGGGGACAAAACTTCCTGTCCTCCTACGTTTCAGCAATATCCTGGATGACCGTATCCAGCACATCAACGAAAGTTTTGCAAAGGCCATCAAGGATGCTGGATATGAAGGCTCCTATAGGGGCGTCTACCCAGTCAAGGTAAACCAACAGCAGCAGGTCATTGAAGAGATCTGCCGATTTGGCAAACAGTATCATCATGGGCTTGAGACCGGAAGCAAGGCCGAACTTATCATAGCCTTAGCCTATGTCGATGATCCTGAAGCCTATATCGTCTGCAACGGGTATAAGGACGAGGAGTACATCGACCTTGCCCTCAAGGGGATGGCCCTTGGCATGCAGACCGTCCTGGTCATTGAGATGCCAGGTGAGGCTGCCATCATTGTCGAGAGGGCAAAAGAGCTAGGCATTACACCCAATATCGGTATCAGGATGAAACCTTCAACGGTTGCCGGCGGGCACTGGACGGATTCCGGTGGGGATCGCAGTGTCTTTGGCCTTAACACGACCCAAGTAATTGAAGTCGTCGACATGCTCAGGTCTGAAGGCATGCTCGACAGCCTGAAGATGCTGCATTATCACTTGGGCTCCCAGATTCCCAACATACGCTCCATCAGGATGGGGGCCACAGAGGCCGCCCGATTCTATGCAGGTCTTATCCAAGAAGGTGCTCCTATGGGGCTGTTGGATATTGGAGGGGGTTTGGCTATCGATTACGATGGAAGCCACACGGACAGCAGCAACAGCCGGAACTACACTACCCGCGAGTACTGCTCCGATGTGGTTGAAGAGATCATGACCATCTGCGATCAATCAAAGATACCGCACCCGACAATCCTCAGCGAATCGGGTAGGGCCCTTGTCACCTACTACTCCGTACTACTGCTCAATGTGCTGGATACCAATGTGTTCTGGAATGGGACCGGCCGGCAGGAGCCGATCTCCGAAGAGCTTCTTCCTGCATTGGAGAACCTCTTGTATGTTCGTACGATGCTCAAGGAGGAGACTGCCCAGGAGTGTCTGAATGACTTGAACTACTATCGGGAGGAGATTCGAAACAAGTTCCTCTACGGCCAGGTGAACATGCGTGAGCGTGCTGCAGCCGAACATCTCTACTGGTCAATCATCAGCGAGATATACTCGCTACTGAAAAAAAGGGAGCACTCTTCATCACATCTGAAGGAGCTGGAACGACAGCTTTCAGATATTTACTATGGAAACTACAGCCTCTTCCAATCGTTGCCGGATGTGTGGGCGATCGATCAGTTGTTCCCCATCATGCCTATTCACCTGCTGGACACTAAACCCGACAGGCAGGCTATCCTTTCTGACATTACGTGTGACAGTGAAGGCAAAATTGACCGCTTCATAGGACGGGGAGGGGTGGAGAATACCCTGCCTGTCCATGTTCTTCCTGAAGGGGAGGACTACATCCTCGGAGTGTTTTTGGTTGGGGCCTATCAGGAGACCTTGGGGGACCTTCATAACCTCCTGGGGGATACAAACGTCATGAGCGTTACCTATGATGAGGACGGCACATTCAGATTTCATAATGAACTTGAAGGTGATACGATTGCAGAGGTGCTCAGTTATGTCGAGTATGATACCAAGCAGATGGAGGCTATGATCCGTACGAAGGCGGAGAGGGCTGTCCAGGAGGGTAGGATAACAGCACAGCAGAGAAGGAAGATCATCTCAGCCTATACAGCCGGGATGAGGGGATATACTTATTACGAGACTGATCAGGAGGATTGAATACGATGAAAAAACGTTTGATGATACTGGGTGCCGGTGGAGTTGGAAATGTGGTGACAAGAAAGTCCGCCAGAATGGATGATCTGTATGAGAAGATCATGCTCGCCAGTCGGACAAAATCCAAGTGTGATGCCATCGCAAAAGAGTCAGGGCCTGTTCCTGTGGTTACCGCCGAGGTCGATGCCGACGACGTTCCCGCACTTGTCTCCCTGATACAGGACTTCAAGCCCGATCTCCTGATCAATGTAGCCCTCCCGTATCAGGACCTCACCATCATGGAGGCCTGCCTGCAGACCGGAGTTCATTACCTAGACACCGCAAACTACGAACCTAAGGATAAGGCCGAGTTCGAATACTCCTGGCAGTGGGCATTCGATGAGCGCTACAAGAAAGCAAACCTTACGGCGATCCTTGGAAGCGGTTTCGACCCCGGAGTGACCAATGTGTTTACCGCATACGCAGCGAAGCACTACTTCGATGAGATCCACTATCTGGACATAGTGGACTGCAATGCAGGCGACCACGGAAAGACATTTGCCACCAACTTCAATCCGGAGATAAATATCCGGGAGATAACCCAACGGGGCAGGTATTGGGAGGACGGAAAGTGGATAAGCACCGATCCCCTTGCCATAAAAAAGGGGGTGGATTATCCAAACATTGGGGAGCGGGCATCCTACCTGCTGTTCCATGAAGAGCTTGAGTCTCTGGTAAAGCACTTTCCCACCATCAAGCGTGCAAGGTTCTGGATGACCTTCTCCGAAGAGTACATCAACCATCTCAAGGTCCTCGAGAGTGTCGGGATGACCAGTATCGAGCCTATCCTGTATGAAGGCATTGAGATACAACCTCTGCAGTTCCTCAAGGCGGTCCTGCCCGAACCCTCCTCATTGGGGGAAAATTATAAAGGTGAGACCTCCATTGGGGTACAGCTGAGAGGCATCAAGGACGGTAAGGAACGAACCCTCTACATCTACAACAACTGCAAGCACCAAAGTGCATATGAGGATACCAAAGCCCAGGCTGTCTCATACACAACCGGGGTGCCTGCGTCCATAGGAGGGAGGCTTCTTGCCCAGGGAATCTGGAAGAAGAGCGGGGTATGGAATATGGAGCAGTTCGATCCCGATCCTTTCATGGCGCTTTTACCCGAACTTGGCCTTCCTTGGGAGGTGGTGGTCGACGGCGAGCTCGCATTCACTGCAGAGGATATGAGTCATGCTTGACCCTGCAAAAATTACCCATACTCCAGCATTCGTGCTAAAGTACGGTGCGTTCATGAAGAACCTATCCCTTATAGCGGAGCTACAGAAAGAAGTGCCATGCACCTTCCTGTTCGCCCTTAAGGGATTCGGCATGCATCGTGTCTTTCCCGAACTGGCAGATTGTGCAAAGGGAGCGACTGCAAGTTCTCTCAACGAGGCGCGCCTAGCCTCCGAGTTTTTCTCATCCGTCCATGCCTATGCCCCTGTCTACTCCCCTGATGAGTTTGATGACATTGCAAGGCTTTCATCGCATGTTACCTTCAACTCTGTCGACCAGTTCAACCGATACAAGAAAAGATTGGGCTCTTCTCTGGCAGGACTGCGGGTCAATCCCCAATACGCGGTGGTTGAGCAAGCGCTCTATGACCCGTGTTCGCCAGGATCACGCTTGGGTATCAATCCGAATAATCTTAAGGAACTGCCTGAAGGCATTACCGGCTTACATGTTCATAATCTCTGCGAAAGCGGTTCCCTTGAGATGAAGGAGACCCTTGAAGCAGTTGAACAGCTGTACGGTAAGTTCTTCGCTGACCTTACTTGGCTGAATTTGGGAGGAGGGCATCTGGTAACCAAGAGCGGGTATGACCTTGAGCTTTTCCGAGAGACGGTGAAGGGGTTCAACAAGAAGTACCCCCATATCGAACTGATCTTCGAACCGGGGGCCGCCTATGTCTGGGATACCGGAGTCCTTGTCTCAGAGGTATTGGATATCGTTTCAAGTGATGGGGTGACCACCTTGATGCTCGACACCTCCTTCACAGCCCATATGCCGGACTGTCTGGAGATGCCATACACTCCAAGGGTCGTGGGATCGACAATCGCCTCTGAGGAAGCGTTACAGGGGGAAGGGTATCGAGTTCGCCTTGGAGGGGCCAGTTGCCTTGCCGGCGACTGGGTGGGGGATTATTTGTTTCCCTCCCTGCCTGAAGTGGGGGACAGGTTGGTCTTCTCTGATATGATGCACTACACGATGGTCAAGACAACCATGTTCAACGGGGTGGCTCACCCCGACATAGGCATCTACCGTGACGGATCCTATGAACTGGTAAAAAGGTTCACGTATGAGGATTACAAGGGCCGTCTCTCATAAAAGGAGTAATGATGAAACCATATTTCCTGCAATCGGAATATCCTAACACATCTATAGACAGGGCCTATTTCCATGTAATCCCGTTTCCCCTTGAAGAGACTGTCTCCTACAAGGGAGGGACAGCCCAGGGCCCTTTGGCAATACTTGAAGCCTCGGAGCAACTCGAAAAGCTGGTCGACGACCATACCGAACCAGGTTTGTTGGGAATACATACAACTGATGCTGTCGACTGTTCCTTTGAGAGCACCCTGCAGGAGGTGTTTTCAAGAGCTTCCGCCATGGTGGAGCGTTCGTTTTCCCAACAATCGGTTCCTGTAATGCTGGGAGGGGAGCATAGTGTTACCAATGCTTCCATACAGGCCATATCAAATCGCTTTGCAAAGCATGAAGTCGGCATTCTTCAGTTTGATGCCCATATGGATCTGCGTGAAGCGTATGAAGGCTCCCCCTTCAGTCATGCCAGTGTGATGAAACGTGCAGTAGAGGCAAGGATCCCTCTGTTTCAGGTTGGAGTGCGAAACTACAGCACCGAAGATCTAAAGGCCAGGAAGGCATATGATGTCCTTCATCTTGATGCCCATGTCCTGGATACGATGAAGCATTCCAAGGAAGGATTTTCCGGTTTGTCCTTGCCCGAGTCGTTTCCCAAGAAGTTGTTCATTACCTTTGATGTGGACGCTTTTGACGCTTCCCTCATGGGCAGTACCGGCACCCCCGATCCCGGTGGTCTCTTCTGGTGGGATGCCATCAACCTGTTGGAAAGCCTGACCTTAGGCAGGAGTATCATCGGGGTCGATATCGTAGAGCTTGCACCCAACCCCCTGTTACACCATGGCCCCTATCTGGCAGCCAAGCTGACCTATCACCTGATGGGCCTCATAGCCAGAAGAAATACAAGGGCATAGGGTTCATGTCCAAGTAGTGGATTTTCTCTTGATGGATGCGAATCATAAACAAGGACCACCTGCATAGTGGTGGTCCTTGAGAGTGAAAATGATTTCATATGGTCTATCCTACGACGCTAGGGCCTTACCAAGTTCCCTGCAGGCTTCAGTCTCTTCAGGACCCGGATCTTCATTCGCTATTACAGGCTTGCCTACAAGGGTAGCCCCACGTGCGAGGACCCTCTCCTCCCAAGAAACCATCCACTCCCCATCACCCCAGCCATAGGATCCGAAGAGGGCTATTCGCTTGTTTGCAAGCTTGTCTTCAAGGGAACTGAACATGGGCTCGAAATACTCTTCCTCGAGCTCTTCAACACCCATGGAAGGGCAACCGAATGCAACAGCATCGAATCGGTCAAACATCTCTGTTTTGAATGATTCAGCATGAAAAACACGAACTTCAGCTCCTGCTGTCTGAGCCCCTTGCTGTACGGCTTCCGCCATCATTTCGGTATTTCCTGTTCCACTGTAAAAAACTATTGCTACTGTTTTCATGTATAAACTCTCCTTTGTGAAAAGCCCAAGGAAGGTTCTGATTCCAACGATAGGTATGTATTCTGAAGCACTGTGAGTAGTGACATGATTTCCTTTAGTTAGGCAATGCTAACTAAAAGCAGTGTAAGATTTACTCGCTATTTGGTCAAGGGAGAATGAAGCCAAAAGCGTCAGATTTTCCTTGTTGCTACTCTTGAGTCAATATATCTTTGGTTAGCCGTTTCACCTTTTCCGTCAGCGGGGAACCGTGTCCGTAACGGGCTATCGTTTCATTGAGGACCCATCGGTAAGCCATTTCGGATTCTTTTTCCTTCCCTATCTTCTGGTAACAGAGTGCAATATGGGCCATAAGGCCTATTCTTTCGGCCTCTGTGGAGAAATCATCCTCCGCATCAAGGAATGCCCGAACGATAATGTAGTGGCCAAGAGCGTCCTTGTAGCGTTTCATCTTTTCCAGGCAGTAGCCGAGGGCAACCCGTGCCATGATGGTCTGATTGTCTGCTGAGCCTTCAAACTCTTCAAAAATGCTCACCACATGTTTGCGGAGAGGGAGTTCCTTTGTATAGAGCTCCTTGAAATGATGGATATCTGCCTGCAGGCAGATCACATCAAGATAGAGGTCATAGGAAGGTGCCTTTTCCTCCGCCCAGTCTCGTTTGAGCAGCTTGGTGGCAATTGTTTGGGCTTCCTTGTTCTGACCATCATCGAGATAGGAGTTTGCCAAGGCTATCTGTGCCTCTATGGTTATGTCATCATCGTCG
>DUPO01000180.1 GCA_012838275.1 Spirochaetales bacterium
ACAACACCATCCTCGATAGTCCAGGAAAGAGAAGGTCTGATAAGGGCATTGAGTGGATCGGTCTCCACATAGGTGAACAACTTGGCAGCTAGCTGGTCTGAGAAGAACGTCTTCTGGACCCTGAAGGTGAAGGTATGGCTGAACTCTTTTAGGGCCTTTCCTTGTTCCATCAGCTTGTCATGGTGGTCATGCACATAACCGAATATGTACTGCGTTGACATCTGCATTCCCCAAAGGTCCCAGTCGAGTCCTGTTAGGCCCTGCAGCTGATGGTGTTTCTCTACGGTTGCTATAGGAGGCATTCCCGGTGTCAGCGCAGTGAATGGTTTGTCAAAGTATGCGGCTGCTTCCAGTCTCAGGACAGTCTGCCCCACATTCGTGCTCAACGACCCCCCTCCCATGCTATAGCGGCCGTACTCTTGATCAATTTGCGCCTCAGCTGGAGGAGCCGGAGGGGTTATCTTGTTGATATAGGGCTCGTCGGTAAACGCATACCCACCCATCAGGGCCCAGTTGGCTTTTGATCCGAAATGGCTGACCTTGCCGAACACCTCACTGTTCTTCAGTTCTGCTGTAGGCATGGCAAGGTTGAACTCCGCATCCTTAAATGCAGCAGGATTAGCCCCTGGAAGACTCATCTGTTTCGCCCACATCGAATCACTCTCTGGCATGCTGGTAGGGATGAACTTGGCTATCCAGATCCCTTCGAAGGTAAAGGCATCCTTGTAGTAGTCCACCTTTATGGCAGGCACTCCTTTGCGGATCTCCTTGAAGTCGGCAAGGATGAAAGAGCGCATATCCCTGGGGCTTACCAGGTCGGTGATGAAAGCACCTTCAGCTTCGCCCCAGATGATCGCCTGTTTTCCTACCCGTATGTCGGCATTTTCCAGATAGAAGTCTATGTAGGCTTCCCTGATTCCAAGCTGCAGAGCCTGGTTGTCTCCCATATAGATGGTTGGGTTTATCACCATATGGGTATTGTCTCCCCACCCTGTGAGGGTAAGGTCGAGTGTCTGCTCATGGACTGCAAAGGTTGAGTCCTCGAAAGTGTAGGCTAGATAATCCCGTAGCATCCCATTGAACTCTATGCTTTTTGCTGAGAGTGATAGGGTTGCGATGGTGAGGATTATACTAGTCAGTACCAGTAGTTTGCTCTTGGTATGTCTCATCTCTGATGCTCCTTAAATTCTTGGTCCGATCTTCATCTGTCTTTCGGTGAAGACGCTGTCTTTCAGGTCGTTATTGAACGTGACGTCCAGCATCTGGATTCTCGTAGAGCTGTTTTTATCGACGTTGCTCATAGTCATGTCGGTAATGACCCAGACACCGTCGGTCTTCTCATAAGAATCGATCTCCAGCTTCTTGCCTACTTTTCCGTTGGGAAGATAGAACTCCTTCTTCAGTCCGATCCACTCATTTTCCACTACCCAGGCAAGGGTCTTCGCATAGGTAGGCTTTGCTTCCTTGGGAATGCTCTCGACTACCAGGCACTTTCGTCCGTCGATCGTTTCTGTCCGGATGACCTTGTGTGTATCTGCACTGGGGTGACGGGTTCCCATGTCGTCATAGGTGAAGTCCGATCCCATGAAGGAGTCGTTTTTCTTGTCGGATGCCACTCTCTTCACCCGGTTGAGGGCGGGAAGGTAGATCCACTGGTCATCGCTTCTCCCATCAGCGTAGCTATAGCTGAGGAAGCTGGTGTTCTTCACGTCGGAAGGAGCGAGGAAAAACATGATTTTCTTCTCCCCGTCGCTATCGTTCTGCCTGTACTGCTGGATGCTCCTCTCTCGCGTGGAACCTCTGGAATTGGTCAGGGTCATGACCAGGTTGGCACTCATGTTGTTACCGCTGTCGCGGGTATACACCTCTTGCATGACCTCTTCACCGCTCAGTGCGGCAGAGAGGGAAACAAGTGCTATCAGGGCTATGGCAACGATGCTTGCCATACGTTTCAGATGTTTGTTCTTCATACTTTGTTCACTCCTGTATCTGTTAGTTGTAATTGTTGTATCTTCTTGGGCAAGAAACGATTCTTCTTGTCCAGGTAGTTAATGATGACGATAAGGATGGTAAGGGTCAGCAGCGCACTCATGGCCATGTTCAGCACGATCAGTGCTCCGACCTGCCTGTTGGGCGGGAAGACGCTGAACATGAGGACGGCGAAGCCGCCCATGACAGCGATGGCGTTCAGGATGATCGCGCGCCCTGTGTGGGAGATCGTCTCCCTGGTAGCCTCTTCCCTGCTGAAGCCCTTCAGCCTCCGGTTGGTGTAGTGCTCAAGCAGGTGAATGGAGTAGTCGACCCCAATGCCCACAGCGATGCTCGATATAAGGGCGGTTGCCGAACTGAGGGGTATGTTCACCAGACCCATCACTCCGAAGTTGACCACAGCTGTGATGGCTATGGGCACTGTTCCTGCAAGACCTACCCAGATGTTCTTGAACAGGAGGGTAAGCAGCAAGGCCACTATGATGAAGGAGAGACCCAAGCTTATTATCTGCCCCTTGAGCAGGAGCGAGGAGAAGACAAATGCCTTATATCCGCTACCTGCGAAACTGATCTCTATGCCATGGGAGGCAAACGTGGGCGCTGCCTCCTCGGCAAGGGCGATAATTGATCCCAGCACAGCAGAGCTGTCGCTCTTCAGCTGGAAGGTGATATTGGCCTTGGTATAGTCATAGTCGACGACCTTTTCCAGGGTTTCCGGATCCCCCGAGAATTCGTAGAGCAACAGGTATTGTGCAACCAGCTCCCTGCTTTCAGGCACTGTTTCAAAGGCTGCATCATTTTCATGCATGACCAGGTTCATCTGCTTGAGGAACGTGGTCAGGGAGAATGTCGCCCCTACCATAGGGTCTTGGGAGAGCCTCGTCTGAAGGTCATCCATTGCCTGGAGCACTGCAGGTTCCTTGAAGGTACCCTCGTCCTCACTGCTGAGAATGATATTCAAGGAGGAGGTCCCTCCGAATTTCTGGTTCACGAAAACATCGGTCAGCGCAATGGGGGAGTCAGGTTCGAAGTTTGCCAAGAAACTGGTGTCTATCCAGACCTTGGTTGCCCCGTATCCGCCAAGGAGGATGATAAGGACAGTGATGACGATGACCGTCCTTTGGTGATCCATAAGGATCGAAGCCCAACGGTTTTGTTTGGGCGCTTTGACTTGCTTGGTCACTAGGCCCTTTGCTTTTTTCTTCGGAATGCCGAACAGATAGATGGAGGCGGGAAAGAGGATCAAGGCCAGCACCATCTCACTGATGACTCCAATGGCGGCGAACAGACCGAAATACCGCACTGGAAGCACCTCACTGGTCATGAGGGCCATGAAACCTATGGCGGTCGTGAGGGCTGTCATGAAGATGGGGCGTATCATCTCTTTGAGTACCGATTGGGCGAGCTGGTCGCGAGTAAGATTGGGATTGTCCTGGATCCTGTGGTGGATTGCATTGTGCATATGGATGCCGTAGGCCACTCCGATGGCTATGAGCATTACGGGTATCATGGTGTCCACTGCATAGATGGGGATGCCCAAAAGTGTCTTCGTACCAAAGGCAAACAGCGTACCGAACAGGACAATGATCATATTGATCGTGGTATCACGTACCGAACGCAGAAGGAGGTAGAGCAGGATTATCATGAAGAGGATGACCAAGGGGAACATGATCGCCATGTCCTTCGGTCCCAACTCGGCAAGGGAGCCCTCTACGATGGGCCTTCCCGCCACATAGAGGCGCTCAGGTCCTTCCCAGCTCTTCGCATACTCCAGCAACCTCTTCTGTAAGGAAGTGGCATCACTTTCAGGATCTATCTCCGCTATGATGAGAGTGGCCGTCGAGTCAAAGCTTACGTTTCTTCCATTGATCATGGAGTTTGCCTTGACGCTTGCCTCAAGGGCTGCAAGCTCCTCGTCCGTGGTTGGCACATCCGTATAGAAAGGTTGTACCTCCATGTCCCCGTCATAGCTGGTTATATTGTCAGCAGTGGCAAGAGAGGTGACCTTTCCTTCAGCTATCTCCTCAAATTGTCGGGGAAGGTCCTCGGTGATCCTCTGTATTTTTTCCAGAGTGCCCGTATTGTAAATGGAGGTAGGGTGTTCGACTACCAGCAGGATAGAGTCCTGGATGTTGAAGAGCTCTTCAGCTTCATCGCTTGCCATGAAGGCCGGATGGGTCGAAGGCATATACTTGTTCAGGTCAGTCACCAATTTGGCATTGGTAGCAATACCAAAGACAAACAACGAAAGCAGGGTGACTAGCACCACTAGGATCAGGATCGGTTTTTTTGCAAAAGAAGAGAAAAATCTCATACGGCCTCCAAGGGTTTGTTAACGCTAACTAACCAAATGGGTACAACGATCCCACCTGGTCAGTGCCATGTGCAATCAGGTCAAGGTGAAAAGTTGAACGAAGGTCTTGTGCAGAACGGGAGCATGGACGAGAAGACCGTCCTGCTCTCCCTTGAGATGCCATCTTGATACGGTAAGCCGTATGGCCCCGAAGGTCATCAAGGCAAGTTGCTCTGCAGGAACGTCTTTACGACACGCCCCTTCTTTCATGATATGGGAGAAATACTCGGTGAGTGTGGTGATGTTCTTATCCATAAGTGCATTCAGTTCAGGTCGGAGCTCGGGGTCAGCATTGAATGTTTCCTCTGCAAAGAGCAGGAGGGAGAATGCCTTGTTTTGTTCAAGCTCGGTGAAAAGATTATCCAGAAACAGCCTGAACTGCTCGCTGGGGGAGCCTGTAGGTTGGATAAAGCCAAGGAAATTATGGGCGATCTTATGTTCGAGGTACTCCAGTATTGCTACCAGAAGTTCATGTTTGTTTGTAAAATGCCGATAAAGGGCCGGCTCGGATACTCCGACAGCATTTGCTACGTTTCGTATCGTGAGCTTCTGGATGCCAGCTTCGCTGGTGAGTTGTATTGCAGCTTCCAATATCTCTATCTGACGTGGGCTTAACATGATTTCCTCGCTTATAGTTAACGCTCACTAACCTACAACTAATCTTTTGTTTTGGCAAGTGCTTTTCTGATTATTTTGCATTTTTTATAAAAGTATTGAAAAAATAACAAAAAAGAGCTGGTCCCATTGAACCAGCTCCCCCTACGTAACTCCAGCAGTGTCAGTTGTTGACGCGCTCCAGGTACTCCTTGGTCTCGGTGTTGACCCTGATCTTCTCACCCTGCTTGATGAAGATAGGGACCCGGACCTTGAGTCCTGTCTCAGTGGTCACATATTTGGTCGCGCCCTGCACAGTATCTCCCTTGACGGCCTCTTCAGCCTCGGCAACAAAGAATACTACCTTGGGTGGGATCTGGATATCCAGCAGCTGGGATTCCCAGAAGGTGCAACGGTAGGTCTCACCATCTTTCATGAGAAACTCGTAGTCGGGGAAGTTGGCCATGGGGACTTCCAGCTGATCGAAGGTATCAGTCAACATAAGGTGAAAAAATTCACCATCATTGTACAGGTACTGACAGTCCCTATCGGTGACCATGATGTCATCGACGTTATCTTGAGTTTTCATGGTTTCACTGAGTGTCTGTCCGGTGGCAGGGCTTTTCAGTTTCAGACGCACAAAAGCCGACCCTTTTCCAGGGTTGACGAATTCACGGTCGACGACAATAAAAGGCTGTCCCTTGATCAATAGGGCAGTACCCTTATCTATTTGACCTGCTTTAATCATGCTAAATACCTCATAATTTGAAATTTACACTTATTTACGGCTACTAATTGTAGCAGAAAAAGGAAAAAGAATCACCCCTTCAATGTTCGATTCGCCCATGAGCAGCATCTGGAGCCTGTCCAGACCCAGGGCGACTCCCGAACATTGGGGAAAGTTGTCGAAAATATCTGCGAAATCGGGATCGGCATCAGGGATGACACTTCCCCGTTCAGATCGTTGCTGAATGAGGATGGCATACTGTTTCCTGTAGTATGCGCTGACCTTTTCCCTGTCGGTCTCCTCGTCATAGCAGTTTGCAATCTCAACACCCCCTGCATACATCTCCCACCTTCTGCGATAGTTGCCCTCTCTCTTGGCCAGGCAGTCTATCTGCGCAGGGTAGCGGTCGAGTACCAGCGGTCTCTGCTGAGGGAGGTTCGGCTCCACCAGGGTGAGGAATATACGGTTGAAGGTATCCTCCCAGCTCTCCGGTCCGTCCGGAACAGACAGGCCGAGTCTCCTGGCTTCCTGTGCAAGGGCCTTCTGGCTCTGGTTTTTGTCAAGGTCGACCTGGGCAAACTGCCACATCGCTTCTGAAACGGTAAGACGGTCAAATGGGGGCCTGAGATGATCGGGTCCGTCAAGGTAAGCGAACAGCTCTTCGGTGAGTGCTATGGAGTCCTGTTCATCCATATCCACACTGTAGTATTCGAGCATGGAGAATTCAGGATTGTGATGCCGGCCCAGCTGCTCGCTGTTGCGAAAGCAGTGCCCTATCTGGTAGATGCTTCCAAATCCTTGTGCGATGAGCTTCTTCATATAGACCTCTGGTGAGGGGATGAGGTAGAGGTCGCTCGAGCCTACAAACTCGTTATCAAACCGTGTGGCGAAGTTTTCAATGGTAGGTTCGGGGATGAGGTCAGGTGAAAGCGAAGGTGTCTCGACTTCGAGGTAGCCTTTCTCATCGAAGAAGGTACGTATGCTTCGGTTGAGCTCACTCCTGAATTGCGCTGCTTTTTTCATTGCCCCATCTTATCCAAACCGGGGTACTTGTTGCAAGTCCAGCTACCCCTACTGTATACTGCTCCACATGGAAAGCTATAACAGAGATGATATCATATTCGCCTTGGCGACACCTTGGGCTCAGAGTGCCCTTGCTGTCATCAGGGTAAGCGGGGAAGGGTGCCGGCAGTTGCTCTCCACCTCATTTTCAAGGCCCAAAGCACTGTTGGAGGCAAAGAATGCAACAGTAGTCCATGGCTACCTGACAGATGGCCCGAAAGGTCCTGTCCTCGATGAGGTGGTCGTAGCAGTATATACACAAGGACATGGGTACACCGCTGAAGAGGCGCTGGAATTTACCTGTCATGGGTCGCTTCCCGGCCTGCGGAGGATACTCTCCTCCTTCAAACGTCTTGGCATGCGCAATGCAGAGGGTGGGGAGTTCACCTTCCGTGCCTTCCTGCACGGGAGAATGGATCTTACCCAGGCTGAAGCCGTACAGGAACTTATTGCCTCCCAGAGCGAACGGAGCCAGGCACTCGCCCTTTCACGGCTTGAAGGGAGCTTGAAACAACAGATACAGGCCTCCAAGGAGAAGCTTTTGACCCTCCTTGCACACGTCGAGGTTCAGTTGGATTATGCCGAGGATGAGGTCGATGATTTTACCTTTCCCCGCCAGGAGCTTGAAGAGATACGGCAGGCACTCGCCCTGCTGTCATCTACCTACGCAGTCGGACGCTTGTATGGCCAGGGAGCGAGGATTGTACTTGCCGGCGCGACCAATGTCGGCAAGAGCACCCTTTTCAACCTCCTGCTCAAGCAGGACCGTTCGATTGTAAGCGACATAAAGGGCACGACACGTGACTACATCGAGGCGGACTGTCTTATTGAAGGAATTCCTGTGCGCCTGTATGATACTGCAGGTCTGCGCGAGAGTCTGGATACCATTGAGAGTGCAGGGATACAGAAGACCGAGCAGCTTATCGGACAGGCGGACCTGGTGATCTTTCTCGTGGACAGTAGTGAGGTGGGGCACATCCCGCCCAAAGATGAGCGCACACTCATCGTGTATAGCAAAAGCGACCTGTTCAAGGCTCCTGAAGGGGAGTTGGCCATCTCCGCTCAGAGCGGACATGGCATCAGGGCCCTTGTCGCTGAGATTGCAAAGCGGCTGGGTGCGGGTTTCGGCTCCACCGGCGATGAGCTGGTCATAATCGAGAGCGAACGCCAGCACCTGTTGCTCTCCGGTGCCGCCCAGGCTCTCGGGCGTGCGCTGACACTGGTAGATACGGATGTTCCGCTGGACATAGTTGCAGTGGAACTAGGGGAGGCAATGCAGAACCTCGGTGAACTTACCGGGGAGGTCACCCCCGCAGACATCTTGACCAAGATATTCAGCGGTTTCTGCGTAGGGAAGTAAGATGGATTACGATGCAATAGTCGTCGGTGGGGGGCATGCCGGAATTGAGGCTTGCCTTGCACTGGCTAGAATAGGGTATAAGACCCTCCTGATAACACAGAACCTCGATTCTATAGGCAGGCTCTCGTGCAATCCCGCGATCGGTGGCCTCTCGAAAGGGAACATCGTTCGGGAGGTTGACGCTCTAGGCGGTGAGATGGCCCACCTGATAGATCACTCGATGATTCAATATAGGATACTCAACCGCAGGCGTGGCCCTGCGGTGCAGGCTCCCCGTGCCCAAGCTGACAAGTTTACCTATGCGCGTCTTGCAAAGGAGACCTTGGAAGCGCAAGCAAAGTTGGCTCTCTTTATGGATACCGTGGTGGATATCCTCCTGGACAAGGAAGGAAAGCGCATCATCGGTGTCAAGACAGAACGGGGACACAGCATATCGGCCAGAGTTGTCGTCCTTACAACAGGAACCTTTATGGATGGCAGGATCTTCATCGGTGAGTATGATGCCCCCCATGGGCGTCTGGACGAACCGGCCGCCATCGGCCTTGGTGACGCCTTGCGCAAGAAAGGCTTTCCCTTGGGAAGGATGAAGACAGGGACTCCTGCAAGGGTGCGTTCCTCATCGCTCGATTTCTCCAAGATGGAGATTCAGGATGGGGATCCCATCCTCATGCCCTTCAGCTTCGACTACGATAGTGTCGAGCGTCCCATGCTTCCTTGCCACATCACCTGGACCAATGCAAAGACGCACAAGATAATACAGAAGAATATCCACCGCTCCCCCCTCTATGGAGGGAAGATCGTGGGTCTCGGGCCCCGCTACTGTCCCTCAATTGAGGATAAGGTGGTCCGATTCCCCGAGCGTGACCACCATCAGATATTTGTGGAGCCAGAAGGGATCGGCACTGAGGAGATGTACCTCAATGGGGTCTCCTCATCGCTGCCGGAGGATGTCCAGTGGGATTTCATCCACAGCATTGTCGGCTTGGAAGAGGCTGAGGTCATGCGCCCGGGATATGCTGTTGAGTACGACTATATAGACCCTCTGAACCTCTACCCCTCCCTGGAGAGCATGCATGTTGAGAATCTCTTCATCGCAGGGCAGACCAATGGGACTAGTGGGTATGAGGAGGCAGCGTGCCAAGGTCTTCTGGCCGGCATCAATGCCGCCCAGAAGCTAAAGGGTGAAAAACCCCTCATCCTTGCACGGAATGAGGCGTACACCGGAGTCCTCATCGACGACCTTGTGACTTTGGGGACGGAGGAGCCTTACAGGATGTTTACCTCCCGTGCTGAGTACAGGTTGAATCTCCGTCACGACAGCTGTGACCAGCGCCTGACTCAGAAAGGCTATGATGTGGGACTGCAGACAGAGGAGAACCTGATGCGTCTCAAGGCAAAGCTTGAGAAGATCGAGGCGGTGAAAGATCTGCTTGGGAAACGGAGATACGGACAGAAAAGTGCCGTTGAAGCTTTGAAAATGCCGGAAGTGACCATGGAACATCTCCAAGAGGTCATCTCAGAACTCTCGGAGTTTGAAGAGCCCATACGCTACCAGGTCGAACTTGAGGTGAAGTATGCAGGGTACATCAACCGTCAGGACCGCCAGATATCCCGATTTGAGAAACTTGAGAGTCTGGAGATTCCCTTAGACTTCGACTATGACGCACTTGACGGGCTCAGCACCGAATCACGGGAAAAACTGAAGAAGATACGTCCCCACTCTGTGGGGCAGGCTACGAGGATCAGCGGGGTGCGTAACGGCGACATCGCCATTCTTATCGTCCATGTGGACAAGGGAGGCCGGAATGCTTAGGTACGATGCACTTCTTGATTCATCCCTGCAGAGCCTGGGCATTGCCTTTGACAGCGACCAGATGGTTCAGCTCAATGCATACATAGCCGAGCTGGAGCTGTGGAACCCCACCTACAAGCTGGTTGGAGCCGAGGGTGAGGAGCTGATCACCAGGCATATCATCGACAGTCTCAGCTCCGTGCCGGTGATGGAGGAGCTTCTGCACTCCCTTGGCCCTGATGCCGAGATCGCCGATTTGGGATCGGGGGCGGGGCTTCCCGGGATTCCCTTGGCTATCGCTTTGAAGGATTACCGCTTCACGTTGGTTGAGCGAATGGGCAGGCGGGTTGGTTTTCTGCGCAATGCCCTGGCCATCTGTCGCTTGAACGAGAGAGTTGAGGTCCTTGATAGGGACTTGAAGGAGGTTTCCCGATCATTTGATCTGATAACCTTCAGGGCATTTCGCCCGTTATATGATATTCTTGATCTTGTAGAGCCGATACTTGCCCCCGATGGGGTGATATGTGCCTACAAAGGACAGGCTTCTTCCTTGCACGAGGAGCTGGAAAAAGTCCGTTCGATGTGCACGAGCAGATGGGTCACATCAGATATTCAGCTTGATGTCCCTCATCTTGATGCGGAGAGGATGCTCTGTCTGCTGAAGAAAGAGTGATACCTCTTACGCTATGTGGTGTTAGGGTATTATGAGGAGAAGGTTGTGAAAAAAGGTACGAAAACATATATATTGGTAGGCGGTATAGTCCTATTCATTCTGGGGTTGTCACTTGCATCGGCTGTGGCTTCTACCCAATTTGGGACACCACGCCCTGTTGTTCAAAAGATACTCGGAGTGCTATCGATAGGTTTTGGGTTTTCTGCCTCTGATTCCCCCTTGGGTCTCCTGCCCCTTACAGGGATGCTTTTCGTATGGAGCGGGATGTTCTTCTCCTTTCGGGACAAGAGGGCCTTCTCGTTTGTGTTTGTCCCCCTCTCTGCCATCATGTTCTACACCTTGCTGGTATTCTCCCACATGTTGCAACACAGCGGTCGCCCGCAATTTTTGCAATCATTGCTCTACTCCTTCAATGCCGGTCCCCGACTTGCATCTTTGAGGGTGGTTGTGGCATTTCTTGTGGAAATGGCCCTGTTTGTAATCCTTACGCTGATAGGCGATGGCCTAGAGCGCCGAAGCCAGAAGAAGGAAGCCTTCAACCAGATGCTCACCATGGCCAACAACGGTGAGGCAGTTAATCTGCAATCGCTCTCCAAGTTGCAGAGATTCAGATTCAAGCGGGCTCGAAAACGATTCGAGAAGGCAGGGGATAAGATACAGGATGAAGAGGAAGATGTCGTCTTGAAGAAGAAGCCGGTGGAGCCGGAAGTTGACATCCTCAGTGATGAGCAGGTTTCATTTCCTCCGATAGTAGAGGTTCCTGTCCTGGATAATTTACATAAGAAACGTGATAGGAAACCCAAAAAGGAAGATATTCTGGACGTGGAGGAACAACCCTCCATTGATGTGGGTATAGTTAGTGTGGGGGCGCTGGAGAGCATCAAGGAGGAGAGGATCCGCAATAAGGGTATCTCTTATCTGGAGATGAAACAGCGTGAACTGCAGGAAAAGCGTAAAGAAGAGAGCAAAGTACAGAAAGAGCAGGAAGCAGTAGGGGAAGAGCCGCTCAAGAAGCCTGTTGGAAAACTTTCCGGGTTTTTGCAGGGCGCATTGGAAGCTGTGGGAATGAACAGCTCATCACGGGTTGAGCCCAAGCCCGAGCCCACCGGTAAGGCCAGGGGGATGCTCGCTGAGGCTGTAGCCTCAAAAGAGAAGAGCCGCGGCCTGGAAGCTGTCGCCCTAGGGGTGAGGATACCCCAGAAGAAGGATGATGAAGACCAACCCCTGCGGGTTAGGGAGAGGATACTCTCTGTCCGTCCTCCGGTGGTAGAGAAACAACCGGAGCAGACAACAGCAGAAGTGAAGACCCGGCAGACGGAGCAGGTAAAGAGTGCAGAGCAGGGGATCAGTTCGTTTGCCCCTCACAGCACAGCCAGACCTGTCAATGGGGGCTTTAGTGAAGACGCCCCAGTTCCTGCGGAGCTGTCTGATGAAGAGGACAGGTTGGAAGTTGCGAGCGGGGTAGGTGGGCTGCTGGTGGCCGAAGGCAGTGGCAGCGCCCTCATAAATAGGGACAGGATTACCTATCAGTATCCTCCAGAATCAATTCTGGTCACCTATCCTAAGATAGGCAATGACATCAACGAAGAGACCTTGGAACGTGGCAAGATTCTGGTTGCCACCTTGGAGCAGTTCAATGTCCATGTGGAACTCACTAACATTGTGAGGGGTCCGACGGTCACCATGTTTGAAATCCTTCCTGCCCCCGGGATACGGATCAACTCTATCGTCAACCTTGGGGACAACATTGCGATGGCCCTCGCTGCCAAACAGGTACGCATAGTGGCACCCATCCCCGGCAAGTCGGCGGTGGGTATAGAGATTCCCAATCACAAGCGTGATGTCATCGGGTTCAAGGAGATGCTTCCTGCCATGGAGAGCAAGCAACTCAACATCCCCATGGTGCTCGGGAAAAACCTTATGGGAGAACCCATCGTCATGGATGTAAGCGCCACGCCACACCTGCTTATCGCCGGGTCCACCGGTAGCGGGAAGAGTGTGTGTGTAAACTCCATGATCTGTTCGATCCTTTTCAGGAGAAGCCCCAAGGAGGTGCGTCTCATCCTGGTGGATCCGAAGATTGTAGAGCTGAGCATCTATAATGGTATCCCCCATCTGCTGACGCCGGTGATCCACGATCCGAAAAAGACTTTGAAGGCCTTCGATTTCTGCCTGTATGAGATGGATCGCAGATACCGTCTGTTGCAGGGCATCAACGCCAGAAACATTCTGGGCTACAATGAGAAGATTGTCCAAGATCGTCTTGCTAGGGAGAAGCTTCCGTATATCGTAGTGGTCATCGACGAGTTCGCCGATCTCATGCACACGGTGGGCAAGGAGCTCGAGAACAAGGTATCGCGTCTTGCGGCCATGAGCCGTGCTGTCGGTATCCATCTGGTTCTTGCCACCCAGAGGCCGAGTGTCGATGTCATCACCGGTGTTATCAAGACAAACATCCCCACCCGTATTGCCTTTGCAGTGACCAGTACCACCGACAGCCGCATTATCATCGACGAGGGCGGTGCTGAGAAATTGCTAGGCAAGGGAGATATGCTCTACCTCGCCAGCAGTGACCCCACACCTGAACGTATCCAAGGGGCCTTCCTCAGTGACAGGGAAGTCGAACAGGTCGTGCAGTTTGCTTCCAAGCAAGGGGTCGCTGATTTCATTGACGAATCATTTTTTGAGGATGACGAGCCCGCATCAAGTGGTTCTGGGTATGAAGGTTCCGATGGCAACGATGATGAGGCTCTCCTGGAAGAGGCCCTTGCAATCGTTGTTGAACGCAAGAGTGCCTCAGCTTCCTATTTGCAGAGAAGGTTGAAGATCGGCTATAACCGGGCAGCCCGTCTGATCGAACTGATGGAAGAGCTGGGGTATGTCGGCCCCCCCAACGGGAGCAAGCCGCGAGAGCTGCTCAAGATACCCTAAGATAAAGATAAAAGAAGGTCCTTGTATGATAAGAGAACATGCACTGCGCAATGGCAAGATAATTCCAGAGGAAAAGGCTTGCCTTCCTATAACCAACAGGGAGGTCCAGTTCGGATTCTCCACCTACGAATCCATTAGGGTGATCGAAGCTCATCCCGTGCACCTTGAGGACCACCTTATCAGGCTTGGTAATTCATGTAAGGGAATTGGCCTTGAACATCCATTCACCCAGCAGGAGCTCTCCAGCTGGGTCCACGAACTGATCAGGGTGGATATGTTGGAAGAGGCCTCGGTGAGAATCCTGTTGGTCGGGGGAAAAGAACCCCTCTGCTTCATCACAGCATCCCCGCTACTGACCTATCCTGACGCCTACTACACCCATGGGGTGGGCGCCATCACCTATGAAGGGGAGCGCCTGATGCCCTCCTGCAAGACAGGGAACCTGCTTCTCAATTACATGGCCTTGGAGAAGGCCAGAGGCAGTGGAGGGTTTGAGGCTCTGCTCATAGACCGGAAGGGGCAGGCCCTGGAGGGAACAAGAAGTAATTTCTTTGCTTTCAGGGATGGCAGGCTCTATACGGCCAAGGATGAGGATGTGCTCTTGGGGGTGACGCGTGAGCGAGTCATCCAGGCGGCGAAGGTTCTGGGTATCGAGGTTGTCTATCAGGCTCCCCAGGCAAAGGACCTTCAGCAAGGGCTGTACGACGAGTTGTTCATTTCGGCAACAAGCATGGCTGCTATGCCTTTAAGCTCTCTTGATGGTAAGGCTTATAAGCCCCCCTTTGACCGTACCAATGCGATAAGCGCCCTGGTTAGGTCCTGGGAGCTTGAGACCTAGGGGAGATACTTGCTGTCCTTTTCCCTGGAAGAGATGCTCCTGTGTGCCTGACCTCCCCCTGCATATGATGCCGGTATGAATTGAATACCGCCCTGTTGAGGTGTTTTCTTATCGGAATAGGTATCTGCTTCACTCTCTTGAGGTTTCATCCGCGCAACTGCAATTCCCCAAGCGGGTTGAGCCGGAAAAATGTAAGCAAAAACATATGCTGGCATGCAGGGGCAAGCCAGCCTCAAGGAAGTGTTCCCTATGGGAGCTTTTCCTTGGGGAGGTGGACAATAGTGTCTATTTGCTCTATCTTTATTTGACGGGGTCCCTACCGGTTGACCTCTCTGAAATCTGAATTTTCAAATTCTTAAAAAGGCGATATATAGT
>DUPO01000181.1 GCA_012838275.1 Spirochaetales bacterium
ATGAAAGCCCTTCAGGCTCAGATAACACCACATTTTCTCTATAACACCTTCGATACGATAGTTTGGCTTGCAGAAGAAAAGAAAAATGATCAGGTTATTGATATTACACGTGCCTTTTCAAGCTTTTTCAGGATATCTCTCAATAAGGGCAAAGACTTTTTAACAGTCAGCGAGGAGTTTGAACATGTCAAAAGCTATCTGACCATTCAGAAAATCAGATACCGTGACATCCTGGATTATGAAATTGAGTACTCACCTGAGATGGCAAAATGTCAGATTTTGAAGCTGGTACTCCAGCCTCTCGTTGAAAATGCATTGTACCATGGAATCAAGAACAAGAGAGGGCGTGGATTATTATCGGTAAAGGGATGGCGAGAAAACGATCGCCTTTGTTTTTCTGTGTCAGACAATGGCATCGGAATGACGGAAGAAAAACTCGCGAATATCATGGAACAGATCAATGGTTCGGCCGATCCCGAGGATTTGAACAATATTTATGGACTGTATAATGTTAACAAGAGGCTTGAGCTGTATTATGATACAAGCACGAAGCTGGAAATAACAAGTCGGTATAAAAAGGGCACTACCGTGTATTTCTGCGTACCAGAGGTTGGATTCAATGTATAAGGTTTTTATTGCAGAAGACGAGATAGTAGTACGTGAAGGACTGCGAAACAGCATACAGTCGGGGACAGGTCCTTTTGTCCTGGTGGGTGAAGCATCAGATGGGGAAATGGCCTTGTCAATTATGAAGGATGTAAAACCGGACATACTGATTACTGATATCAGAATGCCGTTTGTTGACGGACTTAGCCTTTCTAGAATCATCAAAAAGATACTTCCCTGGATAAAAATTATAATAATCTCAGGTCATGATGAATTTCAGTATGCACAAGAGGCTATATCAATCGGTGTCGACGAATATATGCTCAAACCTATTTCTGCCTCAGATATGCTGTCAACTCTTAACAAACTGGTATATACGATTGAACAAGAGAAAATGCATCTTTCAAGTATAGAGAATCTGAAACTGCAGGCCCAGTCCAATTCGGACTTGATCAAGGAGCGCTGGCTATGTGATTTGGTAACTGGAATTGTCAAAACAGAAGATGCGCTTGAGAAAGCAGGTGATATGGGCATAGATCTCATCGCTCATGGATACCTTGTAGCAATCATCAAGCTTTCCACCCCCTCTGAAAACTATTCAGAACTGATTAACGCCAAAATCCATATAAACAGCCTTATTGACAATCAGGAAGAGGTATTATGCTTTTCGCAAAGCAGGGATTCGTTCATCTTGCTGTTGAAGCAGTATGTATCAGAATCACTCGAAGAAACTGCTTATACATTAGGTCAGGCGATTAAATATGAGGTTGAACGAAACACTGATTGCATGGTGACTATTGGCATAGGCTCTTTAGTCGAGCGAATAGGGAGCCTCTCTCAGTCATATGCTGATGCGGAACAAGCTGTGAAATTCTCTGTCAAGACAGGTCAGAAACTGATTATCGGAACACATGATCTACATGCCTTTTCCGAAATTGATTTTTTGAAACTTGACGGAAGCCCCATATCGGAGCGTCTGAAATATGTGAAGAAATCGGGTATTGATGAGATCATAGCCCAGTATATTACCATGATAGGTGATCACCCATTCGAGACCACGCTCATAGGCTATTACCTTCTCTATGATCTTATGGTGGCTATATCAAAGATTATTGATGAACTGGGAGGTGTTTCTCAGGATGTTATACCATGGGTGTCACAAAAAACGCAACTTTCAGAGATAGCTAGCTCAAAAGATACCTTCTGTGAAGGGGTGAAATTAATCCTTGATACGTTCATAGATTTCAGGGAATCAAAATCGGCAGGAAAATATTATGAAATGATCCAAAAGGCAAAGCAGCATATCAATCTTCATTTTGCCGACCAAGATATTTCCCTGCATTCAGTGGCATCGACTGTAAACGTAAGTCCAAACCATTTCAGTACCGTCTTTTCCCAGGAGACCGGGGAGACCTTCATTGAATATCTTACACGGGTCCGTATCAATAAATCGAAAGACCTGCTGCTGACGACAGCGCTCAGGAGCGCAGACATCGCATATGAAGTAGGATTTGGAGATCCCCATTACTTCAGTTTCATTTTCAAGAAACATACAGGCATCTCCCCCCGAGAATTCAGATCCGGAGGAAAATACCAGAATTGAAGATGAGGGGTCTCTATAGCCTTCACTTCTCTAAGAATTGCAATATTAAAATGGGATCAGACCAACTACTTCAGTATAACTGCCTTTGTTATACCAATATCTATCATTTTTCCAAAAAATATTGGTGAAGATGTATAGATTACTGTCTTAATGATAAATCAAGATAAACATATTTTTTGTTTATCTTGACATACCGATAGGGTTACATGATACTGTAAACAGTCCCCTAAAGGAGTATCGGTAATTATGATTATATCTTTTCAAATAAAAAATTATAGATCTATCCTGGACCTCACTCTCCCAATGTCATACGCGGAGAGGAAGGCACCAAATGGATACAAACAGATGGAACTGTTACCATTTCTCGAAGAGGGTGACGTCCGGACCATCCCGTGTCTGGCAATATATGGTGCGAACGCATCAGGAAAATCCAATATTATAAAGGCGCTCGCTCTGTTTGTCGGGATTATAAAAAACCGTTATAATCCGGAGATTATCTCCACCAACAAATTGCATCCCCAAGATAATATCACCTCATTTGCACTCGAATTTCTCAAGGAAGACAAGAAATTTCTTTATTCCTTGGAAGTGAACGGAGAGGCAATTGTTACCGAGAGACTGGTAAAGAATAACGAAGTTGTCTTTTCTATTGATAACAGGAATAGGTCTTTCACAGCCATCGCAACCGATGTATATCCATCAAAGAAGCTTGATACTATATTTTCAGTGGAATGCTTGGATCAAAAACAACAGTTCAGGACTCCTTTCCTCTCTGTAGTGGGGAAGAACTATGCTGGTCTGAACGACTCCATGACAGTTGCATATGGTTTCATCACCAATAAAGTTGAGGTATATCCAAGCAACGATTTTCTATTTTCTTTTGGACTGGACAGACTGACGAATACCGACTCAGGTATGGATCCACAAAAAGCTTTTATAGATATTGTCACCATACTACGAAAACTGGATATCGATATCACTCGCATGGAGTACAAGAAGGACGAACTTGGTAAAGAAGTTAGATCCTTTCCTGCAAGTCAGTATGAATTCAACATCTCAAACAAAATGATTACGGCAACTGAGATCAATTCTTATCACGAAGATATCTTTGGCAATGAGGTTCAGTTCAATTTTAACGATGAATCTTTGGGTACTCAGCGAGTTGCCTGTCTGCTTGGTATTGTGATCACTGCACTGAGAAAAGGAAACGTACTGGTAATCGATGAGCTGGGAAACTCCCTCCACCCCTACTTGTTTGCAGAAATTGTGAGGATGTTCAAGGATAAAAGATATAACACATCAAACGCACAACTGATTTTCACCACACACAATACAGATATCATGGAACAAGACATGATGCGTGTATCAGAGATTGGTATCGTTACCAAGACATTGAAGAAAGGGACTGTTTTCAAGCGGGTCTCTGACTTTGAAGGGGTGAGAAACGTGACCAACTTCAGGAAACAATATCTTGATGGAACCTTTTCTGGAATCCCTCATTCATATATATAGGGGAGAAGGTTCATTGATGTATAGTAGAAACCGTAACATAATCATCGTGTGTGAGGGAGCTTCAGAGAAAGCCTATATCCAGGAGCTGAACCGGTATCTTGAAGAAGAAGATATACCACTGCTGTAATTTTGCGAGGGAGCTGTTTCTATTGATGGATGCAGAAGCGTTAGAAGAGGATCGAAATAACTGATACTTTCCCCCTCCGAAACAATTCTTTGGGGGAAAACAAATGATTACCATCCGACGACCTAGCAACTCTTCTGCTGTTACTGCTCTCTTTGCCCCCCAAGCTGTTCTTTCCCTGACAGTCGTAGCCAAGGCGGAAGAGCTATACTGAATTTCCTCCTGTCACGCAGGGACATAATGACGCTTTGCAGCACTATGAAGAAATACAAGAGGAGTCCGCTTACCATAGCTTGCCAGTTAGATTGAACGCCTGCTGCTCGGATCAGCTCATTAATGATCAAAAGGGTCAATGTACCTATTGGAGCCCCAAGCAGGTTCCCTACCCCACCATTAAGCAATGTACCGCCTATGATAGCCGATGCTATTGCTTTCATTTCTGCTCCTGCAGCATTTCCGACATTGCCTGCTCCTGTGGTCATGATGTAGACAAAACCTGCAATACCGGCAGTCAATCCACTAATCACATACGTGATGAAGATCGTTCTCTTAACATTGATGCCGAGCATCATTGCACTATGGGTATTTCCACCAACGGCGTAGACATTCCGTCCAAAACGCGACCACTTCATAAGGGATGCAAGAATGATGAGAAGGACAATAAAGATCAGCGTACCTGGCTTTATTTCACACGGGATAAAAACCCCCAGTCTGTTTCTTGTACCTAGCCATGCAATCACGATATCAAAATCCCTCAAACTCACGAATGCAGGCATGGTTACGTTGATCGGATCCTTATGGAGTGTAGTCAGGAGCCCTTGTGCCAAGAACAACCCAGAGAGCGTAATGATAAATGGTTGGATCTCAAGATAGGCAATAAGATATCCTTGCAGAATTCCAAATGCAATACCGATACCCAGCGCAACAAGGATGGCTCCCCCTATGCTTCCCATCCTGGATTCCAGGAAAACTGCACAGGCCATTGTAACCAATCCGGTCACCGATCCAATGGAGATATCGATACCTCCTCCGATCATGACGATACATAAGCCGAGGGTCATGATGATCAGTGGTGCATTTAGGTTGAATAGGTCGAAAAATGTCTGAAATTGCAGAAAACTATTGGGGAAAGTGATGATTGCAAACAGGTACATCAGTACAAAGATGACCGCAGCTATAAGAAACAGAATATTTGAATTTGATAGTCTTGCTTTTGGTTTGATTACGTTCACAGATGCCATCCTATTCCCCCTGCTTCCTGGCTATATTTGTGGTGGAGATTGGTCCCTTTTGCTGGCTTGAAGAAAGTCTCCAGGAGCGGAACCTATCCAGATTCTTGCTCATGAAAGCCCTGACCACCGGAGAGGCAACCACCATAAGAATAATAATGAAAACAGCCTTGAATACCTTGATCATCGCTGGATCTATCTCCAACCTGAGTAGGGTCCTGTTCAGCATCTCTATCGTATAGGCACCAATAATGGAACCGGTAATGCTGAACTTTCCACCGCCCAAAGAGTTTCCACCGATAGCCACGGCAAGTATTGCATCCATCATGATCAGTTTGAGCAAGTTGACGCTGTCGTGACGGCCTGCCTTGTTTACGGCAATAAAGCCGGCCACCGCAGTACATATTCCCATGATCAAGAAGGTCAGGAATATGATTTTCTTTGGATTGATACCGTTCAGACGCGCCGCGTTCGGGTTTATTCCAACAGTCTCTACATAGAGTCTGAGATTTGTGGTCTTGAATACCACTGCCACGATAGCGATAAAAACAGCAGTAAGGATTATTGCTGTCTGCACTGGTACTCCCGGTATTACCGTGCCTATTTTATTCGATATATCGTTAGCCAGAATGGGAGAGAGTTTCCCGTCAATCATAAAAGCTATGGAGCGGCCACCGGTAAAGAGTATAAGGGATGCAACCATTGGTTGAACCTTGAATACCGAAACCAGGGTACCGTTGAATGCGCCAAGAAGCAAACCTGTAACGCAACTCAAGAGAAAGCCCACAATGATGGTAAATAACGTGACTTCACTGGCCTGTAGGACATACTGGACAAATACAGCGGAAGTAATGGTGGCACTTACCCCGATGCTGATATCCTGCCCTCGTGAGGCTCCCGTTACCAGCGTCATACCTATGGAGAGAATGACCAACTCAGAGGCACCGAAGAGGATATTCGGTATATTGCCGTAGAATGCTCCGTTGACCATGCTGATGGTGAAATAATCGGCACCCTTTATCAGATTGATGACAATGAGAAGTGCCATCACCGAGAGAGGAAGAACCAGGTGAGAAATGTTCTTTTTCATGTTGCTCATTTGTTCTTTCCCCCCTGTGCTATTACGTTCATAACATCATTCTCCGTCAAATCAGTTCCCCTGAGTTCCCCGACTATTTCACGGTCTTTCATGACTATCAATCGGGAACAGGTTCGAAGCATCTCCTCAATTTCTGAAGAGATGAACGTAAGGCTCATCCCTTTGGATGCGAGATTGAGAACCAGTTTCTGGATCTCAACCTTGGTTCCAACATCAATACCACGGGTCGGTTCATCCAGGATCAGGTACTCTGGGTTGGTGAGCAACCAGCGGGCCAGTATAACTTTCTGTTGATTACCTCCAGAAAGGGATTTAATCGGTGTATTTGAGGTTGGAGTCTTGATATTTAACTTCTTGATATACTCGTCGGCGAATAGCTCCGCCTGTTTTCTCGAAAATGGTTTGAAGAAGCCTTTCAAGACCTGCAGGGTAAGGATGATATTGTCTCGTACCGACAGGTCTTCGACAATGCCATCGCCTTTGCGATCTTCTGGCAAATAGCCTATTCCATGTTTTATCGCATGCAAGGGTGTCTTGATCTTCACCCTCTTACCTTTCATCCTTACTTCACCACCAGTTACTTTGTCTGCGGCGAATATGGCACGGACACTTTCACTACGTCCGGAGCCGAGCAGACCTGCAAACCCATTCACCTCACCTTTTTGTATGGCAAAGTTGAAGGGTCTTACCCCTGCTGAGCTTGAGAGTGCTTTTCCTTCAAAGACAGGGATGGAAGTATCAGATACGATCGGCTCATGTTTCTTTAGTTTGGTAACATCCTCGAGCACATTACCCAACATCTTTGAAATAAGCTCAATTTGGGAGAGCGAGGTTGTTTCATATTCACCGACCAGCTTTCCGTTGCGAAGTACCGTGATCATGTCACTGACTTCGTACACCTGCTCGAGAAAGTGTGTGATAAAGATGATTCCCACTCCCCGCTCTTTCAGCTCACGCATGAGTGCAAAGAGTTTATGTACCTCGTCTTCATCAAGGGAGGAAGTTGGCTCGTCCAGTATGAGAATCTTACAGTCCATATCCACTGCTCGGGCAATGGCAATCATTTGCTGTACGGCAATCGAACAGCTAGCAAGTTCCTGGACTGGGCTTGCCGGAATACCGAGGGAATCGAGCAACTGGGCTGCCTTTTCATTCATCTGCTTCCAATTAACGAATGGGCTGTGACTACGGCCGATAAACATATTTTCAGCAACAGTCAAATTGGGACAAAGCATTATTTCCTGATAGACGGTACCTATTCCCTTGTTTTGTGCTTCCTGCGGAGCTTTAAAGTGAATAGGTTCTCCCTGTAAGGTAATCAAGCCAGCGTCTTTTTCGTAGACTCCGGTAATAACTTTAATGAGTGTAGATTTACCCGCCCCGTTTTCGCCCATGAGTGCATGGATTTCACCTTTTCGGAGCTTGAAGTCTACGCAATCCAGAGCTTTGACGCCAGGAAATGATTTGCTGATATCCTTCATTTCAAGTATGGTTTCTGACAACAATCAAAGGTCTCCTTTTACTGATACGGTACGAGCTAATTGCGGTGCGGCATGCAGAATTATTTCTGCGCACCGCACTGCAAATACTACATTGTTGTGATTACAAATACTTACCTTGTGATTACACCTTTACCTGTATCGGCATTGATTCCCCATTTCTCGATGAGTTCATCAGTAATCGTGTCAGTAGTTAAGAGCAACTCTTCCTGGTAGACTATGCCACTGGGCATCTTTCCACTCTTGATCCATTCAGAGACCTGAGCAGCCTGACGTGGGTTACATTGCATGTCAGCATCCCAGTAACCAGCCTGTACGTTTCTGAGTGCAAAGCGGTTGAAGTCAAATCCAATGACCTTGACCTTTCCACCCTTACCGTGACTGATTCCAGCTGCTTCAAGAGCCTGCACGGCACCTTGTGCCATACCATCGTTCTGAGCGTAGATGACATTGAAATCCTTGCCTGCGGCAATTGCTGCTTCAACAATTTTACGGGCTTCTTCAAGGCTCCAGCTGTCTCCACCGGTTCCATCGGCAACTATGTTGAGTTTGCCTGCTTTTGCGGCGTCAAGGACTGCTGCACTTCGGCCAATTTCTGCTGCAGAACCCATCTGTCCACGGATAAGGATCAGGTTGATCTCATCAAGATCAAGTCCCAATACCCATTCCACTGCCTTTTCACCTTCATAGGCCATATCCGAGAGGATTGCTGCCTGGTAATTGGAGGGGTCAGTGTCAATTGCGCGGTCAAAGAGAATTACCTGAATTCCTGCATCCTTTGCAGATTTCAAGGTGTCATCCCATCCAGAAGCGTTTGCTGCTGAGATCAAAAGGTAGTCCACTCCGTCTCGGATGTAACCTTTTGCTGCAGCAATCTGCTCGCTGTTGTCCATGGTGTTGGTCTGTTTTGCGTCATAGCCGTTTGCTTCTGAGAATACAGAATTCATGTCTTCAACATTAGCCTGACGATATCCGGATTCTTCTGGTGGTAGATTTACAATACCAACCTTAGTTAGACCAGATTCTTGCACACCAGCGGCGAACAGAGCGCCCGATCCCAGTATAACCAGAACCAATAAAATACCTAGAGTTTTTTTCATGTGTCCCTCCTTTTAAGGAATCATAAAAATAGATTGTTTTTTGCGGCAACGCCGCATCTAGTAATAAAATCTTAAGGTCGGGTATGTCAGAAGTACATGAGGTATTCTATTGAGTTTGGTAAGATATCTTACGCTTTCAAGTCAAATCTCGAGAAAGGAGAGAAAAGGTTAGTTATCTTATTACAAAGGTTTGTTTTCTTACGATTCTAGATGGTTTCAAAGCTCATATTCAGGGATTAAGTAATAAAAGACTTTTCCTTCTTAGCTAGAAAGGAGATCCTCTTCTAAGTAGCAGGGATACACCGTCGATAGATCTCAGAGTACCGACATTTTTGAAAAAAAATGTACCGTCCCATGGGGCAGAAGGGTTTCCCTTCTTTGTTGCCCATATGGGTACGGTACCTTATCTATCATTCACTACCCTCTTCTTGGGGGATAATGAACCATATGACTCTTTCTATCTACCGTTCTTGAACGTCTGTGCCACGGAGACAG
>DUPO01000182.1 GCA_012838275.1 Spirochaetales bacterium
AAGAACAGTGAGGTGAAACAGTATCATAATCAACATCCCCAACCAAGCGATAGCCACGTTTGGCAGAGGAATCTTCAACACGATTTATCCCGACATCTATAACCACAGCTCCTTCCTTGACCATGGAGCTCCGGATAAAACGGGGACTGCCGATGGCGGCGATCAGGATATCGGCTTGCAAGGCGATGGATGCGAGGTCCTTGGTCCGGGAGTGACAGACAGTTACTGTAGCATCACGTCCCTTCTGCATGAGAAGTGCTGCAAGGGGTTTGCCGACAATATTGCTTCTGCCAACGATGACCACATGCTTACCCGCAGTCTCTATCTTGTAGTGATCGAGCATCTCCATGACACCTAAGGGAGTACAGCTGACAAAGGTAGGAAGACCAATAAGTAATTTGCCGACACTTGACGGATGGAATCCATCTACATCCTTATGCTGGTCAATTGTCTCGATGACTTCTCCTGTATCCATGTGTGAAGGAAGGGGCAGTTGCACAAGAATCCCATGAACCGAATTGTCGGCATTGAGGCGCCTGACCAAACCAAGAAGTTCTTCCTGAGAAGCATCTTCAGGCAATAGGTAGTCCTGATGGCCGAATCCAAGTGAAAGACAAGCTTTCTTCTTGCTTCTAACGTAGCTTTGGCTTGCAGGATCGCTGCCAACCAAGACCACAGCAAGGGTAGGTGCGTATCCGTGGGAGTGCACAAAGGATCCGGCTCTGGCATGCAGATCCGCATAGACGGCTTGAGAGACTTCTTTTCCTGACATCACTTGCATGGCTTATCCTTCCTTATCCCCTAGACTACAGCAAAATGTATGAGAATGGCAACAAATGGAAGAGGCTGTTGGTTTGCCTTTCTTCTTTCCTGTCGCTATACTACCTAAGAGGTTTTCATACCTGCCTGATTTTCGTATGATTGAACATATGTAACGGGCAATACGCCGTTTTGTTCTTACAAGTAACACGAGGTACCCATGAAAAAGTTTTTTCCATTAATTCTCATTGCCCTGCTACTCCCCGTAATGCTGTACTCAGTCGATTTCTATGAGGCTGGAAGTCAACAATTTTCCTTCAGACTGGGCACTAACGTCCCTGCATTCGTCCATTTCTTCTCTGACAACACTACCGCAGGCGGTCCGGGCGAGGGCAACACAGGGATGAAGATGGGTGGTTATGGAGCCATTAGCTTCCAGATGTTCAATTCACCCAAGACTGCCATCGGAGGAGAGATCGGGTATAATTTCAACTTTTCAGCTGAAAAGGAGTTTTTCTCTGCAGTCCCCTTCTTTGGTAAATATACCTACTATCCGGTTCAGGGGTCATTTGACCTTCCCCTGTCCGTCGGACTGGGAGGAGCTTACATCAAGTACAAGACGAGTTCACTGATGACTCTTTATACTAACCTGGAAATAGGCGCTATCTGGTATCCGGGTGAAAACTGGGGCTTTGGACTATCAACAGGCATATGGCTGATTCCTGAGCTTAACTATGAACCCTCTCTCAAGGCAGATAACGCCATTGCAGGATTCATTCCCATCACCCTTTCAGTAACATACCGCCAATAGGAGACTCTCATGAAGAAAACACGAGCAATACTGCTTACTATCATCCTCATAACAATAACCTTTGC
>DUPO01000183.1 GCA_012838275.1 Spirochaetales bacterium
GCAGAGTCTGCACTGGTCACCCCGTTACAAATGTTTCCCCCAATGGTGCCGATATTCCTGATCTGAGGGCCTCCGATCTGCTCCACTGCTTCACCCAGGACTGGCATATGCTTCTTGATAAGGGGGTGCATCACCACATCGGTAAAGCTGGCAAGGGGTCTTATCAGGAGCGTCCCGTCGTCCTCAAGGCAGATCCCACGCAGTTCATCAAGGGCAAAGATGCTTATGAGGTCACAGCCTGCAAGCTTGCCTTCACGGATCTGGATAAGGATATCGCTTCCTCCGGCGAGTACCAGAGCTTCGGGATGTTCCTTTCTCAGTTCTAGCGCTTCTCTTACTGTCTTCGGTTCATATAAGTTTTTAAAATCGTACATGCTCGTCTTCCTTTATTTGATAAGTCCCGCTTCTCGGATAGCATAGAAAAGTTTTTCAGGATTGAGGGGGATTGAATTAACAGCGACACCAGTTGCATTCAGCATGGCATTCCTGATAGCCGGTGCCACCGGGATAGTAGGTGGTTCCCCTAAAGACTTGTTGCCGTACGGTCCTGTCGGATCTTCAGTCTCCACAAAGGCGACATGCAGGTCCGGAGTATCCATCGGTGTCATCAGCTTGTAGTCGAGCAGGTTGTCATTGAGCATCCTGCCGGTCTTCTGGTCAAAGTCCAAATGCTCATACAATCCATAGCCAAGGCCCATGCTCATGCCACCATGCACCTGACCTTCGGCGGTCTGGTGGTTGATGATCCTTCCGGAGTCATGGACGTTGATGATGTCCAGTACCTTGATGTGGCACATGGGGATATCCACTTCGATCTCGGTGAAACAGACCCCAAAGGAGTAGGTGTTGTCACTGCAGTGATGCGACTCCTCAGCCGAGATGTGTGTTGAGTTGGTCAGGCTGTAACATGACTCCTCAGCAACGGTCTTGACGGAGAGCAACTGTTCGTCCTTGTTCGTATGGACAATGTAGTTGTCCTTGATATCAAGGTCCCAAGGATCCTTGTTAAGCATGAATCCCGCAAACTCCAGAAGTCTTTTCCTGAACACCTCTGCAGTCTTCTTGACAGCCATGCCAGAGACATAGGTCTGCCTGGAGGCGTACGCTCCTGTATCATAGGGGGTAACGTCAGTATCCTGTTTGCTTACCACGTGGATCTTGTCCATGGTCAGTCCGACGGTCTCAGCAGCCATCATGGCGAAAACGGTATCGGCTCCCTGGCCGATCTCGGTAGCCCCCATCTGCAGCTGAAGGGACCCATCCTGGTTTAGGAGCATCCGGCAAGCTGAAGTTTCCAGACTGATGGGATAGACACCTGTCTTGTAACAGAAGATTGCCATGCCGACACCTCTTCTTACCGGACCTGTCTGGTTTGCATATCTGGCACGTTTCTCTGTGTAGTTGAGGTGCTTCTCCCCTATATCCATACACTCGGACAGTCCGGTTGAATGGCACTGGATGGTAGTGATCGGATCGATAAAACCGAGTTTCATCATATTCTGCTTTCGCAGCACGATCGGGTCAAACCCGGTCTTTCTGACAATGTCGTCGATGTGCGCCTCAAGAGCAAACCCTATCTGTGGGATCCCATAAGCACGCATGGCTCCGGCTGTGGGAAGGTTGGTGTAGACAGTGTAAGCTTCACCCTTGACGGCCCCCACAGGGTACATCATGCGAAAGCCATTGACCGCATTTGCAACCAGGGCGTGAGCATGTGATGCATAGGCTCCCTGATTGGAGTAGGCGACGATGGACCGTGCTGCAAAGCTGCCATCCTTGCGCACGTAGGATTCAATATGGAATTTCATGGCATGACGCACGCGGGTGCAGGCAAAGGTCTCTTCTCGGGTATACTCCAGACGGACCTGTCTTCCTCCTACACGAGTGGTGAGGTATGCATTAAGCGGTTCGGTCAGGGCATCCTGCCTGTTCCCGAATCCTCCACCTATATACGGCTTGATAATCCTGATGTCCCCATAGCCTATTCCGAGAGCCTGAGCACAGACACGACGAACAATATGGGGTATCTGTGTTGCTGCAACAATTACAATTTTTCCGCTTTCCATGTAAGCGAAGGAGGAAGCCTTCTCGATATGACAGTGCTGGACAATAGGGGTGTCGTAATCACCCTCTATCTTGATAAGGCCCTTTTCCTTGATGGCCTCATCAAAGTCTCCCATCTCATAGGAAGAACGAACGACAACGTTATCTGGCTTCTCCTCGTGGATAGTCCTCGCTCCAGGAGCCATGGCCGCCTCAATGGAGAGCAGAGGCTCGTACTCTTCATACTCTACCTTGATCTTCCTGACTGCCTCATGTGCAGAAATTTCATCCTCCGCTATGACAGCGGCAATATCGTCGCCGTAGAAGCGAACCCGTGTATTGAGCAGTTTCCTGTCTGCAATATCCTGATGCTTCTTGACAGTGGACCAGGGGTGCCCTGCTGTGGGGAACTGGATGTCAGGAACATCAAAACAGGTGACGATATCAATGACACCCGGTACCTTCCAGGCCTCTTCAAGGTCAAAGGAAAGGACAAGCCCGTTTGCTATGGTGCTGTGCATGACTTTTGCGAAAAGGGCGTGAGGGCTTACCAGATCGCCAGTATATTTTGCCTGACCCGTGACTTTTTCTTTCGCATCAACTCTGTTCAGGGGTTTTCCGATTATTTTCATTGCTTTTCTCCTTCTTCCGAGAAGCCAATTATACATCTGGTTTTCATCTTACTACTTTACAAATCTTTTGGATATTCCCGGAAGGGACAGCCGTCAAGTGTAGCAGATGTACTGTTCACCTCATTAATAATACAACAAATTGCAACATATTCAAGAAAAAAACCAAAAATATATCGGCTGCCGCAATTATTCTGGCGAGCACAGAGATGGTAGGAAAGGGATATTGAAATCTCCTCTTTGAAACTGTAGGACGCCCTTCCGTTTCCCTTCCCCTTTCAA
>DUPO01000184.1 GCA_012838275.1 Spirochaetales bacterium
GAAAGATGACATTGGCCAATCTCTCTTCCTGGTAGCCGTTGACCACATCCATGGCACTAATGGGCGCATCCTCATCCAGACGCATATCCAAAAGCTCGCCCCGCTTGAAAGAGAACCCCCGCTCCGATTCCTCATAGTGGAAAGAGGAGATGCCGAGGTCAAAAAGCACGAGATCGAGTTCAGTGCCTTCATACTGTTCGAAAAAATCATCAAACCAGATATTCCGGGGAGTGAAGCGTGATCCGAAATCCTTCATGCGCTCTATAGCCTTAGCCTGAATCCCAGTATCACGGTCAAGGCCGGTAACGTGCAGATTCGGATAGGAGGACAGGAAGAGATGGGTATGCCCGCCCTCTCCGCAGGTACAGTCGACCATATGGGCCTCCCTGTCCAAAGGGGGAGTGAGATACTCTAGAATCTCCTTGCTCATCACCGGATAATGCACATACTCCATCAATCTTTCTCCCTTATCATTTCACTGAGCGACTGTGCTGCGTCCAAGAAGTCAGCATTGCTCAAATCCATATACTCTTCATATTCATCTTTGTTCCAAAGTTCCAGATAGTTTCCGGTCCCCAGCAGCACACTCTCCTCACGTACCAGAAGCTTCACGCTCTCACGTAGTTTGGGAGGGATGTTGATCCTGCCTACCTTGTCTATCTCACACAGTTGCGCAGGGGCTATCATCCCACGCTGCAGGTTTCGCATCTTGCGGTCGAACATGGCCCCAGGGCCATCTACGATCATGTGTTTCAACTCTTCAAATTGTGAGGGGAGCATGAGCCACAGGCAGTTTTCCAATCCCCTGGTCACGTAGAGGGCATCGCCTTCCAAGGCGTTGCGCAATCGCGAAGGGATGAGAATACGACCCTTGTCGTCTATGGTGTTGTAAAATTCACCAGTCAACATTCCCCAGACTCCTTATAAAATAGGTACAATTTTGGGATTCTTTCCCACTGTCTTCCATTAATGTACACTTCTTACCACCATAATACAACAGTCCTATAGCGCTAATTTGTGGTGTGATGGGCAGATAGACGAGCCAACTGCTTAACAGGTGTAGACCTTTGCGGTAAAGTTTTCATATTTCCAGACAAAAAGAAAACCCCCCTTCCAGAAAAGGGAGGGAGGTCGGAGTATCAGGAAAACGAATTATCGTTCTGGATTGAAGATATTATAATCGATATCCGGGAAGAGGATGTCACGCTTTTCAGCCTTGACCAGCCACTCTGTGTTCACAGCATTCTTGCACATGTTCCCGTATACCACATTGAAGTTTCTCAAGTGGTCGGTCAGGCGCTTTTGCGCATACTCGCTGCTGGTCTTGTTATAGAGGATGAAGGGCCAGTCACTCGCCATGGCGAGCAACACCTCCCTGGCAGCCTGGTTGAGGAACCTCTGCTTCAAGCTGATCTGGTCGCTGAAGCGGACGGCAAGCTCTTCCATCCTCTCGATGGCCTTGTGGATATGCCGGTACGTCCAGGCATTCGAACCGTCGAGCCAGACAGAACTGTATCCGCCTGCGCCCCAAGAGGAGAAAGCGGGTCGAGCAACCTGGAAGGTCTCCCCTTCCTTGGCCATGAAGGATGAGGGAGTGACCAAGGTCACCTCCTCTTCCTCCCTGCCGCTGAGGACAAGCACCTGTTCGAGCCAGTCCACACCCTCAAACCACCAGTGCCCAAAAAGTTCCGCATCAAAGCCGAGGGTATAGAGGGGGTCCTTACCCATGGAAGCGGAGAGGACGTCGCCTTTTCTCTTCAGGTTGAAAAGGAAGTTATGTGCATGCTCAACAATCTTTTTTTGAGCGGCTGACCGATCGTAGGGATGTTTCTGGTCGGTATTGCCTGTAATGGCCCAATACTTGAAACCGGTGAACACGCGGACCTCAGGCTCATGGATATACTCACCGATATACTCCATAGGAAGGTCGTAGCCGATGTCACGGTAGAACTCGCGGTAGTTGCGGTCACAGGGATACCCGCTGGTATTTGACCAGACCAGGCTTGTCGCCTGATAATCCCTTGGGAAGGCAGCGACACCATTGGGGCAACGGATCGGGCGGTAGTCGCCATACCTGACTTTATCAGGGGATAGCAACATGCTCTGGCTTGCTACCTGGAACCAGGTGATCCCATGGGACTTGAGAGTCTCCTCAAGACCGGGATAGTATCCGCACTCGGGGAGCCAGAAGCCTTTGGGCACATGTCCGAAAGTGGTGAGGAAGGCCTGGATAGCCAGTTCCACCTGTGCGTTGATGGCTGTGGGATACTCCTGGTACAGCGGCAGGAAAGCGTGCGTTGCGGCTGTGGTTATCAGTTCGAGATGTCCGCTTGCCTCAAGGCTTTTGAACCCTTCAAGGATATTGCCCCTGTAAAGATCATTGAAATCGGTAAGGTTTTGTTTTAGCTGGTCAAGGTAGAATTGCGCCATCTCAAGGAATTCCGGCTGTTCGGCGGCGCAGCGGACAATCTCTTTCTCCCCCAGTTCCCGATTCAGCTCAAGGTAGGAGTTGAACCTGTTCTGCAATGCCTCATCTGTGAGCATGCACATGATAGTAGGAGATATGCTTATGGTGAGGCTGTAGGGAACTTTCTCTTCGCGAAGCTTATAAAGCATGCGCAACATGGGAAGGTAACTCTCGGAGATGGATTCATATAACCAATCTTCTTCCAAAAACCTTGGATACTCCAAGTGGCGCACATAGGGCAGATGGAGATTCAAAATGAAAGCAACGGATTTTTTTGACATTAAAGCACACCTCCGCTTAAGGTCTGTGCTATTTCCTGCAGCACGGCATTGTCGACGATCTCCCCTTCTTTGGTGACCAAGGAGGAAAAATGAATATTGAACAGGTTGGGATCCATAGCCATCTCATTGTAATGATCGGTCCAATATGAGGGGTAAGTGGAGACTTCCGTACTTTCTGCAAGGGACATCTCCAATCCTTTCTTATTCTTGTAGCAGAGAGCGACCCGATAGGAGTGGCCCATCTCTGGAAGATTGACATTCCACTGTGTGTCGTCGACACCTACGGCAATATCAAAGGTCTTCTCTTCGTTGGTAAGGAAGGACGTGGAAGAGACCCGAAGGAAAAGGGAGCCCCCAAGCTGTCCGTCTTCACCGAAAACCTGGATCTTTGTCCCTGGGGAGAGAGACCAGTAGGCATATGCCCAGACAGGGTCTCTCAAAAGCAGATGGATAGCGGTCTCCGCATAGACATCCGGAAGATCTTCCACTCCCGGCAGTCCCTGGACATTTTGCATATTGCCCCTGAAGTCGGTCAGGGCGTTACAAAACCTCTTTCGGTTAGCTTTGTTTTTGGTAGCGGAGGAACTGATATCATCATCCTGCTCACCATAGGCTTCCTCAAGCTCATCAATGAGCTTTTCTCTATCCAAAGTTTGCCAGTTCTCCAACCCTTCTTGCTGTGCGATGTACTGAAGTTCAGTAGTGGACAAGGAATCAATGTTGATCAGAATCATGCTTGCTCCCGGATTGTTTTCTACGTGATAAGTAATTGGCCTAATCGTAAAAGAAACAGTTCCATTAGTCAACAGCATGCACGTTGGAGTCTAGCTGAACAGGGTTTCCAAAGCCAGGTCTATCATAGCATTGAAGGTGTTTTGGCGCTCCTTTGACGGTACCTGTTCCCCTGTCAGGATGGAGTCGCTTACACTCAAGAGCGTCAGGGCTTCCACATTTTTGAGGCGGGCAAGCGTATAAAGCTCACTCGTCTCCATATCCACGGCTAGGGTTCCGAGAGAGCGGGCATGGGCAAGTTTTTCTTCGCTTTTCAGGTCATAGAACTGGTCGGTAGTGAAGACGTTTCCCACCTTGAAAGCCACTTTTGCCTTAAGGGCATGGGCATAGGCTTTCTGCAGGAGGGAAAAGGTTGCCGTCGGAGCGTGCTGGTAGAGGCCAAAACGCGAGGGGTTCATACCACTGTCGCTGTCGGCCCCCTGGGCAATGAGAATATCCCTCAGCTTGAGCCTCTCATCGAGGGCTCCGCAGGTTCCGACCCGAACAAGTCTCTTCACTTTGAAAGAATCTATCAATTCATGGGCATAGATGGAGAAGGAAGGCATGCCCATGCCGGTTCCCTGTACAGAGACGCGGTGGCCTTTCCAATAGCCTGTATATCCATACATGCCTCGGATCTCATTATAACAAAAGACATCGCTCAGGTAGGTCTCTGCTATGTGTTTGGCACGAAGAGGATCGCCTGGAAGCAGTACGGTTTCAGCGACACTCCCTTGCTCAGCTACAATATGTATACTCATTTTCTCTTATCTCCTTACCCTCATATTCGGCCATTAGGTCCTAGATGGCAAGACAATCATCCCCGTTTGACCTATCATTACCATACATTCCTATGATATACTCGTTCATGAATTATGAATAAGACAGAAAAAACAACTGACTTGATCCTCCATGGTCATTTTTACCAACCACCCAGGGAGAATCCACGCACAGGAATCATAGGAAAACAGCTCTCCGCATCACCATATCCAGACTGGAACGAGAGAATCTATTCCGATTGTTATAATGCAAATGTCCATTCCCGATACCTCTCGGGAGTAAGACGAATCATCTCGATGACCAACAACTATGAGTATATCAGCTTCAATTTCGGGCCTACCCTACTCAGTTGGCTGGAACGGGAGCACCCGGATACGTACGCCCTCATACTCGAAGCGGACAAAAAGAGTTTCGAACGCCTGGGCCATGGCAATGCCATGGCTCAAAGTTTCAACCACACCATACTCCCCCTCTGCACCGAGGAGGAGGCAAGGGCCCAGATAGTCTGGGGCCTGAAGGACTTCTCGCTGAGATTCGGCAGGGAAGCTGAAGGGATGTGGCTTCCGGAGACCGGTATCAACCCCATGACCATCGACCTGCTCAGTGAGTATGGCCTGAAGTTTGTCATATTGTCCCCCTGGCAGTGCAAAAGTGTCGAGGATGAGAGCGGGAAGATGACGGACCTCAATGGCAAGAGCGCCCCATATGGCAAGCCTTTTATCCTGACAGGGGCCAAAGGAAACACCATAAGCGCTTTCTTCTACCATCCGAGCCTCGCAGAGGGTATCAGCTTCGGGCATCTGCTCAGGGATGCTGACAACCTCTACGCAAGACTGCTCACCATCAAGCGGGAAGAAAAGCAAAAACTCATCCAGACCGCCACTGATGGGGAAATTTACGGACACCATGAACCCTACGGGGATATGGCCCTCGCAGCCCTGATCAAGAAAGTGCACGAACGTTCCGATTTCAAGCTTACCAACTATGCCACCTATTTGGAAAACCACCCGGCCACGCTCCATGCGATTCTCCATGATGGGGAGGCAGGCAAGGGAACCAGCTGGTCTTGCGTCCATGGAGTATCCAGATGGTATAAGGATTGTGGCTGTCATACCGGAGGGGACGAGTCCTGGAATCAGAAATGGCGGACACCTTTACGAGCTGCATTCGACAATCTCGGCAAGAAAATAGACGCATGCCTGCAGAAGGAAGTGAAACGTATTTTTTCAGGGGGCCTTGAGGCAAGCCAGCTCGTTGAGATGTTCGGCCCGGTAATCTCCAACCTCATCTCCATGGAGGATTTCCTTACCGATGTGAACAGGAAGTACCCCTTCGACCCGAAGGAGCGTGTGAACGTAGCTTCCCTGTTGTTGGGGATGCAGTACAGGCACTTCGCTTACACCAGTTGCGGATGGTTCTTCAACGATCTCTCTGGCCTGGAACCGAAACAAAACATAGTCTATGCACTGATGGCAGTGGACCTCTACAAGCCTTTCTGTAAGGAGGACCTGCTGGCTTCCCTCCTTGAGGACCTCAAGCTTGCCAAGTCAAACCGCAAGCAGGAAGGTGATGGTGAGGACCTTGCCTTGGATGCTCTGGACAGCCTTCCCGGAGAAGTGGAGGCGACGCTCTATTTCGTACTGAACAGAAGGATCGCCCTGAAGGAGGATCAAAAGGACTCCTATGGGGTGTTCAAGCTGGAGAAGTTCGAGTCCAAGGATGAGAAGACACAGCTTTTGGAGATATCCAACCAATTCTCAATGATCAGGTACGAGTGCACAGCCTTGGATCCCGCTCCTGGAAAATCCGAGCTTACCTATACCCTGACTCTCAGGGACATGCATAATGACGAAGTCCAGAGCCATTTCATCGATACCGAGGATATCCCTGCAAGGATGCGTGATGAGCTTTTCAAACAGATAGATAACGGCATATGCCGCTTGGAGAGAAGTGAGATCAAGAGAATAGCTCGGGAAATCCACCACTATGCAGCCCTTGCAAAGGCAACACCCTACCTTTCGATGGGTTCGCTCTACCAAGAGAACATCGGCTCATGCCTACGGGCAATGAAGAGCCTGTTCAAGTATGGGAGCATGCCGGTGTGGGACGAAGAGTTCAAGGAGTCCTTCATCACGCTGATAGGATTCTACGTAAAGTATACGAAACCCACTGATAGGGACATCATAGAGAGACTGTTCAATTCAGAGATGGATTATGTTGCGGAAAAGATACAGGCATACGGTCTGTACGATAAAAACATCCGTTTCATCCTGGAGTTTCTCGCGATAGTGAGGGAACACTCCTTCCAGCCTGATTTGACCCAGATCCAAAATGCGGTCTATCCTTTCCTTAGCGGCGAAAAGAGCCCGCACAAGGATACTGATATAGGGCTGATCAATGCC
>DUPO01000185.1 GCA_012838275.1 Spirochaetales bacterium
TACTTCCTATTTTCCCTCTTGACTCCCCGCACAACCTCCTCCATGCTCTTATCTATGCGCAACTCCTTCAAAGATGACTCAGCCCTAACAGACCGTCAAATGGATTTGATCCTCTCACGGTATGACCAGGTCAAAGACCTTCCCTTGCATAAAGAGTTAGTAGGGGAATCTATCCGTTTGATTGAAAGACAGGACAATAGAGCTTTGTTTGTCTTGTTTGACCAAGGCTTCAAGACTTTGGGGCCACTCTATCCATTGGTGCTTATTTTCACTCTTTTCCCAACTGTATCAGCTCTTTATGAACGCCTGGGCATTACAGAATCAGTCAGGAAGGCAACACTCTCCGACATAGCCATCTGGGTGAAGACCTATGAGAAGCAAAACCAAGGGATTACCGGTCTTGACCGGTACGGATGGGTTTGCCGCCATCTCTGTGCAAAAGTGCTCAGTTTGGGCAGGCTGCAGTTTGAACAGGGATTCTTCAGATTCCCCTACTCCATTTATTTTGATACCAAGCGCAAGTTATACAGGACGTTTGCACAGGGAGGCCTGATGTGCGGCTCTGGCGGATATATTGGTGTTGAGGATGGGGAAACCGACTCATGGACCACAACATACTCCATTTCGGATGCCTTCTTATCAGCTCATGAAGTAGATCAGGAGAAGGGTTGTATCTCTCGTGAGGCAGTCTCGGTCCTTCTGTCCGATCTCAAGCCAATCAGTTCTCCTGAAAAACCTGCCATCCTTGTTCACATACCTGAAGGGGGGCCTCTGACTCCCTCTTTGGTAGACGCTTCATTTGCTTTAGCTCAAGCAATGTTCAGCCCTACCCTGTTTGTTTGCGACTCCTGGTTGCTCGACCCGGAACTTGCAAAGGTGTTGCCTTCAGAGTCAAATATCTGCCGCTTCATGAGACGGTTCAAAAAGTTTCCTGTTTCATTTTCCACGCCTCAAATCTATGAGCGGGTCTTTACCTTTGGAGCTACCCGTACAGACGTATTAACCTGGACAAGCACTACAAGCTTGCAGAAAAGGGTGCAAGACCATATACGCAGGGGCGGGATATTCCGGACCATGGGAGGGTATGTCCCCCTACCCAATGATTTGTAGGCCGTACAGATCGTTTGGGAGCATCCCCTACTTCCCTGCAAGAATCTCCGCACAAAAAGCCTCAAGCCTCTCTTTATGGATGGGATAAGTCTCTTCAACAACCTCTACAAAACCAATCTGTCCTCTGATGGTATTCGTTGGCAGAAGTCTCCTCATCGTTGCAAAACACTTCCCGAATGATCCTCCACTATTTGTAGCTATCAGGTAGACCTGCTTGTTGTCGATAGCAACCGTAGCAAGAAACGAACGGACAGGGGAACTGAGATTCCCTGCCCAAACAGGTGTTGCAATGATCAGGGTATCATAAGCCTTGAGATCTATCGGTGCATTTGCCAAGGCTGGCTTGTCATGGAAAGCAGAGCTTTTGCCCGCCCAAAAATATTTGACAAACTTGTTTTTCGTGGAGAATTCCTGTTTTAGCTTCAAGCGTATGATCGGGCAATCCAGGTGTTTTCCAAATTTCTCTGCAATAAAATGGGTATGGCCATCCAAGGAATAATAGATCAGTGCTGTTCGCTCCATAGGGGCCTCCTTATGAAATCAGATGCTTACTACTACCAGAAAAATTCTTGAGCTGCATCCTTTGAACCTACTTAAGTTCAGAGCTTGGGGGTCGCTTCCTAGCACTCCTGCGTTGTGCCTGTGTCTGCCTGAGCATCTTGGCCTTGGTATTGACCACATCTGTTTCTTTAGATTTCTCATGCTTGGATTTTGCGTTCTCACTTTGCACGGTAGGGATGAAGTGTATGACAAACGAGGTCTCCTTGCGGTTCTTCACATAGAAATAACCTGCTATGGAGAATACCAATGCCCCGATGAAGTTGACGAACATATCCTTGATGGTATCGTGCAGCCCTATGTCCAGATACCCACCAAGTCCGAGGTCCACGCCGTTGACGCTTACCTCGGTGATGTTGTCTATAGTTATCACTTTCTGGCTATTTGTAGGGTCGAGCATCACCGAGCGGATGGTGTGGACAATGGTATCTTTTTGCATGTCGGTACCAAACACCATATCCATAAAATACTCAAGGAATTCCCAAAGGACACCTATGGTCATTGAAAAACAGAAAGCGACCACAGCTACAAAAAAGGGAGAGAGACGGAATGTACCTTTCTCGCTCTGGTTTAGTATCTCTACCAGTGAAAACCCTATTGCGGCTGCGAGGAACCCGTTAGCTGTGTGCAACATGGTATCCCAGAAGGGGTATGCTACATAGTAGGCACGCATCTCACCCAGTATCTGAGCGGCAAATATGAAAAAAAGGATGGAATTCTCCATGGCTGGAGGAATTTCAATGCGTGTATGGGTCTCAATGAAAGAGGGGATGGCAAACAGAAGGAGAGCTAAAAGGCAGAAAAAGACGTTTTCATAGTTTCGGTTGAACAGCTGGTTGACCATGATGAGAATGACAACCAACCTCAGCAGATAGTGTACTATTTCGGAACTGTCTCGGTCGCGAACCATCTTTCTGAAAGACTTTCTGTCCGGCCTATTCTTGAATATTTTCACAGTAGCCCCTCACTTCTAAGACTATCTTGCTTGGAAGAGAGGAAGAGGTCAAGTGAAAAAAGGATTTCTGGTCCGACCTTGCAAGAGCTAACTATCTTTAGTATACCTTCCTTATGAAGCAAATACCTCCAGCTTTGATAGATTCCCACTTCCATCTGCTAGCCATGCAGAAAAAAGGTGTCGATATAGCAGAGATTCTCAAGGAGATGCAGAGCCTCAACATGCAAGGCATCGACATCGGCATAGATGGCGATGACCTTGCCCAACGTTCAGCTCTTCTCGCCTCCCACCCCTTCATCCGCCTGAGCGCGGGGATTGGCCCATGGGGTGTCGCCTCAGATCAGAAGCCGGTTCTCCAACAGTTGGATATCCTCGCCTCCTCCCTTCTGCAGCACGATGTATGTGCCATCGGGGAGATAGGGCTAGACAACCACTGGGGCTACGGGACAAAGAGGAGCCAGCAGGAGTTGTGTCTCCTACAGATGGATTTGGCAGAACAAATGAACCTACCTGTCATCATCCACACGAGAGAGGCTGATGAAGAGATGGCTTCTTTATTGGAAAGTCGCTCTTTTCCAAGAAGGGGCATCATGCACTGCTTCCAAGGGTCCAAGGAGCTTGCCCTGCTTGCAGTATCAAAGGGCATGTTCATCTCCTTTGCCGGGCCCATCACCTATAAGGCCAACAGGCAGATGCGAGAAATATGCAAAGCCATCCCTCTCGATCATATTTTGCTGGAGACCGACAGCCCCTACCTGAGTCCGGAGCCCAAAAGAGGAAGGACCAATACGCCCCTGCACATGGTGCACATCTATGAAGCCGTATCCTCTCTGCTCGAACTCGATATGGATAGACTGGTTTTGCAAATGGAAGCGAATTTTTCTGCATTCCTCAACTGATATACCGAAGAAGAGCCTAAGATATGACCACAGAAGAGACAATCACAGCCATGCCGGTTGACCTGTTTCCTTAGATTAGGTAAATTTATAGAGAATAAACACCGTACTTTCAAGAAGGAGCAATCTTATGACATCCTATAAGGACCTCGGTCTGGTAAATACCAGAGACATGTTCGCCAAAGCAGGCAAAGGTGGCTATGCCATCCCTGCATACAACTTCAATAACATGGAACAGCTTCAGGCCATCGTACAGGCCTGTGTAGAAACCAAATCCCCAGTCATTCTTCAAGTTTCGAAGGGTGCGCGAGATTATGCAAACATGAACCTGCTCAGAAACATGGCCCGTGGTGCAACTGAATATGCAAAGGAACTTGGCTTTGAAATCCCTATTGTCCTGCACCTTGACCATGGTGACAGCTTTGAGACATGCAAAGAGTGCATCGACAACGGTTTCTCATCTGTCATGATTGACGGATCACACTTCCCTTATGAAGAGAACGTTGCTCTGACCAAGCGTGTTGTGGAATATGCACACAAGTTTGACGTCACCGTCGAAGGCGAGCTTGGAATTCTTGCTGGCATTGAGGATGACGTATCTTCAGAAGTCAGCCACTACACCAAGCCCGAGGAAGTCTTGGATTTTGTAACCAAGACAGGTGTCGATTCCCTTGCCATCAGCATTGGAACCAGCCATGGAGCAAACAAGTTCCAACCCGAACAGTGCACGGTCAACAAAGACGGTGTTCTTATCCCCCCTCCGCTTCGCTTCGACATCCTTGAGGAAATCGAGACCATTCTTCCCGGATTCCCCATCGTCCTGCACGGTTCATCCTCTGTTCCCATGGAATACGTCAACATGATCAATGAGTTCGGTGGCAAGATCAAGGACAACGTAGGAATTCCAGAAGAGCAGCTTCGCAAGGCAAGCAAAAGCGCCGTATGCAAGATCAATATCGACAGTGACGGGCGCTTGGCAATGACCGGCATGATCCGCAAGGTGTTGGCAGAGAAGCCTGGTGAGTTCGATCCGCGCAAGTACCTCGGACCTGCTCGTGAAGAACTTAAGAAAATGTATATGTACAAGAATAAGAACGTTTTGGGTTCTGCCGGTCAGGCATAACCAATATATGTCAGGAGAAGCCATCCGAAGAGAATTCGGGTGGCTTTTTTCGCATCGGAAGGGATGGTACTTTGACATAAGCCGATGCTTATGCTATATTTGACCATGCTGGCTATCAGTAGCCGGCTATCCCTATTAATACCGTGATTTCACAGAAAACACTAAGGAGTTCGATTGGCTACGAAGGATTTGAGGATCAATAGACAGATCCGTGCTAGAGAAGTATTCGTCATTGATGCAGAAGGAAAACAGAGGGGTATCATGAGCACATTTGATGCTGTGATGCTAGCTGAAGAGGCTGGATTGGATCTGGTGGAAGTTTCCCCAAACGCTAACCCCCCAGTATGCAAGATACTCGACTTCGGAAAGTACAGATATGAGCAAGAAAAAAGGCTCAGAGATGCCAAACGAAACCAAACAGTAGTCAAGATGAAGGAAATTCGGATGCAGCCCAAGATCGAGAAACACGATCTTGAAACCAAGTCCAAGTTCATATCCGAATTCCTTGGTGAAGGCAATAAAGTAAAAGTTAGTATACGTTTCCGTGGCCGTGAGCTCGCTCATACTGAGTTGGGTAAAGTGGTTTTGGACAGGATACTTGCCAAACTTACCGATCTTGGTGTAGGGTACAACGTTGACCGAGGTGCGGTTATGGAAGGAAGAATGATGAGCATGATCGTCAGTCCCCTGAAAAACACCACCCAAGCCAAGAAAGAAGACTAAGAAACAGTATCCCGTATGGGATGGTGAATATGCTGCTCCAAGGGGTACTTGTTCCTTGTGAGCGCAAGAATGGAAGGTGCAAAAAATGCCCAAGATGAAAACAAGAAAATCCGCTGCAAAGCGGTTCCATGTGACGGCTACTGGCAAAGTCCGCTATAAAAAGCAGGGACTTCGTCATATTCTCACCAAGAAAAGCAGTAAGCGTAAGGGTAACCTTCGTGCTACTGGAATCCTAGCCGATTGTGAAGCAAAACGGGCCAAGTCCATGCTTCCTTACGCGTAAGGGGGTGGGGTTATGCCACGAGCAGTAGACGGAACAAAACACAAGGACAGACGCAATAAGATTTTGAAGCTCGCCAAGGGCTACTACGGACGCAGAAGCACAAACAACCGCGTTGCAAAAGATGCAGTTGCCAAAGCAGGTCAGTATGCATACCGTGGTCGAAAAGAGCGCAAGCGGGACTTCCGCAAGCTCTGGATCGCCAGAATCAGTGCGGCTGTACAGGCTGAGGGACTCAACTACTCCCAGTTCATGTATGGCTTGAAGCTTGCAAATATTGAGATTAACAGAAAAGCCCTCTCCAATATGGCTATTGAAGACAAAGGGACTTTCTCTGCTCTCGTGTCACAGGCCAAGGTTGCCTTGGGTAAATAAACCCAGGCCAATTATCTGAGATTTAGAAAGGAGTGAACATGTCAATTCTTGATACCGTCCAGATGCTGGAGCTGCGAACAAAAAAAGCAGCAGGTCTCATCGCTATGTTACGTAAAGAGAAGGGAGAACTTCAGGAGAGGTTTGATCTGGTCAATACACACAATGCGGAATTGGAAGAGTATGTGGAGAAATTCACTACCAGCAATCAGCTCATTGAAGAAAGCATTGCCAGTGCAATGGAAAATCTTTCAACCATTGAAGGTTTGGACGATATTCCCCTCTTGGACGATGCCGCTCTCGAGTTGGAAGCTGCCGAAGGATTCACTGCAGGTGATTCTGCCGGTTCTGATGAGATTGATCTTGAAATCCTTTTGGAAGAATCTCCTAGCCTTTGACATATTGCTCTTGCGAGCATGTGTTGTCCAGGAAGACGGGGCCTTGCGGCCTCGTTTTCTTTTCTTTGAACCCCTTTATCAAACCTTAATCTTAAGGTACGATATAGGTACGGCAGGATAGCCTGCCTAGATATTTGACATTTTCCTGCGGTGTACGCTTGGAGCAACCGTCTCTTGGCTCAACTTACACAAATGGGATTCGGCATAGCTGATTTGCATTGATCCGACCTCTTCGGAGGTTTAATGGAACAGAATTTTCAGCCAACTGGTTTCCCCCTTGAACTTAAGGTTCAAGAGCTAGCTCCGAGACCGGCACCGCAGGTTTTATCTTCTATACAGGATTATTCCATGACACAAACCAACAAAATCTTACAAGACCTGGTCTTTATTCGCCTCCCCTCCTCCATGGAACGAGACCTCGGCGACTTTCATATCGACCCTTCAATCGAGATACCCGTGCAGCTTCCGGCTGGAAAGGACAGTCTTGAATCGACAGAGATCAGCATAGAGCTCCTCGTAGCCGGGATGCTGAAGATAATTGCCTTCGACCCTGACCACAAGAACTTCCCCTATTACCGGGATTTTGTTCTTGCTGTACAGGCAGACGCTCCGGAAGAACTGAACCTGGCGGCAATATCCCAGGAACAAAAAGAGAACTATGACTTTGCAGAAGAGCTCTTCCTTACAGTCAACCACCTCGCTCCCCAAAGCGCAACCTTCATAAACCTAGCAACTTTCTATAGCAAAAGGGCCTCCTTGGATACCAGCAAAGGGACTTCTTACGACTTCTACCAACAGAAGGCTATGGAGACCCTCAAAGAAGGAGTCACACTGTTTGAGGATGACGCTCCTCTCTTGAATGAGCTTGGATTCTTCCATCTCTATCAAGGCAATGTCGAGATAGCCAAGGAGTATCTGGACAGGTTTCTTGAGGTTGCCGAAGATGATGAGAAACGGGAACATGTCCAGAAAATCATGGGTGACATAAACAACAAGCTGAACAACGACAAGCTTCTTATGCAAGCGTATGACCAGATACAGATGTCCAAGGAAGAAGAGGCCCTTATTAACCTAGAGGACTACCTCAAGGAGAGTCCCAAGGTATGGAACGCATGGTTTCTCAAGGGATGGGCATTGAGGCGCCTGCAGAAGTTTGCAGATGCTGAAAAAGCCTTCCTAGCTTGTATCTCTCTGGGGGAGAGCAGCAGCGACATCTACAACGAGCTTGCTATCTGCGCCTTGGAAACAGGCAAGAAGGACCTGGCCAAGAACTACTTGAATACTGCCGTCGACCTTGATGAGAAGAACATCACACTGCTCTCCAATCTTGCCTACCTCCACCTTCAGGATGAGGAGTTAGATGAGGCCCGGGAATTCCTGGAACTCGCCAGGAACATTGATGAAAAGGATCCTGTCATTGTCCGTCTCATGAATGACTATGAGCAGACCACAGGTGAGAAACTCTCCTCACCCATTGTCCAGCAGTTTGTCAACACAGCTGAACTGAAAGAGAAGGACAAAGACAAGCCGTTCCATATTGAAGGTACTGAAGAGGGAAACGACCTGGAAGTCCCTTTTGAAGAAGACGAAACTGAGGAGTGATACATCATGCGCTTTACCAGCTCATCCCCCCAAGAGACTCTTGAACTGGGGTTTCGTATCGGAGAAGCCTGCAGTGCAGGCTCGACAGTCTCCCTTCGGGGAAGCTTGGGCGCCGGAAAGACAGTACTTGCCAAAGGCATAGCAAAGGCTTTGGGGATTACCGAAGCCATTGTGAGCCCTACCTTTACCCTCATGCAAGAGTATGAGGGTAAGTTGCCTCTTTACCACATGGATTTGTACCGGATAAGCGGGACAGATGAGTTCGAAATGATCGGTGGGGAGGAGATGCTCTATGGAAATGGGGTGACTCTCATTGAATGGAGCGAAAAGATTCAAGATATGCTACCCGATGGGACAATTTTTGTTCATATTAGTATAATGCCCGACAATAAGCGGGAAATAACCATTGAAGGAATAGAGCTGTGAACATACTAGCCATTGACACCTCAAGTGATGCGATGCATCTTGGCCTGGCCCTTGGAGACGACTCTTCGTTGTTCAAGAGGTATGAGGTGCAGGTTGTATCCAATGGCAAAAGACACTCAGAGTCTCTGGTTCCTCTCATGCTCGACTTGTGCGAACGTAACGGTCTCTCCTTTAAGGATCTGGACCTCTTGGTCTGCACAAACGGCCCGGGGTCATTTACGGGCCTGAGGATAGGCATGAGCGCGCTCAAAGGCATTTCCCTAGCCAGCGGCATCCCACTATGCTCCGTCTCTACGTTGGATGCACTGTTTGGGTGCGTCTCCCATTTTTCCGGTGCGGTCATCCCTGTTATCGATGCAAGGAAAAAAAGGTATTACACCGCCCTCTACAGTGAGGGGAAACGGCAAACACCCGACCTTGACATCACGGTAGCGGAGATGGAAGCACTCATGAAGGGACACCCTTCCCTTCTCATCACCGGCTTTGATGCCGCCGCCTTTGCTGAAAAGATTACCTCCTATGATGGAAACCTTTTTGTCGATGAGAAGCTTTCTGCCAACCTTCCCCTTACCCTGATTAAAATGGGCTGGGAAAAGTATCAGAAAGATGGAGCCGATGATATCGGTACGGGCCCCACCTATGTAAGAAAGAGTGACGCAGAGCTTGCATTACAGGAAAAAATACGTTCCATGGAGGAAATACAATGATTGAACAAGATATTTTGATTATCGGATCAGGCATAGCAGGAATGTCCGCTGCACAATACGCATCCAGGGCGGGACGCTCTGTCACCATTATGGAAGGACTTGCTCCCGGCGGACAGACCATGTTCATCGACATGATCGAAAACTACCCGGGCCTTGAAGAACCTATCGGAGGATATGACCTGGCAGTTAAATTCCAGACACAAGCTGAGCGCTTCGGTGCAAAGATAGCGTATGCCACAGTAACCGCCCTGAAAAAAGAGGGAGACTTCTTTTATGCACAGACCAGTGGTGAGACCTATAAGGCCAAAGCTGTCATCTTGGCGACTGGAGCACAACACAGGCACCTCGGAGTCGAAGGTGAAATGGAATATGCTGGAAAAGGCGTTTCCTACTGTGGTACCTGCGACGGACCGTTTTTCCGTGGCAAGAGGATCCTGGTTGTAGGTGGTGGTGATACAGCCCTCACTGATGCCATATTCCTTTCCAAGCTCTCTGAGCATGTGACCATTATCCATAGGAAGGACCGTTTCAGGGGTCAGGATAACCTTGTCAGGCAAGTGGAAAGAAATCAGAATATTGAAATCGTGATGAACCATACCCTTCAAAAGATTGTAGGCGACGGGAACAAGGTTACCAGCACTGTCCTCAAGGACTTGATAGAGGACAGGGAGTATAACCGCGAATTCGACGCTGTGTTTATCTTTGTAGGGATGTTGCCCCAGACAGGTCTACTCGACAAATCCTTGCTTGATGCAGATGGGTATGCCCAGACCAATGAAAGGATGGAGACCAAACTAGCCGGTCTCTATGCGGCGGGAGATGTCCGGGATACTGTCTTCAGGCAGTTGGTGACCGCCGCTAGTGATGGCGCAGTCGCTGCACACTGCTCAAGCGAATACATTGATGAACTGGAAGGGATGGAATACGTCTAAACTGTACCCTCAGCTCATATATCAGTATTTTGTCCTTGACGAGAACTGGTCCTTAATGGTCTAATTGAGACTATGAAGATACTCATGGTCTCAAGTGAATCAGTTCCATTTTCCAAATCAGGTGGTCTGGCGGATGTTGTAGGCTCTCTTTCTGCAGCTCTCCATGACTTACAAGCCGAGGTGCATGTCCTCCTGCCTTGTTATGGCAGTGTGGACACCTCGGATTTTACAGACAGCAGGCTCTCCCTTGTCCTTGAGCTTCTGGGGAAAGAAGAGACCGTAACGTTTATGGAAAAGGAGTTGGACGGGGTCATCTATCACTTCCTTCGCCACCCCATGTTCACCGCTAGGCTTGGCATCTATGGCGACACCTCCTTCACTCCCTATCCCGATAACCTGGAACGGTACTCCCTGCTTAACAAAGCGGCCCTACCCCTTTGCAAAGCACTGGACTGGAAGCCCGATGTCATCCACAGCCATGACTGGACTTGCGCATTGGTGCCCTACCTGCTCAAACAGGAAACCTCCTCTTTCTTTGCCAAAACGAAAAGTGTGATAACCATCCACAACCTCGCATTCCAGGGTGAATATTCCCGTCTGCAGCTCTTAGGCACCGCCATAGAACCGGATGAAAGGATGTTTCATGGTCCCTCACCGATAAAAAGAACCAACATGCTCAAGACAGGGCTGGAATTCGCTGATGCGATCACCACAGTCAGCCCTACCTACGCCCGAGAGATCCAGAGCGAGGAGTATGGCTGTAATCTCGAACAACTGCTCACACGGCGTAAAAACGTGCTCAGCGGCATCATCAACGGCATTGATTACCTGGAGTGGAATCCAAAGACAGACATATTCATAGAGGATCATTTTTCCCTTGATGACATGTCAGGCAAAGGAAAAACCAAAGCAGCGATACAAAAGGAGTTCGGGCTGGATGTCGATGCTTCACTCCCGCTATTCTCCATGATAAGCCGCATTGCAGACCAGAAGGGGTTTGTGGAGTTGCTGGAAGGTTCACCCTGCGCCCTGGAGAAGATAGTCCGGGACCTTCCCCTGCAGATGATCATCATCGGAACGGGTGAAGAGTATCTAGAGAACAAGCTCATTGAACTGGGCAAAAAATACAGCAACCTTTCAGTAAACATACTTTTCAGCAATCGCTCTGCCCACAGGGTTGAAGCGGGGTCTGACTTCTTCCTTATGCCAAGCAAGTACGAGCCTTGCGGACTTAATCAGCTCTACTCCCTGCGTTATGGGACCATACCTGTAGCAAGAAAGACAGGCGGCTTGGCTGACAGCATCATCGATTTGGATGAGCACCCAAAAAAGGGGACAGGAATTCTCTTTAGTTCTATGACCTCGGGTGCTATACTGGAAGCAACAGAAAGGGCACTGACCTGGTGGGAAAAAGGCTATCCAACGCTTTCAGAGATAAGAAAACGCTGCATGCAGTGGGATAGTTCTTGGATCAGATCAGCCAGTTCATATCTTACGATTTACGAGAAATAATTGAGAGGGAAAAGTAGATGAGAACAAAAAAACCAAAAGCTATTGCAATCGTATTAGGTGGAGGTAAAGGCACAAGGCTCTATCCGTTGACTATGGATCGGGCAAAACCTGCAGTCCCCTTTGCCGGGAAGTACCGCTTGGTCGACATTCCCATTTCAAACTGTATAAACAGTGGTATCCGAAAGATATACATACTGACACAGTTTAACTCCGCCTCTCTACACAACCATATTTCCAATACCTATATCTTTGACACCTTCAGCAGCGGCTTTGTAGAAATTCTTGCAGCTGAGCAGACAAACGAGACCAATACCTGGTATCAGGGAACAGCCGATGCCGTCCGAAAGAACTTGAAGCACTTCCATGAACAGGATGCCGACTACTATATCATCCTCAGCGGAGACCAGCTCTACCGGATGAACATCGATGATATGCTTGACCGCCATATTGCTACCGGTGCCGAACTTACCATCGCTTCCAAGCCTATCAGCCGGGAACAGGCTACAGGCCTGGGTATCCTTGGCTGTGATGAAGATGGCATCATCAACAAGTTCTATGAGAAACCTGCAAATGATCTGGACATATCGGAATATAAGGTATCGGAATCATTCATGCTCTCCTCCTTGAACAAGAAGGTAGACTCCTCCAACGAATATCTTGCAAGCATGGGCATCTACATTTTCAACGCAAAGACCATGGAAGAGGTGCTCAACAACGACAAGACTGACTTTGGCAAGGAGGTCATCCCCGGGGTCATCGGCCACAGGAAGGTGGCAACCTATCTATTTGATGGATTCTGGGAGGATATAGGAACCATCAAGGCATTCTA
>DUPO01000186.1 GCA_012838275.1 Spirochaetales bacterium
CTGCATAGGGCGGAACCCCTCAAGGCCCTCTGCAATGTCCTTTTTGTCGGCCCCTAGGGCGAGGCCGACCTGAATTGCTCCCATCACATCACGGACCAGATGCTTACCTACACAAGAGACATGGAAATGCTCACCTTCAAAGGAGAGATCCCAGCCGTCGAGGCCCCTGTCCAGCGCCTCAACACCTGAAAAACCATATTGTTTCAGCCTCAGTTGCGAACGCTCTTCAAGAGCGGAAGTATACGGACAATCATCGGAGACAAAGCCCATCTTCATACCAGGATGGAAGAGCTTGCCTTTCTCTTCAAGGATTGTCGAACGGCTTGTGAACTTCTCAAGATGGGATATTCCGATGTTGGTCAGCAGCCCTATGTCCGGCTTGAGCATCTCAACCATCCTGTCCATCTCCCCGACATGGTCGATCCCAAGCTCAAAGATGCCGAATTGTGTATCGTTCTCCAGTTGCAGGATGCTCAAAGGCAGTCCTATCTCACTGTTGAAGTTTCCCGGGGTCTTGATAGTATTGCCCAGAGTCGAGGCTATGGCAGCAAGGGCTTCCTTGGTGGTGCTTTTGCCACAGCTGCCTGTTATGCCGACGCTGGTGACTTGAGGCAACATCTTGCGATACTCACGGGCAAGGCTCTGCAGTGCGGAAAGAGGGGAACTGACAAGGATGAGCGCACATTTGTAGGGTTGTGTCATCGCAACAGCCCTTTCCTTGTCAGACCTGGAGACCACCACAGCGCTGCACCCTCTCGCAGCCGCATCACCGACATAGGAAAGGCCATGCTCCCGCGTCCCGTCAAGAGCGAAGAACAGTGAATTTCTGGAGCACTGCCTGGAGTCTATCTGGACATCCTCTACAATTCTTTCTGAAGGGCGCACAACAAGGCCGCCGCACATGGCGGCCACCTTGGCTAGTGGATAGCGTTGGTTGGAAAAGCCCCCTTTCCTAGCCATCAGAGACTCCTACCAACCATCACAAGCTTATCAGCATTGATCTGCTGCAGCAGGATATCCTCTCTCCAAGCCCCTTCAGCAAGAGCCTCGGGCATCTTCTTTTGTGATATCTGGGAACGAAGCAGCCTCTGCTGCTCCTCCAGGTTCTTCAGTGACCTGGAGATTGTCCTATACTCAACTTCCAAGGCCCTGTTAACTGCACTTTGCCAGACAGGAACGAGCATGCTTGCCATGACGGCGAGCAGCATGAGCATAGTTACGGCTTGTTTCATCCTTACCACTCTGTTGTTTTGTGGCTTTTGTGCTTGCGCACGATCAGAGGTGTACCAGTCTTGTTCCATATAACTCCTCCAACTATATCTTTTCGATGATCCTTAACTTTGCACTACGACTAGGAGGATTCTCCGCACTTTCAGCATCTGTAGGTATCAAAGGCTTCTTTGTCAGAATCTTGATGGTTGGCTCATCGCCTGAAGCAAGACCCTTGAAGAACCATTTGACCCTACGGTCTTCCAGCGAGTGGAAGCTGATAACCGCGAGCCTTCCCCCACTTCTCAGGGCTTCTATCGCACCCTTGATGGCAGGTTCGATCCTATCCAGTTCCCTATTGACCTCTATGCGGATCGCCTGGAACGTACGGGTTGCAGGGTGGATCCTTCCATAGCGGTATCCTGAGGGGACCGCCTTGTATATGATGGAGGCAAGCTCATCACTTTGTGTGATCTTCCCCACTTTTCTTTTTTCAACAATCGCCCGGGCTATCCTGCGGGAATAGCGTTCCTCGCCAAACTGAAAGATGACATTGGCCAATCTCTCTTCCTGGTAGCCGTTGACCACATCCATGGCACTAATGGGCGCATCCTCATCCAGACGCATATCCAAAAGCTCGCCCCGCTTGAAAGAGAACCCCCGCTCCGA
>DUPO01000020.1 GCA_012838275.1 Spirochaetales bacterium
CGGGTATTCGACCAAGTCGAAGAGATCATCTAAAGGAGCAGAAGTTGGAACTTGAACAAGCCAAGAAAGCGGTGATGGAAGCCAGCAAGCAGTTGGTAGCCCTCGGCCTGGTAGCAAGGACCTGGGGGAATGTAAGCTGTAGGGTAGGTGAAGGGAGTTTTCTCATCACCCCCAGTGGCAAACCGTATGAACATTTGCAAAAGGATCAGCTGGTCCTGGTTGACTTGGAGGACTTGAGCTATCCGAAGGGGGTGAAGCCCTCTTCAGAGAAGAAACTCCATAGGGAGGTCTATGCTTTGAAGAAGGAGATTGGATGCGTAATCCATACTCATCAGGAAATGGCCTCCCTGGCCGGCTTGCTTGGTAGGGATATACCTGTCAGCAAACAAGGGAGTGCCTTGTTGAAAGAGACCATACCAGTAGCTGAATATGGGTTGCCGGGTACAAGATCACTGGTGAAGAATGCCTCCCATGCCATCGGAGCCAACAATGCAAGGACAGTGCTTCTTGCCAACCATGGGGCACTCTGCTTCGGCCTTGATGCAGCAGAGACCCTAAAGATCGCAAGGCAGCTGGAAATTGAGTGTAGGGAGTACCTTGCAGAGCTGGTTCCCCTAAAAGGGAAGGAAGGGGAAGCAGGCAGCAGGAGCATGCCTGTAGAGATCACAGGACTTGAATCCGACAAGGCTTCAATTCCCGCAGAAGCCATGCGCATTGCCTCCTCTTTGAAAGGGGAGGAGCTAAGGACAATGCTCTTTCATTCATCACCTGCTGTGCTTGAAGCGAGTAACAAACTGACACTCCTTCCTTCCTATCTTGATGACTTTGCACAGATTGCAGGAGCCAGGATCGCTGTTGTCGATTCAGGCTCCGACTCTGTGAGGCATGGCATGGGCAAGAACTGTAACGCCCTTCTGATAAGAGGTGTCGGCTCTCTCTGTTGGGCTGCAACCAGAGCTGACGCAGATGCTGTCGTGATGATCTTGGAGAAGAACTGCAAGGCGGCCCTTCTTGCTTTGGCTGATCCTGCAGTCAAGCCCATCACGTGGTTGGATGCCCACCTTATGAGGTTTGTCTACCAGAAGAAATACTCGAAGCTAGCCGGGAAGGCATAGATACATACAGCCCCTTACCAGTTTTTGCCAATTTTCTGGGGGAAACAGCAAGAAGGACCTGGTTTCCCAGGCCCTTCCTTATCATTCGGTCGTACCCTATCACTCCTTGGGTTTCGGATAATTGATCGTCAGGTGCAAATCGTCCAACTGTTCCTGGTCGAGGAAAGAGGGCGAGTCGTCCATAGGACTGATGCCGGCCGTATTCTTCGGGAATGCTATCACTTCATGGATTGAAGTCTCCTCACACATGATCATGACCATCCTGTCGATTCCAGGGGCTATGCCGCCGTGGGGGGGTGGTCCGTACCTGAAGGCGTTGAGTAGGAAGCCAAAGCGGTCCTCAGCTGTCTCATCATCGAAGTTGCAGATGCGGAAAATACGTTTTTGAAGCTCGACGTCATGGATACGGATCGAGCCGCTGGCTACTTCGTATCCGTTGAGTACCAGGTCATAGAGGTCTCCCTTTACGCTGCCCGGATCCGATTCCAAGGTATCAAGGTACTGGCTCTGGGGCATGCTGAACATATGGTGTGCAGCTTCCCAGTGACCGCCGGTCTCATTGTATTCAAAGAGGGGGAAGTCGATGATCCAGCAGAACTCAAAGCCCTTACGGATCAGCTTCAGGTCCTTGCCCAGTTTCGACCGGACTGCACTGAGGCTTGCACAACAACGTTTCCAGTTTTCATGGGCAACAAAGAGGATCAGGTCGCCTTCATTTGCTTCAAGCTTGGAAACCAGCTCCTCTTCCAGACCTGCGAAGAATTTGCTGACACCGCCGGAGAGGGCATTCTCAGCCCCCACCTTGATCCAAGCGAGGCCCTTTGCCCCGTAGATTTTTGCAGCATCCTCAAGTTCGGTAATGAACTTGCGGCTGAACTCAACTCCTTCAGTCTTAGGTGCACAAAGTGCCTTTACATACCCGCCTGCAGAAACGATATCCTTGAAGGTCTTGAAACTGCTTTTCTGGGCTAGTTCGTTCATGTCAGAGAGGGGGAGGTCAAAACGGAGATCAGGCTTGTCACAGCCGTAGGTGTTCATGCTGTCGGCATAAGTGAGCCTTCTAAACCTAACTGGGAGGTCCACATCCATAACCTCTTTGAATACGTGTCCGAACATATCCTCCATGAGGGAGAGCACATCGTCACGCTTTACAAAGCTCATCTCAAGGTCTAGCTGGGTAAATTCCAACTGACGGTCCCCACGGGCATCTTCGTCACGGTAACAGCGGGCGATCTGGAAGTACTTATCAAAGCCACCGACCATGAGTATCTGTTTGAAAAGCTGTGGACTTTGGGGTAAGGCGTAGAACTTGCCGGGATACAGGCGGCTTGGAACGACAAAGTCACGGGCTCCTTCAGGGGTGCTCTTGATAAGGGTCGGAGTCTCTATCTCGTAGAAATCCTTGCCGGAAAGATATTTTCTGATGGAGAAGATGAAGTCATGACGGAGTTTGAGACGTTTTTGCATCCCTTGGCTACGCAGGTCAAGATAGCGGTACTTGAGGCGCAGATCCTCACGGGTCTCCAGGCCATCGTCAAGCTGGAAGGGAAGGGGCGCACAGCGGGAGAGGATTTCTATCTTCTCGGCTTTGACTTCGATCTCACCAGTTGCCATATCAGCATTGACCATGGAGTCGGGTCTGAGGCGGACTATCCCTGTTACAGCAATGCAGAACTCCATTCTCAGCTCGTTGGCAGTGCCCTGCAGCTCAGGGGATGCATCGTCATCCACCACAACTTGGGTTATGCCATAGCGGTCGCGAAGGTTGATAAAGTGTAAGGATCCGTGGTTGCGGTCGCGATGGACCCACCCGTTGAGAACAACCTTTTTGTTGTTGTCATCCTTGTTCAGTGCTCCGCACGTCGTTGTCCGTTGTGAAAATAGTTCTTCTGCCATACCGATCCCCTATCTTTGAAAAGTACTCACATCCTATACCATGGATGTCAAAAAGACAATTGCCCGCTACTGGGGAAGTTCCTCCAGCGAATCATCATTATTCAATAAGTTTTTATACGTTTTGACTGGGAAGTGTGATGTGTTGAAGCAAAAAAGTGGGTGTTTTACATACCTGTGCTTGTCCTTGATCGCATTGCTTTAATCTTCTGACAAAGACCCCATGTGTTTTTTCTGAACTCCTAGTTGCCCCATTTTCCAATACGTGTTACCTTTTATGTGAAAGGGTCTCAAATGAGACGGTATTTTCTGGTAAAGGGTTGTTTTTCACGGGAAAACTAGAGTAATATGGCATTAAAGGTGGCTTATAGCTACTAAGGGACGTATGCAAACCGAACACACACTACTGGAGTTGTTGCTCGATTCCAGAACGATCACTCCTTCTTCACTACTACGAAGATCCTATCCAAAGGGCGAGGTAGTGGGGGATTCCGATGGGAAGCTCTCCCTGGCTGTCTTTGTTGAACAGGGTGAACTCGATGTCTTTAGTGTCGCCCTCGACGGTACGAAAATTCTCGTATCCACTCTGGGCCAGTCAGAGGTGTTTGGCATAAGCAACCTGTTTGAAGAGGAGGACCTTCGTACCATGCTTCAGTGCAGGAGTGATTGTGTGCTTCTTTCGCTTCCAAAGGAAGAGTTGAGGACAGCACTGCTCAAAAGTCCCCTGGCCATGGTCGAATATATGAAGATCTGCAATCGAAAGATCCAGTTCCTCATACAGCGCATAGAGCAACTCTCCCTTCCCTCTGCCCGTTCGAAAGTTTCTGAGTATCTGCTGGCCAATACCTCAATTGAGCAACCGGAGCTCTCCTTGGTCTCCAAGGAGTCGCTCGCCCTCCCTTTGGGGATAAGCAGAGCCTCCCTCTTCAGGGAGCTTTCCGCATTGGAGAAGAAGGGCGCTGTGTATAGTAACGGATCGACTGTTCGGGTAATAAACCGTAATATTTTGGAGAAAGTTCTCCAGAAATGAAATAAAGATGGTGTCTAAACGACACAGGAGTAGTCTGTATGAAGAAAATTAATCTGATACTGTTGGTATTGGCATTGGGCTCAGTTGCTCTGTTTGCAGCAGGAGCGAAAGAAGGGGTCAATGTTGACTTCAATGCCCAGCTGGAAGCTGGAACAAAACCCGTCGACGTAAAAGTGTTGGCGATGAAAGGTCCTACAGCAATGGGCATGGTCTCCCTGATGGAAGAGGCCAAGAAGGGTGTGATGGATGGTAATGCATACACCTTCGATGATTTGGCTACAATTGATGTGGTTGTTGCCAAGTTGGCGAAGGGCGAGGTTGATATAGCAGCAATTCCTGCCAACCTCTCTTCTGTGTTGTTTAACAACACCAAGGGTGCCTTGAAGGTCCTTGCCATCAATACCCTCGGGGTGCTCTACATCATGGAGAGTGGTGATACTGTCACCTCGATAGAAGACCTTGCTGGCAAGACCATCTATTCCACAGGTAAGGGAGCATCTCCTGAGTATGCCCTCAAGTACCTGCTCAATGCCTATGGCATCAAGGATGTGACCATTGCCTGGAAGAGTGAGACCACCGAGTGTGTTGCAGCTTTGGCCCAGAAGCCCAACAGCATTGCAGTTCTGCCACAGCCGTTTGCTACAGCTGCCATGATGAAGGACCCGACTATTCGCATTGCACTCGACATGACCCAGCTCTGGGAAGATGTCCAAGATAGACAGCCTTTCCCCAGCACCATGATGACAGGAGTCGTGGTAGGACAATCCTCCTTCATTGCTGAACACCCTGAAGCGGTCAGCCGTTTCCTCGATCACTATGCAGCATCTGTTGAGTATGTGCAGAACCATCATGAAGAGGCCGCACGCCTTATAGGCGACCTTGAGATTGTTCCTGCTCCTGTAGCATTGAAGGCCCTGCCATACAGCAATATAACCTATATTGATGGCTCTGAGATGAAGAGCAAACTTTCTGGCTATCTCAAGGTATTGTTCGATCAGAATCCTAAGAGTGTAGGCGGAGCACTGCCAACCGATGAATTCTACTTCATCCGCTAAAAAGCGAGGCACTATCAGGGTATGGTCCGTAGTCCTCTGGCTGGGGGTCTGGCAACTGGTTGCCACGATCCTTGGCCAGGATATCCTGCTAGTCTCTCCGCTAGCTGTTATCCTGCGCCTCTTCGAACTGGTCCGAACCAGTTTGTTTTGGACTTCAATTGGGTACTCCTTCTCGAGGATTGCTGGGGGGTTTTTCCTGGCAACCCTCCTAGGGGTGCTTTTTTCAATTTTTTCCTATCGCTACAGATGGTTCGAGGAGCTTCTCGCCCCTCCTGTCCAGACCATCAAGGCGACGCCAGTCGCCTCATTTGTGATCCTTACCCTCGTATGGATAGCTCCACAGAATCTCTCGGTATTCATCTCCTTTCTGATGGTGTTTCCTATCATGTACACCAATGTGCTTATGGGTATCAGAAGTACCGATAAGAAATTGCTGGAGATGGCTACAGTGTTCCGTGTCCCTGCCTACAGGCGTATCCGCTATATCTACCTCTCCCAGGTGCTGCCTTTTTTCCGCTCGGCCTGCTCGGTAGCTTTGGGATTGAGCTGGAAGGCCGGTATCGCGGCTGAGGTGATAGGGCTTCCACAGGGGTCTATCGGAGAGATGCTGTATCAGGCTAAGCTTTATCTGGACACACCGGACATGTTTGCCTGGACGCTGGTGATCATCGTCATCAGCGTGTGGTTCGAAAAGATTTTCCTCATCCTTTTGGATAAGGCGATGCTGAAGATGGAGCACCTATGAGCACATTGCAGATTCAAAACATTTCCAAGCGATATGGTGATACGGTTGTATTCGAAAAGTTCAGCTGTACCCTGCACCAAGGTGAGGTAAATGTCCTATTCGGTGCTTCCGGTTCAGGGAAAACAACACTGCTTCGTATGCTTATGGGTCTTGAAGAGGCGGATGCAGGCCTGATGCCACCCTTTGAGGATATGAGGATCAGTGCGGTCTTCCAGGAAGATCGTCTCTGTAACAACCTTTCGGCCTACTCCAATGTGAAACTGGTAGTCGAGCCTTCGGTCAGTTCCGAACAGGTGCAAAATGCGCTTGTGGCTGTCGGACTCGGGGAGGCTATCCGTAAACCTGCAAAAGAACTGTCAGGTGGGATGCGCAGAAGGGTCGCCCTTGTTCGTGCCCTGTTGGCTACCTATGATCTGATCGTACTGGATGAGCCTTTCAAGGGTTTGGACGAGGAGACCAAGAGAGAGGTCATCTCCTACACAGCGGAGGCAACCGAGGGCAAGACGGTAATCCTTGTTACGCATGATATGAATGAAGCTACCCGGATGAAGGCCAAGCATGTCATCAACCTAGAGACCTTACGCTCATAAAAAGACTGGAATATCAGATTTTCCCATCGAGGGTGAAGTTTTCCGGATTGAAAGCATCACTTCCCAGCCAGAGATCTATCTGCAAACCACTGTCAGAATTTGAGACACTTGCATGCTTGATCTGCCAGCCTATCAGCTTAAGCCTGGCACCCCAAGCCATGTCGTTACCTGCCATCTGTCCATAGTATTGGGCAAGTTCGGGGCGTTGTGTCTTAGGGTTGAGAGATGCGCGGATCTGCTCCAATTCCTTCTCAGACCTGGGTTGGTCATCAAAAAAGCTGATATGGGCACCATCATCCTCTTGATGCAAGGAAATGACTAACCTGAGAGGGTTGTTTTCCAACATGAAGTTTGTGAGTTCTCCAATAAGACGACCTAAAAATTCTTTTCTCTTCATACCTGGAAGTCCTCCTTAGGACGATTTGTCTTGTACCATTGCAGCATGGCCATGATAAGGCTCGCCGTGAGCCCTCCTGCAAAGCCATTGTTGTAGAGATCCAACCCCCCATGCCAGACTGCTGTGGTCTCCACCATAAACAGGTGAATGAAGCCTGCGACAATACCTGCCACTATACCGAATTGTCCCGCTATAGGGGCAAGGGTGGTGCAGAAGAGGGCTGCCAGGATGGGGCCCGGATCGGATAGCTGTTTGCCAAACACCAGAGTTGCCAAAACTACTCCGGCCACTACCGGCCAGATGTTTTTCAGTGTCTTGCCAAATCCCCCGAAGCCCATCACTGTCAGGATCCCTCCGATCACCGGACCGTTGAACGGAGCCTTGACCAGGGCGACATACAAAGAGGATACAAGGCCCAGAAGAGCCATATTGATGAGGGCAGAACCGGCTGTGCCTGCATCAAACAGGTCGGTAGGGAGTCTTCCTGAGAGGTTTTGTAGTTTGAACAGCGCTTGTATTGTTTCACGGATATGGGAAAATCCGTCGATTATCAGGGCTGAAAGGATGAGAAATAGTGATAGGATAGGGATGAATAGGACGAGGGCGCTCTCGTTGGCCGTATTCCAGATGATGGTTATAGGCTCCATCTTGTTTGAAGCGATGAGCAGTCCTGAGAGAAACAAGCCGATGAA
>DUPO01000187.1 GCA_012838275.1 Spirochaetales bacterium
ATGAGTTTCTCGGTCTTACCTCTAAGGAGATCGATGAGCAGTTTGCCGATCCTGAAGTGAGGCAGATATTGCACGATGTGCGAGGGGACAACCTGTAACGAATGAAAAACGGCCGAAAGGCCGTTTTGTTCTACTTAGGAAACTTATTTTGGATGTAAGAAGAGAGCCTATTTCAGAGCGAACTCCAAAAATTGCAATACACTGCCAGGATTCGGGCTCTCTTTTGGAATGATCATATAAAGAGGAATCTCTCCGCTATACCGGGTAAACCCGAGCTCCAGCTTGTAGTTCCCTTGGACTCCTTCACTTGAGATGCTCGTACGGAGGTGAGGCTCTAGGATTGTGAAAAGGCTGTGATGGGAAGGATCGTAGAGGTCGGTAAAGTCCCGCATTTCCAAAGCCGAGAGATAGTGGTCCACCACAAATTCGGGTGCGATCAGGAAATCCAACTCCTTCGCAGCCATATATGCATAGATCTTTGCCATGCTGGCCTCTATATAGTGGTCGGCCTTGCCCATCTGGACATAGAGCGAATCATCAAATACGGCTATCTCTTTTGGACCTAGTCCCAGAAATGAGCTGAACTCCGCTTCGAGCACCTTATCATCAAACAGCTGTTCCTCATCGTTAGCTATGAAACCTTGCAAAACGAAGGTCTTTGTGCTGCGATAGGCAAGATCTCCGAAGTAGAGTAGGAGCAGCAAGATAGCGACAAGCAGGACGAAAGCCCCTCTGTAGTAGGAGGAAATGTAGGTAACTTTCTGTTTGAAGCCCATCTGTTGCAATTTTTCTTTTTCTGTCTTCCAGCTCATGGTATCTATACACCTTCCAAGTTCCCTATGATACACTCATGGGGATGAAACTGAAAGTCCGAGGAGTTGTTTCGTATGGCTAAAATCTCTCTTTTTGATCCAGAAAACAGTTTTTGGTCATTTCTTACTCGAATATACAACCTTGCATATGCCGGATTCCTATGGTTTGTTACGAGCCTTCCTCTTATAACCATAGGTGCAAGCACCACAGCGCTCTACAGTTATGCTTTTGCTGTTACCGAGCAAAGGGATGGCTATGTTGCAAGGACATTCTTTTCCTCCTTTCGTAAAAACTTCGTAAAGGCTACGGTGCTTTGGATCTGTATGCTCCTGGTTTTTGCATTTTTGTTTTTCGATGCCTATCTGGCTACAACAGGGACAAATGTAATTTCTAAAATCATGTTTTTCATGATTCTTGCTGTCATCGTGCTATTTTCGATGCTTGTCGTGCATGTCTTCCCTTTTCTTTCAAAATGGGACTTGCCTTACATTGAATTGTGCAAAAAAATACTCTTGCTAGGGGTAGGGACCCTGCCGATCTCCATTACGCTGCTGGTGATCAACGCGATGTTCGTCCTGTTCGTTTACGTATTTTCACCTGCACTGGTGTTTGCGCAGGGATTCATTGCGGCACTCTGCGCCCTATTCCTGAAATCAGCATATCTACGAATACCTAACTTAAACGAATAATATGTGTACTTTTAGACTTTTTTGACTGTTTGCTTAAATATGTTGAACATTTTTGAGTGTTTTAATGCCAAATTATCAAAATTGTTCATTTTTTTTGTTTAATTAACTTTGACTTATTAACTAGGGAGACATAGACTATATAGTGAATTTATCAACAATAAATGGAGGTTGATCAATGAAAAAAAGCTTATTGCTTATTCTTTCTCTCTTGGTTGTCTGCTCCTTGGCATTTGCCGCGGGATCAGGTGAAAAGGCACAGGCCCCTGCTGCAAAAATCTCGTACGAGGTAACAGAGCCTATCACCATAGAGTGGTGGCATGCTCTTGAGCAACAGTACTGGCCCCTGGTCGATGAGATTGTCGGAGGATTTAACAACTCAAACGACCTGATTACAGTCGAAGCAAAGTACATCGGTAACTATGCTACAGTCAACGAGAACCTTGTAGCCGCACACGCCGCCAATTCAGGTGTTCCTGCAATCACAGTTGCCAATACGCCTTATGTAGCTGAGTATGGTAAGGGCGGTCTTACAGAAGACCTTACCCCTTACATCAAGGCTACAGGCTATGATATTGACGACTTCGGTGAAGGAATGCTTGTTGCTTCCGCTTACGAGGGCAAACAAGTTTCCCTTCCTTTCCTCATTTCAACCCAGGTCATGTACTATAATAAGACCATGGCTGACAAGGAAGGAATTACAATCCCTGCAAAATTTGCCGATATGGAAACTTTCCTTAAAAAAGCAACCAAAAAAGATGCTTCAGGGACTACCACCCGTTGGGGAACCATCGTTCCTGGTTGGGACCAGTGGTATTTCGAAACGTTCTACTTGAATAATGGTGTTAAGATTGTCAACGATGACCGCATGACTACCGACCTTGGTGGAAAGGCTTCTGTTGCAGTCACCAAACAGCTCCAGGATTACATGAACAAGGGTTATGCTTACTGGGCAGCCGGTACAAGCGCTTCTTCAACCATGAGACAGAACTTCCTTGACGGAAAGGCTTTCTCTGTAATTCATACCAGTAGCCTGTACAACCTGTACACCGACCTGGCCGATTTTGAAGTTGGAATGGCATGGCTCCCAGCTGGTGATACCAAAAAGAGTGAGATCGGTGGTAGTGTAATCTTGATTCCTGCAAAGAATGACCAGAAAGTAAAGAATGCTGCTTGGGTATTCCTGCAGTACTTGGTTGGTAAGGAAGTTAACATGCGTTGGGCCGACGGTTCAGGCTATATGCCTACCAGAAACTCAGTGCTGACGACCCAGGAAGGTGAAGATTTCCTCAAGAGAAAACCAGCTTTCAAGACCATTTTTGACAATCTTGATGAGATTAACCCCAGAATTCAGCACGCAGGTTGGAACCAGCTTGCAACTATCTGGAAATCGAATCTTGACCAGATCATGCTTGAAAACACAAATGTTGAATCCCAGCTCAAGGTTATGGCTGAGGAGATCAATGAAGTTCTCGCTGATTCAGAATAACTAGCTTTTGGTGCCGTCTTACTTCGGTCGGACGGCACTTTTTCCTATAATCTATCTTTGAAAGGAATTTGCGCCTATGAAGCCACTTCTATCCCGAAAAAGCTCAAAAAAAGTAGGGGACTTTGCTACGGTCCTTCCTGCCCTGTTATTTTTAGGAGTTTTTGTCTATTATCCTGTAGTCCAAGTAGTGAGAATCAGCTTTACAAACTGGAATCTCATCAATGACTCGTACAAGTACGTAGGACTGAAAAACTGGATTTGGCTTTTTGAGGGATCGGGTACAAAATACCTTTTGAACTCTCTAAAAGTAACTTTCCTCTACACACTTGGGGAGTTGTTTGTAACCATCATCGGTGGGATGATACTGGCTGTTATCTTCAATAAGCTTGCAAAATCATTTTCCATCATGCGCGCCCTTGTTTTTCTTCCCAAATATATCGCAATGTCATCAGCTGCTGTTGTATTCCTTTGGATACTCAATACAGACAATGGTATACTCAACTACTTCATCATGAAGATGGGTGGGACGAAGGTAAACTGGCTTGGTGATAAGAACCGGGCCCTGCTTTCAATCCTCATGCTCACCGGATGGAGGACCATCGGGTACGGGATGATGATCTACCTTGCTGCCATGAGAGGCATCAGTACCAACTACTACGAGGCAGCTTCAATCGATGGAGCCAGCAAGTGGACCCAGTTCACCAGGATTACTCTTCCCTTGCTCTCCCCAACCACCTTATTCTTGTTTGTAACTACCTTTATTTCTGCAATGAAGGTCTTCCAGTCCGTAGACGTTTTGACCAGTGGAGGTCCGTACCGCTCTACTGAGGTAATAGTTTATATGATTTATAAGTATGCAATGGAAGATTTCAGGATGGATCGTGCATCCACTGTCGCTGTCTTCTTCTTTATTATACTCCTCATTATTACTGCAACAACAATGAAGATTTCCAATAGGAGTGTGAATTATGACGTCTGATAGCAAGAACACAGCACTCAATGAAGAAGCGATGTTGCTCAACCAAAGAGCCCAAACGAGAAAGAAGATGTTGAATATAGGGCAGTATGTCCTAGCTATTCTTGTCACGTTAGTCATGTTCTTCCCTCTGTATTGGATGTTGATAACTTCAGTAAAATCTCAACAGGAAGTCTTGCGAAGCCTGCCTACATTCTGGCCTCGTGAGTGGCACTTCGAGAACTATGCCAATGTATTCAAACGAGCTAATTTCAGCAAGTATTACTACAATACGACCGTCATGACAGTAGGTATCCTGTTCAGTCAGGTAATAACGGGTGTTCTTGCTGGGTATGGATTCTCCAAGGGAATCTTCAAAGGGAAGAACTTTCTTTTTGTCATAGTCCTCGGAGCGTTGATGATCCCCTTGCAGGTAACCTTTATCCCTCTCTACATCATGTTTGCAGATTGGAAGCTGACCGACACATTTTTGGGTCTTATCCTGCCGCTTGCAGTCTCCCCATACTATATCTTTATGATGCGCCAGGCTTTCTTCTCTGTTGATGACAGCTATGTAGAGGCAGCAAAGATCGATGGAATGGGCAGGCTGGGTATTATCACCCAGGTACTGGTGCCGATGACCAAGTCAACGCTCATCACCATCACTCTGGTAACATTCACAGATGGATGGAACAGCTATTTCTGGCCTAAGATCATTGCTAAAAATGAAGTGAGGCGTGTATTGACCGTTGGACTTGTACACTTGCGCAACACGTTTGCAGGTCTGGATACCATGAATAACCATGAGATCATGGCAGGTGCCGTCATGGCGGTACTCCCCGTGATTATTCTCTTCTTCATATTCCAGAAGTATATGCTTACCGGATATGAAAAGACTGCGATGAAATAAAAGGAATTTTCAATGATTACATACGCACATAGGGGTTTCAGTGGTGAATACCCGGAGAACACCATGCTTGCCTTTAAAAAGGCCTATGAGACCGGTTGTGAAGGAATTGAGCTTGATGTCCATCTTTCAAAAGATGGACATCTTGTCGTCATCCATGACGAGACGGTTGACAGGACTACCGACAGAACGGGTTTTGTCAGGGATTTCACCCTACAGGAGCTGCAAGAGATCAATGCAGGAACAGAGGAGGCCTTTGAAGGGATCCCTTCTTTTGAAGAGTATTGCATCTGGGTGAAAGACCTTCCCCTTATCACAAACATTGAGATAAAGACAAACCGTTACTATTATCCGGGCATAGAGGAGAAGGTTCTTGCAATGGTAGAGAAGTATCAGCTACAAAAGAAAGCTCTGGTATCCTCCTTCAATCATGCATCCCTTTGGAAAATCAAATCATTAGATCCCGATTTCAAGTGTGCGATGCTGCTGAACAGTAAAAGCATCGGGAATATCGGACCTTACGCGAAAGCCATGGGAATGGAGTTCTTTCATCCCGATGGGACCACACTTACTCCTGATGAAGTCAAGGAGTGTCACGAGCAGGGGATAATGGTTAATGTCTGGACAGTCAATGATATGGCCCTTCTGAAAAGAGTGATCAATTTCGGTGTGGACGGAATCATCACAAATTTCCCTGATATGGTTAAGGTTTGGATAGAGAACAGTAAGGAAATCAAGAAATGAAAAGGAATCTGAGGTGCATGGCTTTGCTGTTGGCAATCATCTTGCTGCTCTTGCCAACCTTGTTGTTTTCCCAAGATGTGCTTACCCGAGAGAAGGGTAAGCTCAACATCTATTTTCTGGACCTTGGTGTCGATGAGTTTGCAACCGACAAGAGCGGGGATGCGACCATCCTGATCGCACCGGAAGGGGAGGTCATGCTCATTGATTCCGGCCATCCCCAATGCGGGTCTCAGGTCATAGAGGCATTGAACAAGCTTGGTGTGGACCATATCGACTATTTTGTTGCTTCCCATCCGCATATAGATCATATAGGCGCTTTCCCCCAGATAGCAGAGGCCTTTTCCATCGGGAAGGTGTACCGTTCATCAATCGTCTACAATTCTAGCCATCAGGCTAATTTCCTGCATTCGATACAAGAGAAGAATTTGGATGCTGAAATCCTTTCTGAAGGGGATAGCTTCTCTTTCGGCTCCGCTATCGAAATCAAGATATACAACCCAAGCGAACCTATAAACTATCCAAAGAATTATCCGGACAACTGTACTTCTTTTATAAACAACCAGTCATTGGCAATGCGCCTTTCCTATGGCAAATCCTCGGCTTGGTTTTCAGGTGACCTGTATCTGGTCCAGGAGAGGGAGCTCGTACTCAAGTATGGTGATGAGTTGCAAAGTGATGTCATCAAGGCTAATCATCATGGGGGTAAAACTTCCAACAGCCTCAGATGGATCAAGACAATTCAGCCGGAGATAGTAGTCGCCATGCACGACACCCTCGATAGCATGAGCGTCTACACCAACTACAAGAAGTATGGCGCAGAGTATCACCTGACCTATTTGAATGGTACGGTGAGGGTGGTCATGGACGACAAGAAGAATTATACGGTTACAGATACCACTCAGAGTTGGATGAACTGATAGCTGACTTTACTTTCCTGTCCAGCACCTTGTTGAGGAGATCCGGCCTGTTGGTTGTTATGAAGTCAACACCCATCTCTGCGAACTTCCTCATGCTGATGGTGTCGTCGACAGTCCAGAC
>DUPO01000188.1 GCA_012838275.1 Spirochaetales bacterium
AGCTCGATGGATACGCTCTTCTTGCCTTCGATAGTCATCGGATTGTAGGCAGTGTTACGGTTGATGCCACCAAATTCCTTGGTATAGGCGATGGAGAGGGCGAACGCGTCGTCATAGGTTCCTTTGACGGGTACGACAGTTGCACCATACAGGACACTCTGCATCAGCTTGTTGATCGGGGCGGTTGCAGGTACGAACAGGATAATCTTAAGGCCGTATGCTGCGCCCGCACAACTCATCGCCGCACCGGCATTCCCAGTGGAGGCAAGAGCGATGCGGTTTTGGCTGTGGGCAATGGCTTGGGCGGCTATCAGAAGGCTGGCACGGTCCTTGAAGGAGCCGGAGGGCAGGGCACTGTCCAACTTGCACGAGAGGTTTGTGAGACCATACTTCTTTCCAAGCCTGTGGGGCCTGGCAAGGGGGGTCCCGCCTACAGGAAACACTTCCGGTGTCGGTACCGGATAGGGAAAGAAGTCATACATAGTGACATGTTCCTGTTTGGCAAGCTTGGCAAGGTCTTCCTTGTTTAGCTTTACGATAAGGTTGCCCTTTGAGAAGGATCCCTTCTCATTTTGTTGGGAACAATCGGGACACTGGTACATCACCTCTTCAGACTGGTAGACCTTGTTGCAATCACTGCATTCGTACGAAAAACGCATAATATATTTCCTCCAAAATTGAAAAATGCCGGATTTGAAGTCCGGCATTTTTTAGGTAAGAGACTAGGCTACTTGCCCAGGACCTCTGCATTGAATGCATTGATCATCTCATCTATCTGCTCAGCATACGCCGGAATCTGCTTCCAGTAGTTCTTATCATACCACTGGGCATTGAGCTCTTCATAGGTCTTGCCTTGTTGCTCGACCCAAGTGTAATACTTCAGGTTATGCACGCGAAGCTTCTCGTAGTAAGTCAATTCAAGCGCATCTTCAGTAGTCTGATGGTGCAGACAGGCTGCGAGGGCTCGTACAGCTGCATACTCATCAAACTCGCCTTGGATCTCATTCTGCTCTTCCAGCCGTGATGTGTACATCTCTGAACTATCGGTCAAAACAGTGAAAATCACGTCGTCACTGCCCATCTCATAGTACTTGGCCATCTTTATCGAAGCAAGAACATTTCCCACTCCGCTTATTCCATAGAGGGGGAGCTCTGAGATGGTCTCTTCAGTGATACCCATTTTTCTCAGGTATTCGATACCGGCTGGTTCATTGAACAGGCGGTATACATCCATGCAATCCTGGTCATCTACAGCAATTACCATGTCGGTGTTACGGACGTTGTGCACCCAAGGCACATGCTTGTCCCCGATACCTTCGATGCGGTGCCCTCCAAACCCATTGCGTAGGAGGGTGGGGCACTGCAATGCTTCGCATGCTGCGAGCTTTATGTGGGGGTACTTCTCTTTGAGGTGGTCTCCTGCAGCGAGCGTCCCGCCCGAACCGGTGGTGGTGACATAGCCGCAGACGTTTTCAGGAGCTATTTCCAGCTCATCAAGCACTTCCAGGATGGCTCCTCCCGTCACTGTATAGTGCCAGAGATAGTTGCCGAACTGATCGAACTGGTTGAATATGACGATACTTGCTCCCCGCTCTGCATCGAGTGTGTGGCACATGTCAAAGATTTCCTTGACGTTGGATTCACAACCTGGGGTTGCTATGACTTCGCCGGCGACAGTCTTCAGCCAGGCAAACCTCTCCTTACTCATTTCAGCAGGGAGGATAGCGATGGACTCGCAGCCAAGAAGGACACTGTTGAAGGCTCCCCCGCGGCAGTAGTTTCCAGTGGATGGCCATACCGCCTGCTGGTTCATCGAATCAAAGGTGCCTGCGACCAATGCCGGGGCAAGACAGCCGAAAGTAGCTCCTACCTTATGTGAGCCGGTGGGGATCCATTTGCCGACAAGGGCTAGGATACGTGCCTTGCAGCCTGTGATCTCATGGGGGACCTCAACAAAGTTAACCCCTCCGAATTTACCTCCCATTTTTGTGGGTTCGTTCTTCCAGGTGATCCTGAAAAGGTTCAAGGGGTTCACATCCCACAGTCCGACATCCGCTAGTTTTGACTGGATATCAGCGGGAATAGTGGAAGGATCCACCATCTGGCTGAAGGTTGGTAGTAGAATACCTTTTTCCCTACAACGGTCAATATTATTCTGCCGTACTTTTGGATCCCCATTCAAATTGATCAACATTGCGATTCCTCCACATGCACTGGTTACTTTTTGGTTAGTCAAGTATACAAGATAGATTTGAATTGTAAAGATAAAGTTAGCAAAAGTTAGATTTAGCTCTAATATATTGCGTTAAGAGTCAGTTACAGTATGCAATTCTTTGGTAAAGTGCTATAATAAATATTGAGTCAGGGAGAGGGATTGTTCCTTTTGGAACCCAAGTTAAGTCTTCAGGGCTCTATGTTTGCATGTGATATATCCACGGTTTGTATACGAGTGTACAAGCGTGCAGACCAGGTAATGCAGAAAGTGTTTTCTTTTAAAAAAAGAAGGCTCGGAGTTGTGGTTTTGTTGCGAATTGTTGCAATAACGATTGACAACTCTCTGATCTGCATTAGAATAAGACAGTGCCGGGTCATGAAACCCGGTGACACCCTTACTCAAAGGAGTGACTTAATGGGAGACATTATGCGTCCGGTTCCTTTCGCGGAGCTTATAACCCGTATTGTTAGTGAATTTCGTAACCATCAATCTATTTTTGGAATCGCCAAAGAACAGTTCTATCAGGACAAAGGCAAAAATAGCATATCTGTATTCGGCCAGAGTTGTTCCACCCCCTGCGGCCCTGCCGCAGGACCACATACGCAGCTGACGCAAAATATCGTCGCAAGCTACCTGGTCGGTGGCCGTTTCATGGAACTGAAGACAGTGCAGATCATGGATACCTTGGAGATCGACAAGCCTTGCATTGATGCCCGCGATGAGGCGTACAATGTGGAATGGTCCTCAGAGTTCACCCTTCCCAAGGCTTGGGATGAATATGCGAAAGCATGGATAATCCTCCATCTTCTGGAGGCGGTGTTGCACAAGGGGAAGTTTGAGAAGCCATCCTTCATCTTCAATATGTCCGTAGGATATGACCTTGCAGGCATCAAGACAGATCGAATGCAACAGTTCATCGACTCCATGATCGATGCACGCAAGGATGAGCGATTTGAGGAGTACCTGGGCGAACTTGATGCCATGCTCGATGAAGGGCTCTTTGATGGGACCGAATGGGAAGGGCTTGAAAAGAAGCTCAAGGGCCTCACTGCTAAGATCAGTGCCAACATCAGCCCTTCAACCACCTTGAGCACCATGCACGGATGTCCTCCCGAAGAGATCGAGGCCATCTGTTCCTACATGCTCAGTGAAAAGAAGCTTGATACCTTTGTAAAGCTCAATCCCACCCTCCTCGGATATGACAAGGTTCGTGAGATTCTTGACAACCTCGGATTTGACTATATCACCCTTACCAGGGAAAACTTCGAACACGATTTGCAGTATAATGACGCCATAGCGATGTTGCACCGTCTCGTTGACCTTGGAAAGAAGGAGGGTAAAGGGTTTGGCGTAAAGCTGACCAACACCCTCGGTTCCGTCAACGACCAGGAGCAACTCCCCGGCAAAGAGATGTATATGTCGGGCCGTTCCCTGCTTCCCCTCTCAACAACAGTAGCATCCCTGCTCAGTGAGGAGTTTGGTGGAAAGCTGCCAGTTTCATATTGTGGAGGAGCTACCGCCCTTACGGTTAAGGCCTTGTTTGAGACTGGAATCAGGCCCATCACCCTTGCTACCGACTTGCTCAAGCCAGGCGGCTATGGCCGTCTGAAACAGATGGTTGAGATCCTTGAGAAGAGCAAGGCGTGGGAGATGCAGGGAATTGACCTGAAGAAGCTTGATAAGCTTGCCTCTGATGCCCGGGAGGGAAAATATGTAGAGATAAGCAAGGATTTTAGAGGCACCGATTCAGTGAAGATTGATGAGGACCTGCCGATGTTCGATTGCTATGTAGCCCCTTGTGTGGTTGCATGCCCCATACACCAGGATGTTCCTGAATATGTACAGCTGGTCGGTATGGGCCGTTATGCCGATGCCCTTGAGCTGATCTACGACAAGAACGCCCTTCCATTCATTACAGGCTACATCTGTGACCACCAGTGTCAGCTGCACTGTACCAGAATGGACTATGAAGGTGCAGTCCAGATCCGTGAAATGAAGAAGATCGCCGCCGAAAGCGGCTATGAAGAGTACAAGAAGAGATGGGAAGGTCCCACTGAAAAAAGTAAGATAAAAGCTGCGGTGGTCGGGGCAGGTCCTGGTGGGCTCTCTGCCGCATTCTTCCTTGCCAGAAGCGGTTTCGATACTACGGTGTTCGAACGCGAAGAGAGTGCCGGTGGTGTTGTTAGGCACGTCATCCCCGGTTTCCGTCTTCCTGTTGAAGCCATTGAAAATGACGTCGACTTCATCAAGGCCCATGGGGTGGATTTCCACTATGGCGTAAAAGGCGACGAGATAACCATCGAAGCCCTCAGGTCAAAGGGTTATTCCCATATTTTCTATGCGATCGGCAGCGAGGTGGACAATGATATCCCCCTCACAGGTGACCGGTCACGCGTAATACGTTCCCTTGAGTTCCTCGGTAATTTCCGTAAGGATCCGGCCAAGGTGAAATTGGGCAAGCATGTGGTCATTGTTGGTGGGGGCAACACCTCCATGGACAGTGCTCGTGCTGCAACTAGGATCAGTGGGGTCGACAAGGTGTCTGTCTTGTATCGTAGGACTGAGAAAGAGATGCCCGCTGACCATGAGGAGTATGCCAACGCACTCTCTGAAAATGTAAAGTTCATCTTCCTTGCCAATCCCGAATCCTTCGATGGGAACAAACTCACTGTCCGTAAGATGAGCCTCGGGGAGAAGGATGCATCCGGCAGACGTCGCCCTGTTGCTACTGATGAGACCTATACCATCGAGTGTGATGTCATGATTACCGCCATAGGTGAGTATCCTGACAAGGAGAAGCTCACTTGGTTTGGAGTCCCTATCAATGAAAAAGGTTGGCCTATCACTGATGAGGAGACCAAGGAGACCCAGGTTGAAGACGTCTATGCCATTGGTGATGTGCAGTCCGGCCCTTCCACTGTAGTGCAATGTATCGCAAGCGCTCGTGCCGCAGTCGAGGCTTCCATCGACAAGATACTCGGACCTGAGGATGAACACGAAGAAGGGTGCGGATGCGGACACGACCATGGCCCTGATGAAGCGTGTGAAAGTTATGAGGACGATGAGGATTTTGCCGATGAGATGGACAATGAGGAGTTGACTGCTGCTGAGAACGAGTACTTTGCAGAGCTCGCCGAGAAGAAGAGCCGGATCCTTCTGTCCAAGGCTTTTGACGACAAGAAGTTTGCAGAGACTGAGGCGAAGCGCTGCATGGAGTGTTCCTATATCTGCAACAAATGTGTGGATGTATGCCCCAACCGTGCCAACGTCGCCCTGGATGTCCGTAACACCGGAGTCTTCGCCGATCCCTTCCAGATTCTCCACCTCGATGCCTACTGCAACGAGTGTGGAAACTGCGAGACTTTCTGTCCGTATGATGGAGGGCCCTACCGCAAGAAGTTTACCCTGTTCAGCCGTCACGATGATTTTGAGAGTTCTGAAAACAGCGGGTTCTTTGTAGAGGATGATGAGATTCTTGTTCGTCTGGACGAGGAGATTTTCCACTGCTCACTTGACGGGAATGGAGTTCTTACCGGAGACAAGGAAGGTATCACTGACGAAGTGGCTGCCATGATAGAAGAAGTATTCACAACCTACAGCTATCTGCTGGGGTATGTGGCGGAGTAAGGAGAGTATCATGCCTATAATTGTTATCAAGAAAACTCGTGTCATGCAGACCATGCCTCCCTTTGGCATTGCCGACGATGTTGATGTCGTCATCAAGGACGACATCATCACTGCGGTTGGGAAAGGGGCAGGGGATGGGCTGAAGGCGGACAAGATCATTGACGGCATGAACAAGACAGTGACAGCGGGCAATGTTTGTGGTCATCACCACTACTATTCCGGGCTTTCCCGGGGGATGCTCATTTCCGCCGGGCCGCAGGATGATTTCATACAGGTCCTGAAGGAGTGGTGGTGGCGCCTTGATAGGGGCCTCGATGAGGAAGCGACATATTACAGCTCACTTATCTGCTCACTCGATGCCATCGCTGCAGGCACCACTACCTGCATCGATCACCATGCAAGCCCCAACTACATCGCCAACTCCCTGGACACCATTGCCAAGGGCATGGAAGAGGTCGGAGTGCGTGGCACCACCTGTTATGAGGTGACCGACCGTAACTTCGGAATGAAGGAAGTGGAAGCCGGTGTTGAGGAGAATCTGCGCTTTGCAAAAGACGCAAAGAGTCGCAAGCTCGTCCGTGGTATGGTTGGAGGGCATGCCCCTTTTACCATTCCTGATGAGGGTCTTCGCATGATGGCTGAGGCGATGCAGGAGAGCGGAGCCGGCCTTCACCTTCATGTTGCCGAGGACAAGTACGATGTGGTGCATTCGCACCATCACTACAATATGGATATTGTCGACCGCCTGGAAAAATTCGGCCTTCTGACCGATAACTCGCTTCTGGTGCACGGTCTCTATCTCAATGCGGCTGAAATCGAGAAGATCAACAGCCACGGCACCTTCTTTGCACACAATGCAAGAAGCAACATGAACAACCATGTGGGATACTGCCAGAACCTTCAGAAAGTGAAGAACCTGATCATCGGTACAGATGGTTGCGGTGGGAATATGTTTGAAGAGCTCAAGCTCGCGTTCTTCAAGCATAAGGATGAGGGCGGTTCCTGGTGGCCCGGTGATTTTGTCACCGCCCTAGCCAGAGGGAACAACCTGGTGGAAAAGTATTTTGATGGGAAGTTCGGAAGAGTTGAAAAGGGGTATAAGGCTGACCTCAACATCCTTGACTATCGGAGTCCGACACCCTTGGTTGCTGACAATAGCAGCGCTCACTTTGTCTGGGGGATGAGCAGCAACTGTGTGGAAAGTGTCATGGTCGATGGCAAGCTGGTAATGGAAAATCGCCAGTTCCCAGGCATTGATGTGAGCGCCATCTACGCTAGGGCAGCAAAGGTTGCCAGGCGTGTTTGGGAAAAAGTGGATACTATCGCCCCTTGACAGGAGCGAAAGAGAATACGACCAAAACGGTCAAAGGGAAGGAATATATGACGATTCAGGAACAGATCAAAGCAAAGGCTGCCGAATATCGCGATTATACGGCTATCAACCTCTCCAAAATGGTTAAGGTGAAGAGCTACAGCTCTCAAGAAGAAGACGTATGCCGTCTTATCGTCACCCTCTGTGAAGAGGCTGGTTTCGATGAAGTCTACATTGATGGACTCGGTTCGGTAATTGGTCGGGTTGGAAACGGAATGAAAAAGCTGGCTTTTGACGCACACATCGACACAGTCGAAGTGGGAAACATGAAGAACTGGGATTTCGAACCTTTCAGCGGCGAGATCAAGGATGGGATTGTCTACGGTCGTGGGACCAGCGATCAGAAAGGTGGTGCAGCTTCCATGATCACCGCCGGACGGATCCTCAAGGAACTCGGCTATGGTGGTGAGTATACTGTCTACTTTACCTTTACTGTAATGGAAGAGGACTGTGACGGCATGTGCTGGAAGTACCTCATTGAAGAAGAAAAGTTCAAGCCGGACTTGGTTGTCTCCACAGAGCCTACCAGCTGTCAGCTGTATCGCGGACACCGCGGCCGCATGGAGATCAGGGTTATCCTCAGAGGTATTTCCTGTCACGGCAGCGCTCCTGAAAGGGGTGTCAGTGCAGCATACAAGGCAGCAAAGGCAGCCCTTGCCATTGAACAGCTGAACAAGGACCTGCTTCCTGATGAGGAGAAATTCCTTGGAAAGGGCACCATCACTGTCAGCCAGATGGATGTGAAAGGACCTAGCCAGTGTGCGGTTGCAGACTACGCTATGCTTTATCTTGACCGCCGTCTGACATGGGGTGAAGATGCAGAACTGGCAATGGGACAGGTTCGTGACTATATCTCCAAGGCAACCGGCGATGCTCCATCTGAGATTGTCGTGGAGATGCCTGACTATGAGAAGATCGGCTGGACCAAGAAGGAGTACTCACAAGAACTCTACTTCCCCACCTGGAAGATTGATGAGGACCATCCTTTGGTAGTTGCAGGTGTTGCGGGATACAAGGATCTCTTCGGGAAGAAGCCTGTGGTTGACAAGTGGACATTCTCCACCAACCTGGTGGCAACCACCGGAAGACATAAGATACCTGCAATTGGTTTCGGCCCTGGTGACGAATCCCAGGCACATGCTCCCAATGAGATTACCCGTGTTGATGACTTGGAAATCTGTGCCGCATTCTACGCAATGCTTCCATATTCATTAGAGAAAAAATAAATCAAATGGTTTGTTTTGGGTAACTGATATGGTATACTAATAGCCACAGGGTGTTATGCCTTGTGGCTAATTTGACCTCTCGGATACCCATTCTGTTTTTCTCAAGATGATGGATGGTAGCATTTCGGGAGAAGGAGTTCCAAAGATGGCAATCTGGCCTATTGGACAACCAATCTGCTCAGACGTTGGGATACTGACAAAAATTCCCCGGTTATTACCACCTAACAGCGTATCTGAAAAGTCCTTAGGCAACAGTAAGGAGTGTAGGACTATACATCCTGCTTCCCTGGTTGCCATAATCGCCGGTATGCACTGCAAGCCCTTTTGTTTCTTTTGATGGAGTATCGGGCTAGGCAAGACGAACTGGATACAACAACACTTGGGAAGCCTGGTGTATCCTTGTAAATTCTGCTTCCCACCTTCCTTGCTGCCAGCGGGCAGCTTGTGATGCCGGAGTTCGGACGGACTTCACCCTCATGGACACTTGAAGTGTTAGTGAATCCATGGTGAAGTCATCATGTAGGAGAACCTATGAAGGATTCGTTATTACTGAAGAATATCTTCTGTCTTCAAACCAGTTTTGACAAAGAGGCATATAAGGGTGCCGACCTGCTGATTGTTGGCAATAAGGTAGCCAAGATCGCTCCTAAGGGCGACCTTGTAGCTGCTGAAGGTGTGAGGGTCATCGACTGTTCGCACCATGTGGTCATCCCAGGTTTGGTAAATACCCATCACCATTTTTACCAGACATTGACGCGCAATCACCCTGCTGTGCAGAATGCAAAGCTTTTCGACTGGCTCAAGTTTTTGTACGACGTATGGAAATATGTCGATGATGAGGCAGTCTACTACTCCTCCATGCTGGCCATGGCCGAACTGATGAAGACCGGCTGTACTCTGACCACCGACCATCATTATCTCTACCCTCGCTCCTTCAAGGGCGATCTTATGGGATTGCAGTTTAAGGCCGCTGACCAGCTCGGGATGCGTTTCAGCCCGACAAGAGGTTCGATGAGCCTGAGCAAGAAGGATGGGGGACTTCCTCCTGATAGTGTGGTCCAGACCCTTGAAGAGATTCTCAGCGACAGTGAAAGGTGCATAAAGACCTACCATGATAGCGCCCCTGATGCGATGCACAAGATAGCTCTGGCCCCTTGCAGCCCTTTCAGTGTTACCAAGGCTCTGATGACCGAGACAGCGGCTCTGGCACGCAAGTATGGAGTCAGGCTCCACACTCACCTCTGTGAGACCGCTGACGAGACTGATTTCTGTCAGGAGATGTACGGGACTACTCCCGTAGCCCTGATGCAGGAGTGCAATCTCATAGGAGCCGATGTCTTCTATGCCCATGGGATTCACTTTAACGATGATGAGTTGAAGATCCTCAAGGATACGGGATCACATATCGCCCATTGCCCCTCTTCAAACATGCGGCTGGGCAGTGGTATCTGTCGTGTGAATGAAATGTTGAAAATGGGTATAAATGTCGGTATCGCCGTTGATGGTAGTGCAAGCAATGACAGTTCTGATATGCTTGCAGAGGTACGACAGGCACTGTTGCTACAGCGTGTCCACTATGGTTCCGATGGCCTTACAACCCAACAGGCTTTCACTATGGCCACTGAGAACGGTGCAAAGATGTTGAATTTCGGTAACGTAGGAAGGCTAGATGAGGGATGGGCGGCGGATATGGCAATCTTTGATGTCTCCACCATTCCTTATGCAGGGAGTCAGAGCGACCCTGTTGCTAGCCTGATTTTCTGTGGCAATGACCACAATACTGAGTATACGATCATCAACGGGAAGGTTGTAGTTGACCAGGGGCAGCTGGTAGGATATGACGAGAAAGAACTTGCCGATAAGGCAAATGCCATCAGCGCCAAGCTTATGGATAAGGCTGCCAGAAAGGAGGCATTATGATCCAGGAATTTCTTATTGCAAAAGATACTGAGGATGCGCTCAAGCTGAAACGAAATAACCCCAGAAGCGTATTTTATGCGGGAGGGACTGAGATAAACCGTTTGAATTCCACCGTCGATGCGAAAACAGCCATCGGTCTTTCGAAGCTCGGTCTGGACTCTATCACCGATGAGGGTGGCTCCATTCGTATCGGCAGTATGGTCACGCTCCAGCAGCTGGTGGATTCTGATAGTGTTCCTCAATGGCTGAAGGATGCCGCACTATTTTGCGGTTCCTTCACAAAGAGGAATATGGCTACCATAGGCGGTAACATGGCCATGTGCAGCGACCACTCCTATCTTGCTCCTGCCTTGCTGGCTTCACGGGCGAGAGTCCTGACTGCAACCATTACGGAAGAGGGTTCTTACAACGAGGACAACATGCCCATCCGGGAGTACCATGCCTACCATACCCTGTTCAGCGGTACCTTGCTTCTGGGCTTCCTTATCTCTAAGGATAGCCGGTTTGTAGGGTCTTTGCGGTATGCGAACACGCTCCAGAGCCAAGCGGCTGTGACAGTAGGGTTCGGTGCTACAAAGAATGGGGAAGGGGTCATTGACCATGTGCGTGTCTTTGCCGCAGTTAAAGGCATCGGCTTGCAGCGTCTCCCCTCCGTTGAGAATGCGATTGAAAATGGGGAACTTACCACCAAACAGGATGTACAGATTTCCGTAGGACATGAGGTCGAGGCGAAGGATGACACGACAGGAAGTTCCTCCTACAAGCGATATATCGCTAGTGTGGGGATTGCCCAACTGTTTTCCAACTTCATCTCCGGAGGTGTAAAATGAACAAGATTACTCTTACCATAAATAACAAGAAACTGCAGGCAACCGTAGAAGGTGGTGAGTCGCTACGCTCGCTGTTAGTCAAACTCGGCTACATCAGCGTCCGTGACAGTGACGACCGGGAAGGTTTTGCAGGAAGCGACACCATCATCTTCAATGATGTGCCTGTCTATGCAAACCTGATGCTCGCCCTTCAGGCTGATGGTGCGACCATCCGTACTGTAGAGGGGCTGGGCAACAGCCGTAAGCTCAGCATCGTCCAGCAGGCCATGATCGATGCCGGAGTTGTCCAGAGTGCGTATAACGCACCTGCCGCCGCACTGCTGCTCACTTGGTTGCTGGAGAAGGAGAAGAACCCTTCAAGGGCACAGGTTGCCGAAGTGCTTTCAGGGATTTTTATCCGTGACGCAGGATATGAGCACTACTATCTTGCTGTTGAGCTGGCCAAGGAGAAACTTGCGACCGGTGAGTACAAGAGTGCTATCTCCCCGACCTTCCGCGACCATCTCAGCTATGTGGGAAAACCCAAGTCCAAAGTGGACGGCCCCCAGCTGGTAGCCGGTGAAAAGAGCTTTGTGGAGGACCGGGTACTCCCCGGATACAAGAGCATGGTTGTGCTTCGTTCCCCCTACGCTCACGCCTACATCAAGAGCATCGACACTAAAGAGGCTCTAGCTATGGAAGGTGTCGTGGAGATTTTCACCTACAAGAACAGTTCTCAAGTGACTTACATGCAGGCCGGTCAGGGCAACCCCGAGCCGAGTCCGCACGATAGGCGCCTGTTCAATGAGAAGGTCAGGCATGTCGGTGACAGGGTTGCCGCAATAGTGGCGGATACCTTGGAGCAGGCTATTGCCGCCCGTGATGCCATCAAGGTGGAGTATGAGGTGCTCAAACCTGTCTTCACTGTTGAAGAAGCCATGGAAGAGGGTGCGCCGATCATTCACAACGGTGTGGTTGAGTACAAGGTTGGCGCTCCTGAGGATCTTGCTGAGTACAACAAGAAGGCCGATCCTCGTGACGGCAAGGTCATCTACCAGTTCCCGCTGCACGGAGATATCCGGAGGAACGTCGCCTCAGCTGCCCATGGGCAGATAGGAGATGTGGAAAAAGGGTTCAAGGAAGCTGATGCCGTAGTCGAGCAGACCTACCAGACCAGTCAGATCCAGTGTACCCCGCTCGAGCCGCATCTCTGTTATGCGAAGATTGACAATGGGAGGCTGGTAGTACATGCCTCGACTCAGGTTCCTTTCCACGTCAGGCGTATCGTCGCCTGGGTCTGTGAAATTCCTGAAAACAAGATTCATGTCATCAAGGAGAGGGTCGGTGGCGGTTACGGTTCCAAGCAGGATGTGCTGGTTGAGGACCTTGTGGGCTATGCGACCTGGATAACAGGCGAGCCTATCTACTACCGCAATACACGCGAGGAGGAGTTTGTTGCAAACTCGACCCGCCACCCCATGCGGATGACAGTGAAGATGGGGGCAAAGAAGGATGGTACCCTGACCGCCGTTTACATGGATGTCCGGGCCAATACCGGTCCTTACGGCAACCACTGTCTTACCGTTCCCATGAATGCATGTTCCAAAACTCTGCCTTTGCTCAAATGTGACAACATGAAGTTCGATGTCATTACCTACTATACCAACATCCTGCCTACCGGAGCCTATCAGGGCTATGGTGCCCCTAAGGGTTCCTACTCTCTGATGGTCTGTATGGCGGAGCTGGCTGACAAGCTTGGCATCGACTACTACCAGATGGCCCTTAAGAACAAGGTGGAGCCGGGCTATATGCTGGAGATTCTCAAGGGCCTTGGGGAGGGCAGAGAGGGTACCGTCGTTCCTGTCGGCTCCTGTGGCCTTGAAGAGGCGCTCGTTCAGGGTGCGGCGATGATCGAGTGGGGCAAGAAGGTGGAGCCTGATGATCCTGACTGGAAGGTCGGCAAGGGCTTTGCCATGATCCAGCAGGGATCCGGTCTTCCCGGACTTGATCACTCGAACGCTTGGGCGAAGCTGCTCACCGACGGGACGTTCCAGATCTTCAGCGGTGGGGCTGATTTGGGAACGGGACTGGATACCATCAGCGTAAAGATGATAAGTGAGGCCTTCTGTGTCCCGATGGACCTGGTGACAGTCATCAGTGGCGACACTGACTCCTGTACCTTCGATACCGGTGCCTACGCCTCCAGCGGTACGTTCTTCAGCGGAAACGCATCCTACTATGCTACAGAGGACTTGAAGAAGAACCTGCTCGCAGAGGCCGCTAAACAGATGGGTGAGAAGGCAGAAGACCTTGTTTGCCGCGCACCGGGGGAGGTGTACAGCACCAAGACAAAGAAGAGCCTCTCCTATGCAAAGCTCAGTCATGATGCCCTTACCGGCACAGGGTCGGGCCAGGTTATGGGACGTGCTTCATTTACAACGAACCACAACTCCATCCCCTATGGCGCCCACTTTGCCCAGGTTGCGGTGAACGTACGCACCGGACAGATAAAGGTGCAGAAGTTCTATGCCCTGCAGGATGCGGGTACTCCGATCAACCCCGAACTTGCTCTTTGCCAGATGTACGGCGCTGCTCTCAAGTCCATCGGTCATACGCTCTACGAGGATATGGTCATTGATGAGAATGGCGTTTGTCTGACGGCTAACCTCACCGATTATGGTGTACCCATGATTAGTGAGATGCCTGAGGATTTCAAGGCTGTCCTTATCGATATCAATGATGAGGTGGGTCCGTATGGAGCCAAGTCCATCAGTGAAATCGCAACCAACGGCGCTGCTCCGGCAATAGCCATTGCCATCCACGATGCCGTCGGTGTCTGGATGCGTTCGTGGCCGTTCTCAAGTGAAAAGATCCTCAGGGAGCTTGGGAAGATTTAAGGCTTATTGCAACAAACTGCAACAAAGAAACTAGACATTGGATTATGGCCGTGCTATGATACCAGTGTCTGGTTTTTTTCTAGAAATACTATGGAGGAAGGTGCGAATGAAGGATAATGCCACTATTAAGAAAATGATTGAGGAGTTAAAGACTCTCAAGACTGAGGACATGTACCTCAATGATTTTTTCCATACTTGGAAAGAGTCTGATGATGAGATCAAGGCTGTCTTTGATGTAGCTGAGATCTTGCGTGCAATGCGCGAAAACAACATTTCCACCAAGGTTTTTGATAGTGGACTTGGGATCTCCGTTTTTCGCGACAACTCGACCCGAACCCGATTCAGCTTTACCAGCGCTTGCAACATGCTCGGCCTTGCCATCCAGGACCTGGATGAAGGAAAGAGCCAGATCGCCCATGGTGAGACAGTTCGTGAGACTGCCAACATGATAAGCTTCATGGCCGACGTCATTGGTATCCGTGACGACATGTACATTGGCAAGGGCCATACCTACATGAAAACCGTCGCAGATGCTGTACAGGAAGGCTATGACGAAGGGATCCTGGAGCAGAGACCTACCATCGTGAACCTCCAGTGCGACATCGACCACCCTACCCAGAGCATGGCTGACATGCTTCATGTCATCAACCATTTCGGTGGGGTCGAAAATCTCAAGGGCAAGAAAGTAGCCATGACCTGGGCATACAGCCCTTCCTACGGCAAGCCCCTCTCTGTCCCCCAGGGAATCATAGGATTGTTCACTCGCTTTGGCATGGATGTGGTCCTTGCTCACCCTGAAGGGTATAACGTGATGCCTGAAATCGAAGAGATTGCAAAGGAAAATGCAAAGAAGGGCGGTGGTTCCTATAAGAGGGTAAAGACCATGGAAGAGGCTTTCAAGGATGCAGACATTGTCTATCCCAAGAGCTGGGCTCCCTTTGCTGTCATGGAAGAAAGGACTAAGATCGTTGAGCATAATGATGAGAAGGCCCTGCATGCACTTGAGCAGAGTTGCCTCGCCAGTAACGCCAAATACAAGAATTGGACCTGTACTGAAGATTTGATGAAGACCACCAAGGATGGTGAAGCCCTCTACATGCACTGCTTGCCTGCCGACATCACAGGTGTCTCCTGCAAGGAGGGTGAGGTTGAGGAAGCTGTCTTTGACAAGTATCTTGTCCCACTCTATAAGGAAGCAAGTTACAAGCCTTACATCATCGCAGCTATGATGTTCCTCGCCAAGTTCCAGAACCCTTCTGCGAAGTTGGAAGAGCTGCTTGCCGAGGCAAAGAAGAGAATCAAGTAAGGTTCGCTTATCGGCGATCGGACATGAGGTCAGGAGAAATCCTGACCTCTTGATCAGTAAGGGCCAGCATGTTTCGAAGATGTGTCCGGATTGGACCTGTCCATGAAAAGAAACCCCAATCCAGACCACCCAACATAGAGGTGGGGATGGGGTGAGGTTCCTTTAGTCCGAATTTCAGGAGTTGAATTAAAGTCTCTTCTTCTGCTCCACAAATTGGATGCGAAGTCCATTGGGATCTAGGACATAGAAGAACCTGATATGTTCATTGGGCTTGAAGGGGCCTCCCAAGATAGGGATTCCTCTATCGGTGACAAACTTCATCATGACATCGAGGTCATCCACAAAGAAACCCATAGAGATGTCCTGTCCGTAGTGGGCAGGCTTCTCGCCCTTTCGCCAGATCAGTTCGACTTTTGTCTCCCCCGAACCAAGGAAAGCGAGTTCCATGCCACCTTCAAGATCTGATCTGCCTTGCAATGGCAATTGCACAATTTCCTGGTAGAAAGCCAATGATTCTTCCATATCATTTACCCGTATGGTCGTCCAACTAAAATCCATCTGTCCCTCCTGTATGGTACGATCTGAAATCCTTTACTTCATTATAGCATCAGCTGCTAGTTTTGCAGTTGAAAATGCCGCCTGCAAGTTATACCCGCCTGTATCCCCATCAATATCCAGTATCTCTCCACAAAAATAAAACCCCTTATGGATTTTCGACTCCAGGGTCTTGCGGTCGACCTCTGGCAGGGAGATCCCTCCCGCTGTTACCATGGCAGCATTGAATCCTTTTTTTGAAGAGACGGTGAATGGGTGTGCACTCAGCAACTCAATGAGGTCCTTTCTTTTTTCCTTGGTGAGGTTAGCGCAGGTGGTCTGGGTTGTCAGGGAAAGTGATTCGAGCAGCCGTTCGGCCAGGTGTGCTATGATGCCCTCTTGTTTCAAAAGGGTGTAAAGTTGTTTTTTAGGGTTGTTTGCAACCAGTTCGACCAGGTCATCTCTCAGTGTCTCCCTGTTTGAGCAGGGAAGAAGGGAGACCTTCATACGATCACCCTTTCTAATCTCTCGTGAATTGTTCAGTATTACAGGGCCTGAGAGTCCGTCATGGGTGAAGAGCAAATCCCCAGTTGACAGAGTGTACCGCTTGGTATCCCCGGCATGGAAGAACTCAACCAGAGATTCTCTGATAGAGTTGCCGGCTATGGAGGTATAAGGATAGCCAGTTACTGAAATGGCTACGAGGGCCGGGGAAGGGGAGACGATGCTATGGCCCAACATTTTAGCCAGAGCGAAACCGGATCCATCGCTGCCGGTTGCCGGGTAACTCATCCCTCCGGTAGTCAGTACAACTGCCTTTGCTTGGAACTGCTCGTGTTCAGTGTGTACGGTATAGGTTTCGCCTTGTTCGTCTTTGGTTAGCGAAATAACCTTTGCATTGGTCTTTGCTTCAACCTTGTTCCTTGATGCTTCTCCCTTCAGGAGGTCCACCACAGCCTCTGCTCTCATACATGAGGGGAAGAGCTTCCCATCATCACGCTCGGTCAGTGGCAAGCCATGGCTTTCAAACCAGAGCCTTGTTTGCCGTGTAGTCAGGTTCAGCAGGGCAGGTTTGAGGAAGTTGGCCTGGGTTTTGTTCCCAAAGTGCTTGAGAAATGATGAGGTGTCCTTATTGTTGGTGAGGTTGCACATCCCTCCTCCCGTGATAAGGAGCTTTTTGCCTAAACGGGGAGTTCCTTCCAGAAGCAATACGTTTTTTCCTGTTATGTTCGCAGCTAGGAACAGGCCAGCCGCCCCTCCGCCGATAATGATTACGTCGTACATGCCTTTCATCATAGCAGAGAAGCAGGAGCGGTTTCCATGTTTGGAGAGCACCTGTGTTGGAAAAAAATCCCTTGTGTGGGATCAGATATCATAATAGGTCTTGTACCACTGTACGAACCGGTCAATGCCGACTGAAAGGGCAGTATCAGGCTTGAAGTCGAAGTCCTCCATAAGGGCAGAAACATCCGCATAGGTCTGGTACACATCACCTGGTTGCATGGGCAGGAACTCTATCTTTGCCTTCCTTCCCAGGGATTTTTCCAAGGTTTCAATGAAATACAGGAGTTTTTCCGGACTGTTGTTGCCAATGTTGTAGAGCTTGTACTTGTTTCCCTGTTCATTGGGAAGGGGAGGATTGCAGAGGATCCTCTGGAGGGCTTCGACTATATCATCGATATAGGTGAAGTCACGGTACATGTCTCCCTGGTTGAAGACCTTTATGGTTCTTCCCGCAAGGATCTTTTCAGTGAAGGAGAAATACGCCATGTCGGGCCGGCCGTAGGGTCCGTAAACAGTGAAGAATCTCAGCCCGGTCGAGGGTATGCCATACAGGTGACAATAAGAGTGGGCGAGCAGCTCGTTGGATTTCTTGGTTGCCGCATAGAGGCTGACAGGGCTGTCGCTCTTGTCGGCGGTGGAGAATGGGATCTTGCTGTTCATCCCGTAGACTGAGCTTGATGAGGCATAGAGCAGATGTTTGACAGGAAAATGCCTGCAAGCTTCCAACACATTGAAAAAACCTACCAGGTTCGCTTGCAGGTAGGCCTGTGGATTGTCTATGCTGTAGCGAACTCCTGCCTGGGCAGCAAGGTTCACCACTATTTGCGGCTTGAATTCAGCGAAGGTGGCGTCAAGTTTTTCCTTGTCAGCGAGATCCCCTTCGATAAAGGTGAAGAGCAAATCATGTTGAGAGAGGACTTCCAGTCTTGCCATCTTTAGGGCTGGATCGTAGTAATCGTTGAGATTGTCATAGCCTATTACCCTGCATCCCAGTTCTAGCAGCTGTTTGGTAAGATGAAAGCCGATGAAGCCGGCACTCCCTGTAACAAGATATGTATAGCTTGTATTGAGCTTCTGATAGTCCTTTCGCATAACACCCCTCTTCTTTTACCGTAATTCTACAGCATTAGTGAACTCTTGAGTAGTCTGGACGTAAAAAATGGGCTCCTCTGATGGAGCCCATTTCTCGTTCTTAACGCTTATAGGGCGCTGAATACAACCTTGAGAACGAACAGGGCAAAAACTACCCATGTCATTACGGAAACATCTTTGGACTTCTTGGTGAAAAGTTTCAAGAGGACGAAAGAGAGGATTCCGAACATGATACCATCGGCGATGCTGTAAGCAACAACCATGAAGATGATGGTCAAGAAGGAAGGAATGGCTTCGGTCATATCGTCCCATTCGATGTCCTTGACAGGAGTCATCATCATGACACCAACGATGATCAGTGCGGGAGAAGTTGCAGCACTGGGAATAGAAGCAAACAGTGGTGCGAAGAAAAGGGAGAGGGCGAAGAGAATTGCAACAGTAAGTGCTGTCAATCCCGTGCGTCCGCCTTCTACGACACCTGAGGAGGACTCCACAAAAGTGGTGACCGTTGAGGTACCAAGAACAGCACCGACGGTGGTTCCGACTGCGTCGGCAAAAAGAGCTTCCTTACAGTTAGGAATGGAGCCATCTTCCTGGATCATGTCAGCCTTGGTGGCACAACCGATGAGAGTGCCGACCGTATCGAACATATCCACAAACAGGAAGGTGAATGTGATTACGACAAAATCAATGGAGAGGATGTTGGAGAATTCAAAGGGGAAGAAGTAGGGGGCTGGGGGAACGTAGGAACCGCCTGCATATTTGGTAATTCCAAAAGGAATTCCTATGATGGTGGTTGCTATGATTCCGATCAAAAGGGCGCCCTTCACTTTAAAGGCCAATAGAATTCCAGTGATGATAAGACCGATCATCGCAACACCAGCGCTTCCTGTGAACCAGCCGGGGTTGAGGCCGACAAGAGTGGCGCCTCCGATGATGATTCCTGCATTCTGCATTCCGATGAAGGCAATGAAGAGGCCGATACCAACTCCGATAGCCCGTTTGATGTTTGCCGGGATGCTGTTGACGATAGCTTCCCTGATATTGACGGCAGTCAGGATCAGGAAGATGATACCTTCAACGAAAACAGCGGTAAGGGCAAACTGCCAAGAATGTCCCATGCCCAATACGACAGTATATGCCATGAACGCATTCAGTCCCATTCCCGGGGCCAATGCAAAGGGCAAGTTTGCCAAAAGGGCCATTACCAGCGTGGCTATTGCAGAAGCTATAGCAGTTGCTGCAAAAACCTTGGAGAAATCCATTCCAGTGTCTGAGAGGATTCCAGGGTTGACGGCAAGAATGTAAGCCATGGTGAGGAATGTTGTAATTCCTGCCAATACTTCTGTCTTGACGTCCGTCTTTCTTTCTTTAAGTTTAAAGAATTTTTCCATCGATGCACTCCTTGCAGATGATTGTCGGTTCTATTCTAGTACAAGAGTATGGAGTAGTACAGTAAAATCTTTATTTTTGAGTGTTTCGTTACTATTTTAACATTTTTAAATTACAAAATACCTTTAAATTAAAGAGAAAATATGATATATACAGAAGTATTGTAAATTGAAATGATATGATATTGAATTTTTATGTAAATTTAGTTTTTGGACAAATTTCACTAATCCTCCCCCTTGAACTATCAATGTAAGATGGTACACTGGGAAGTAAGAACATGTGTTATTCTAGATAAAGGAGGAGACATGCCTCAAAGCAGACAGATCAAAGAACAAATGAAGCGTGTTTTAGATGTGGCCACAGGTCGCCAAGAGGCTGACCTTTGCATAACAGGGGCTCACATTCTTGATGTATATAACAAAGAGTGGTTCTCTTCTGACCTGCTCATCGCTGATGGACTCATTTGTGGCTTTGCCAAAAGTGGGAAAGGGCGGGGCAAAGAGGTTGTTGATGCCAAAGGAAAGTATCTTCTCCCCGGTTTCATCGACGCCCATGTGCACATAGAGTCTTCACACAGTACCCCTGAGGAGTTTTCCAACCTGGTGGTCCCTTGCGGTACCACTACAGTGGTGGCGGATCCCCATGAACTGTGCAATGTGACGGGTCTTGCAGGACTGGACTATATGATCAGGGCAACGGAAAACACCCCCTTGCAAGCATTCTTCATGGTCCCCTCATGCGTCCCGTCCACTGAGTTTGAAAATAGCGGTGCGGTCTTGCATGCCCCTGAAATAGCGAAGCGCATCGGACATGATCGGGTGCTGGGGCTTGGGGAGATGATGGACTATCCGGGGATAATAGCTGGTAATGACCTTGTGTTGGACAAGATACTGGAAGCAAGGAAGGTGGGAAAACCCACCGATGGACATAGCCCTGCGATCTTTGGTTCCGACCTGGATGCCTATGCCTCCACCGGTATCAGGACTGACCATGAGTGTGAGACAGCTGAAGAGTTGCACAGTAGGGTGCGTCGCGGCATGTATGTCATGCTCCGTGAAGGTTCTGCCTGTAAGAATGTCTTGGGCTTGCTCGGCGGGGTGACCCCTTCCAACAGCAGGCGCTGCCTCTTCTGTACGGACGACCGGCAACCCAAGAGCATCCTGAAGGATGGACATATCAACAACAACGTGCGCATTGCCGTCTCTGATGGTCTTGATCCCATAGAGGCCATCTGCATGGCGACTATCAACAGCAGCGAGTGCTATAATCTCAAAGACCGCGGAGGGATCGCCCCCGGGCTGAGAGCTGACCTGGTGCTCTGCAATGACCTTACGGATTTTTCAATGAGCCGTGTCTATATAGGAGGTGAATTGGTTGCCCGCGACGGACAGATTCTCACGAAGATCCCTCCCCATCATGACAAGAAGGTCGCCGGCAAGATGCACGTCAAAGGGTTTTCCGTCTCCCGGTTCGAACTTCCTCTGAAGAAATCACATGTGCGTATAATCGATATCGTTGCTGGGGGAGTAGTGACCAAAGCCGGAGAGGCTGAGGTAAAGCTTGAAGAGGGGAAATGGGTGCATGATCCGGATGTTGATATCGTCAAGCTTGCCGTGATCGAAAGGCACAAGGGAACAGGCAACATGAGTGTTGCCCTGATCAGGGGCCTTGGATTGAAGGGTGGGGCGATAGTCTCATCGGTAGGACATGATTCGCACAATATAGTTGTAGCAGGAGACAATGATCAGGATATGGCTTTTGCTGTAGAGCATCTCATACGTCTCGGGGGAGGGATGGCCCTGGTCAAGGATGGCAAGGTCCTTGCCTCGCTTGCCCTGCCCATAGGCGGCCTGATGAGTGATAAGAGCAGCCTGGAGATCGCCAAAGCCCTGGATAACCTGCATGAGGTTGGGCAGGAGGAATTCTCCCTACCCAAGGACCTGGACGCATTCACGACCCTCAGTTTCATGGCGTTGCCGGTGATACCTGCCTATAAGCTCACCGATATAGGACTATTTGATGTGAGCAGCTTCTCATTTGTTCCTCTGGAACTGTAGGCCTCAGTAAATAAGGGTCTTTTCTCCAACCGTGCATACGGTCATTTCAGTATCATAGAGGGTGGTCAGCAGAGAACTGGTGACTACCCTCTCTTTTGTACCGAAGGAGAGCAATTTGCCGCCCTTGAGCATCGCCACATGCGTAGCCAACTCATAGGCAAACTGCGCATCATGAGTCGTAAAGATGATTGTCTTTCCCTGGTCGTGAAGCAGGTTGAGTATCTCGATGACTTTTCTCCTGTTGGCAGGGTCTAAGGCAGAGGTCGGTTCGTCCAAGAGGAGGACCTTGCTCCCCTGAGCTATGGCACGGGCTATGAGGACCAGCTGGCTTTCACCACCGGAGAGGGTGGTGACTGACCTCTTTGCAAAGGAAGCCATCCCTACCATTTCAAGTGCCTCATAAGCAATACGGACATCCCCGTCGGAGGGAGAGGCCATCTCTTTCAGGTAAGGTGCCCTGCCGAAGAGCGTATACTCCAGCAGGGTGAAAGAGAAGTTGTAGTGTTCGCTCTGAGGGACAAGGGCTATGTTTCTTCCCAATTCCTTCCTGCCGTACTCCTTCAGCGGTTTTCCAAACAGAAAGATGTTCGAGGAAGGCTTCCAGCCGAAAAGCAGGTCCAAAAGCGTGCTTTTCCCCGCACCGTTCGAGCCGAGCAGTGCAAGGGTTGTGAATTGTCCTACCTCAAGGGAGACATTCGAGAGGGCTCTGGTCCCGCTTGGGTAGGTAAAGCTGAGATTGTCTATTTTGAGAGCTGTCATGCCTTGCCCCCCTGGTGCTTGAGCGAAAGGATCACAATGAAGATTATCGCTCCGATAAAGCTGGTGAGCAGCCCTATGGGTATCTCCGTAGGAAGGAGCGTCCTGCCTACGGTGTCACACAACAGCAGGAACAGCGAACCCATCACCATTGAGCCGGGAAGGGCTGCCTTGCTGTCGGATCCGAACAGTTTCCGGGCTAGATGGGGCATGATGAGACCTACCCATCCTATGAGGCCTGTCAAGGAGATTGTCAGGGTCGTCCCTACCGTGGCAACGACCAGTAGGACAGTCCTGTCCACCTTGGGGTTGAGCCCTACCGAGTAGGCGCTCTTCTCCTGCAAGGAGAGCAGGTTCATTCTCCAGCGGTAGCTGAACAGGATAGCCAGACAGACGAGCACTACCGGCATGATGGTGAGTATTTGCTTCCAGTTGCTGTTCCATAGGCCTCCCATCATCCAAAATGTGATGTCCTGAAGGTCCTTTGTGGGTTCGGCAACCAACTTGACCACCCCAAGGGCTGAGGAGAAGATTGCTGAAACGGCAATGCCGGAGAGCACAAGCCTGAGCAGCCAACCTCCAAAACGAAACCGTTTTGCCAGGAAGTAAGAGGCGCCCAGGGCGAGCAGTCCGAAAAAAGTTGCACTGACCTGCACCATGGCTGAATTGTTGGTTCCGGCTACGATGACAAGTGCTGCCCCAAAAGCCGATCCCTGACTGACGCCGAGGAATCCCGGCTCTACCAAAGGATTGGAGAAAAGCATCTGGAAGGTAAAGCCCGCGGCACTGAGTATCGCCCCTGCTATGAGGGCGAGCAGTATCCTGGGCAGACGGACATTGAGCATGATATTTTGCATCAGATGGTTGGTCGCAAGGTCGCTGGGGAAGGTTAATCCCCCCTTGGGGTATCTTCCAGCAAACAGGAAGAGGACGGAGAGCAGAAGCAAGGTTGTGAGAAGCAGCAGCAGGATACGCCTGTTGCGCTTGGCTTCACTGCGGTAGGTACGTTCTGTTTCCATCATTTTTTGTTCGCAGCTATAGAGGCATTGAAGCGTCCTACAAGATAATCGAGTTTTTCACTCTCATTGATACCGTACATCTCCCTATAGAATGAGCGTACCTGATCCTCCATTCGCATATCAGTGAAAAATTCGGGGTAGAGATCCTTGGCCATCCACTCAGCTCCGAGTATCCAGCTGGACACCGGCTGCATGTAGCTCATCACATCTGCAGGGAATCCCTTTACCTGTTTGTTCTGTACGGCTTTCAGGCTGGCCCAAAGGGGAGAATTGTACACTTCCTCGACAAAAGGCTCGGAACTGCTCTTATAACTTACAATATAGATGACCTGGGGATCCCAAGCCGCTATCTGTTCAAATGATACGGTAGACCAGCCGCTGGAGGCGACATTAGCTCCCTTCCATACGGCATTGGCGCCCACCTGGTCGACTATCCAGCTCTGCATCCAAGCGTCTGGTGCGACCTTGAAGGAGTTGACATTGTCACTGCTTACACCTTGCAGCAGCAATACCCTGACCTTTTCATCACCAGCTAAGGTGCTTACCTTGTCAGTGATGGTATTCAAGCGGTTTTCATAGAGGGCGAGAATCTCTTGTGCCCGGGCAGTGTTTCTCAGCAGTTTGCCCAATTCCCTTATCTCAGTTTTCCACTCATCATAGGTTTCCAGGTTCATGGTGAAGTTCGGCACTCCGAGCTGGTCGAGCTTCTGTCCTATCGACTCATAGTGTGCGGCCTTGATCAGGACAAGCTCGGGATTTTGGGAGAGTATCTCCTCCACACTTGCCCGCTGGGAAAATCTGGGCGTTTCATCCAGGGAAGGGCGCAGCAGGGAAAAAAAATCCCCCAGGCCCTGGTCCGTTTTGGAGAGCTGCAAATCCATGGCTTCAACCTCAGGGAAAAGAAAGAGCGCATTAGCCGGCATGACTGCAGCCTTACCTGCTATCATGACCGAAGTTGGCGTTTCATCCAGCAGGAGAGTCCTGCCGTTTGCATCTGTAGCACGGAAGGAGTCGCTCACTTGTCCCTGCATCTCTGCAGGTCCTTGGGCGAACAAAGGTAGGGATAGTGCCAGGACCAAGAGGAAAAGTACCGTTTTTTTCATAGTTCAGAGCTCCTTTAATTGGTAAGACCGGATGCAGTTTACCATTGTATTTATGGAAATGCAATCGCATTTTGCCAATTGGACCCTCTGTTTTCTCCTTGATACCTTCCCTTATTCAGTTTACTGTATACATACTATAACAAAGAGGTTACCAAATGGGTGGCAGACGCATTCAAGAAGATATACAGAGGCTGAAAAAGAGCGCTACCATGCTTTCAGGCAGTAGCGAGTCAGCACGTAACGCCCTGTTGCGCTCGATTAGGGAGGGCTTGTCTAGGGACTGGGCTCTGATCAAGGAAGCGAACAGTTTGGATATTACAGAAGCCAGGGAGTCTCAGCTCTCAGACGCACTAATCAAGAGATTGGTTTTCGATGAGGATAAGCTTGCATCAGTACAGCTCGGCCTTAGTCAGGTGGCGACGCTTAAAGACCCCATAGGAGAGGTTCTGGAACGCAGGCTTCTCGACGAGGGCCTGCTGCTGGAACGGGTCAGTTTTCCGATAGGGGTCATCGGCATGATCTTTGAGGCTCGCCCGGATGCCTTGGTGCAGATAGTCTCTCTCTGCCTGAAAAGCGGCAACGGTATAATACTCAAAGGTGGCAAGGAGGCTTTCAGGACGAACTCTGCCTTGGTCGCTTCCATCAAGAGGAGTGCCCGATCCTCACCTCTGGGCGAGGAGTGGGTTACCCTGTTGGAAAGTCACAGCGATGTTAGTTCGATGCTGAAGATGGATGATGCGATAGACCTGCTTATCCCAAGGGGCTCGAATGCCTTTGTCCGGTATGTCATGGACAATACACATATAGCGGTGCTTGGGCATGCAGACGGCATCTGCCACATGTATGTGGATGAAAGTGCTGACCTGCAAAAGGCCGTAGCCTGTGCCGTTGACGCAAAGACACAGTATCCGGCGGCCTGCAATGCTATCGAGACGCTCTTGGTGCACAAGAGTGTTGCCGAGGAATTTATCCCTCTCGTCGCTGCGGCTCTGAGCGGGAAGGGAGTCAGCATCCATGGAGATGAAGCCACCGCTTCGCTTATCTTTTGCACACCCTTCAAGGAAGGGGACTATCTGATGGAGTATCTCGCTTTGGAGTTGAATATCCGGATAGTGCAAGACATTGAAGAGGCGATGGAACATATAGCCAGCTATGGCTCCAGGCATACCGATGCGATAATCAGTGAGGATAAGAGTGCCATCAGGCGCTTTATGCGCGACGTTGATTCCGCTGATGTCTTCGCCAACTGTTCCACACGATTTGCCGACGGATTCCGCTTCGGCCTGGGGGCCGAGGTCGGGATCAGCACGGCAAAGATCCATGCTCGCGGTCCTGTGGGGCTTTCGGGCCTTATGAGCAGCAAGTGGCTTCTCAGCGGCAGCGGCCAGACAGTCTCCACCTACAGCGGCCCTGAAGCGAAGGCTTTCCTCCATACAGAACTGGACACTGAAGGGCAGAGTGTCATAGCGGGGGATGCGAAATGAATCGAGACCTATCCGCGATACAGAGGGTCGTGGTGAAAGTAGGCACGAACCTGCTTTCCACCAAGGACGGAATTGATGAGGGGTGCATTGACCGCATCGCCGGGCAACTTGTCCAGTTGCAGCAGAAGGGCCTGCAGGTTCTGTTGGTGACATCAGGGGCCATCGGGATGGGGGCCAAGGAGTTGAAGCTGAAAGGTCCTGTCAAGCAGGTCGCCATGCGCCAGGCCTGTGCCTCTATCGGTCAGCCGCTGCTTATGAGCAGTTATCGAAGGGCTTTCAAGAAGCACGGGGTGCTATGTTCGCAGATATTGCTTACCCGCAAGGAGATGAACAACCGCCATACCTATGTGAATCTTAGGAACAGCTCCTTTACCCTTTTGGACTTGGGTGTGATTCCCATCTTTAATGAGAACGACACCGTCAGTACTGCCGAGATAGGTTCGGCCTTTGGCGATAATGACCGCATGAGTGCAATGGTCGCAAGCAAGATTGATGCCGACCTTCTGATCATCCTCACAGATATCAGCGGGCTCTATACTTCAGATCCCAAGAAAGACCCTAAGGCTGAGCTGATCAGGGATATAGAGATTCTTGACGACGAGATACTTGCCTGTGCAGGCGGTGCGGGAAGCCTCTTCTCCACAGGCGGCATGAAGACCAAGCTGCTTGCCGCAAAGATTGCTGCTAATGGCGGTTGTGGTTCCATCATAGCCAGTGGGTATGAGCCCGATGTTCTGGTCCGCCTGATGGACGGCGAGCCTTTGGGCACGTATATCCATCCCAAGAAGCGCATGAGCCAACGCGAGCGCTGGCTTCTCAACAACTCCCACCTCGGGACGATAGTGGTCGACGAAGGGGCGAAGAAAGCCCTCCTCTCCCACAAAAGCTTGCTGCCCAAAGGGGTGGTGCGGGTTGAAGGCGGGTTTGAAGCCGGGGATGTTGTTGAGATCTGTACGACAGACGGCAAGGCTTTTGCCAAAGCCGCGCCTTATCTCAACAGTACGGACATAGCAAAAATCGCAGGACATGAGAGCCGTGACATCCTCTGCCTGCTGGGTGAAGGACATAAGGACGTACTGTTCCGTCCGGAGGATTTGGTGCTGTTAGACGATGACGAGTAACTACAGGATATACAGAAGACGCCTCGACCTGGGATCGCGGATGAATCAGCTGCACAATACAGAGCAGCTGGCCATCGGTATCCTCGACACAGGCACACCCGAACAGCTTATTGAGAATCTCAGCTGGTATGTGGAGAATATGAATTATGCACTGCATGTTGTAACCCAAGAGGGTAGGTTGGACATAACGGAGATGCAAGAAGCGTACAAGGAGGTCACATTCCTTGTATTCCCTTCCTCAGCCTTTACCGGAGAGATGGTCAATGCTGTGGCTAATGAGTGTCAGACCAGCTACTTCCTCATTGTCCGCAGCGATCTGCTTCTGGTGCGTTTTGACGGGGCGGCTCTTTTTTCGCTCATGGGGCAAAAAGAGGCTCCCGCAGCCATTGCCTCCCTCATAGCCAATATGGACAAGGAGATAGTTCCGACGATACGCTCGCCGTATCTTGAGGAAAAAAAACTGGAACCCCGTTCCCATTTCCCCACAGCCGACCTTCCCGGAGGAGAGAATACGCTCTATCCGGTCATGGCTCTAGGCATGTATGACCGTGCACTCTTCCAACGCCTTCGAGGGTTCGATGAAAAGATTCACAGTGAGTATTTTCAGGTCCTCGATTGGGGGATAAGGTGTTACCTGTTGGGACATACGGTGAAAGCATCCTCCCATCTTCTGATGCAATTCACTGACCGCCAGTCAGTCATTGAGGACCGCAGTGAAAGTGAAGGCTACAAACGTTGCTACACCAAGGCTCTCTCTGTCCAGCAGTTCAAAGGGAAAAACATCATACGCAAGTATAAGGGGTTCGTTGACAAGGATGCCCTTTCTGATGAGGTGAAAAAACGATTGCTCTGGCTGCAGAAGAGTGATTTCTTCCAACTGCTCGAACATTGGGAGAAAACTTGATGTGAAAAAGCGACTGCTCGCCTTCTGCTTCATTGTGCTTGTCCTCTGCCTTTCGCCGTTGCTTGCGGCAAAGGACCCGTTCTCCTTGCCTGTATCCACTGTAGTGCTTGATGCAGGTCATGGGGGCAAGGATCCGGGGACGAGCGCCTCCTACGGTTTCAGCGGGGGCACGATCAATGAGAGTGAGCTTGTGCTGGACATTACCAAAAGGGTGTACTCACTGCTTTCGGTCGAGAGACCCGATCTTCGACTGGTCATGACGCGCACTGATGATACCTATGTTTCCCTCGCCGAAAGGTCAAGGGTTGCCTACAGTACGGAACTTCCTCCCCAGAGCAGCCTGCTCTTTGTCTCCATTCACGTCAACAGTGCCCAGAGTCGCGAAGCCTCAGGCTTTGAAGTGCTGACCAAACGTCAGGAAAAACGTGTCGCCTTCCTGGATGAACATACCCCTATCAAGAATATTCCCCTGTTTGCCCCTTTTACCGCCTTGGAGCTTAACAGGTTGCTCAATCAGCGGAACCTCTTTGTTGCCCAGACGTTTGAGGAAGTGCTCTCGCAAAGGATGGTCACGTCCCGTAACAGGGGGATAAAGGAGAGAGACCTTTATGTGCTCAATGCGAGCAGGGGCCCTGCAGTCCTGCTTGAGTTGGGATTCTTGTCAAATGAGGGTGAAGCCCGAAATATCATCTCTCCGGCTTGGAGGCAACAGGTCGCCATGGCTATAACCGTAGCCATAATAGCTTGTGTGTAGGAGTTGATCATGGAACCATTCAACCGTAAGAAGCAATTCAAGTCTCTCTACTCCCCCAAAACCGAGCCCTCGTTGGTAACCGTGCCACCTTGTCCGTATTTTGTTGTTGAGGGCGAAGGTTCCCCGCTGGATGAGGCATACGACAAGGCTGTTGAACTCCTGTATCAGCTGAGTTACACGCTGAAAATGGAGTTTAAGGATGAGCCATGGTACCGGGAGTTTGTCGTTGCACCTCTTGAGGGCCTCTGGAGTGCCGTTGAAGTGGAGAACATGGATAGATGGCGGTGGACAAGCATGATAGCCCAACCTCCGTTTGTGAATGAAGCGATTTTTTCCAAGGTGGCCGAGAGGTGTAGTTTTGCCAAAGGCATCTTGGTGAAGGATGCTAAGTTTAGGCGTATCGAGGATGGGCTGTGTGTTACCATGATGCATGTCGGTCCCTATTCCATGGAGAACCGTTCCTTTGCAAGGATGAATCGCTTCAGCCTTGATAACCGGCTTCAAAGAATTGATGCGACCCACCGTGAAATATATCTCTCAAACCCTAAGAAAACAGAATCGGAGCGACTGAAAACAGTGCTCCGATTCCGTGTTGAACGAATTTGATCTAGTAGACTACCTCTTCCTTTGCCTTTTTCCTTTGCGCTACAAGCAGGTCCATCTTCATCTTCTTCAGTTTTGAAGAGAGGCTGACCTTGTAGATATGCGGGTTTATCTGGCGCAAGTAGGTCTTATGAAAATGCGAGACATTTTCGATGGAGAACTTCTGTATCTCCTGCAAGGTAGGCTTCTCCCCGATGCGCTTGCCTCCCTTGACCTTCATGGTTAGCAGGGGGACGCATGTGGCGTAGCGGGTGGGAACCATTTCAAAGAAATCCACTTCAGAGAAGGGATGGAAAAAAGTATATGACTTGCCTTTGGTGATTTTTTCATTTTCCAAGGTGATCAGGTCGGCCAAGGCCCCTTCCTCACGGTCGAAAAACCTCCAGACCTGTTTGATCCCAGGGTTGGTGGTCTTTTCATAGGTGTTGGATATCTTCATGGTAGGGGTCAGGGGCCCTCCGTTATCCTGTTTTGCCACAAGCTTGTAAACCCCGTTGAGAGCCGATTGCTTGCCTCCGGTCACCAGATGGGTGCCGATGCCCCAGCTGTCGATGGGAACCTCATCGTGGATGAGCGTCTGTACGATCTCCTCATTGAGATCGCTTGAGACTGCTATGGTTGCATCGTGAAGACCGACATCATCTAACTTTTTGCGCACCACACGGGGAAGATAGGCGAGGTCTCCGCTGTCGATTCTGACACCGATCTTCTTGCCTTTTTTCTTCTGTTCAAGGCCGACAATAATAGCGTTCTCTATGCCGGATCCCAGGGTGTCGTAGGTATCTATGAGCAAGATGGTGTTGTCAGGGTAATACTTGGCGAAGGCTCTGAAGGATTCCAGCTCGGAGGGGAAGCTCATGACCCATGAGTGGGCCATGGTGCCGACCACAGGAATGCCGTAAGTCTTGCCTGCAAGGGTGTTGCTGGTGACTTGGGCCCCTCCAATGAATGCCGCTCTAGAGGCGGTCAGGGCTCCGTCCTGGCCTTGGGCACGTCTCAAGCCGAACTCCATGAGCGAACCGCGTCTGGAGGCTAAGGATATCCTGGAAGCCTTGGTGGCTATCAGGCTCTGGAAGTTCAGGTTGTTGAGCATCAGGCTCTCGATGAGCTGGGCTTCGATGAGGTTGGTATGGACTCGAACCAAAGGTTCTCCAGGGAAGACCACCGTCCCTTCTGACATCGCATAGATGTCTCCAGAGAAGGAGAACCCTCTCAGGTACTCCAGAAATTCAGGGCTGAAGGTGTTGAGACCGGCAAGGTACTCAATATCCTCATCACTGAAAGAGAGACCCTCAAGCTTGTCTAGAAAATCGTTGAGCCCGGCAAATATCACGTACCCGCCCTCAAAAGGATTGGTACGGTAGAACATCTCAAAGACGACATCAGGGTTATGTTTTTCGTTGAAGTATCCCTGCATCATGGTAAGCTCATAAAAATCTGTAGTGAGTGCGCTTGTATACATTGCTTGTTCCAATCCTTGTTACAGTGCTTCTATCCGGTCAAATCCGGTATAGGGTACCAATGAGGGTGGAATCGTGACCGATCCGTCCTCATTCTGGAAGTTCTCCAACACAGCGACCATGGCCCGGCTGAGGGCGATGGCTGTCCCATTGAGCATGTGGACGAACTGGGTGGAGCCTTCATCATCACGATAGCGGATACCCAGTGCCCGCGCCTGGTAATCGGTGCAGTTGCTTGTGGAGGTGACTTCACCGTATTCGCCCTCTTCTCCACGTCCTGGCATCCAGGCCTCGATATCAAACTTTCGGTAGGCGGGGGAGCCCAGGTCGCCGGTAGCTGTATCGACTACACGGTAGGCGAGTCCCAGACCGCTGAATATTTCCTCTTCTATACCTAAGATAAGGTTGTGATAGTGTTCGCTCTCCTCAGGGAGGCAGTAGATGAACATCTCCAGCTTGGAGAACTGGTGCACACGGTACAGACCTTTGGAGTACTGTCCAGCCCCTCCTGCTTCGCGACGGAAACAGTGGGAGAGCCCGCACATCTTGATAGGGAGCTTTTTCCTGTCGAGAATCTGGTTTGCATAGTACCCTCCAAGGGTTATCTCCGCTGTCCCTACCAGGCAGGTATCGGTACCTTCGAGGTTGTAGATGTTGCTCTCTTCCCCTCGGGGGTTAAAGCCGATGCCGAGAAGGATTTCCTCTTTGGCGATGTCTGGGGTGATGAAAGGGGTAAAGCCATTTTTCATCACTATATCAAGGGCATAGCGTTCCATCGCCATCTGGAGGATCACAGCCTGGTTTTTCAGGTAGTAGAACTTGGGTCCCGATACCCTGGTGGCCGAATCAAAGTCAATGAGGTCCAGACTCTCTCCAAGCTGGACATGGTCCTTGGGCTTGAATGAGAAAGTGGGGACCTGCCCAACCAGTTTCACTGTTGTGCTGTCCTTGTCCTCTTTCCCGATGGGTGCGTCCTCATGGGCGTAGTTGGGGATGGTTCTCGCCTTTTCCTGGAAAGCCGTTTCGACTACAGCGAGTTCTGTCTCCAGTTTGGCGATGGTCTCCTTGATTTGCTTTCCTTCTGCAATGTAGGCATCGCGGGTCTCTTTGTCGAGTTTGGCCTTCATCTTCTGGGCATTCTCATTTCGTTTTGCCCTGTACGCCTCGCTCTCCTGTAGTAAGGCAGAGCGTTTCTCTTGCAAGACGATTATCTCATCTATGTCGACATTCATGTAACGGTTGCTGATATTCTGGGCTATCTCGTCCCGTCTCTCTTTAAGTTCTTTCAAGTCAATCATGATACTTCCTCATTAGTATGATATTCAAAGTACAAGGTTCATTGTCTGTTCTGGCCGGCCATTTTTTCCAGGAGCCGGAACTTGTCGCTCGATGCCGAAACTGCAGCCATTACAGTGGCATCAAAGTTTCCTTCGGCGAGGGAGCGCATCCCCTCGATGGTCGTCCCTCCGGCAGAGCAGACCTTGGTGGCAAGCGCGATAGGGTTGGCGTCCTCTTGTTTCTGTAAGGCTACAGCACTTAGGCAGGTATCGCGTGCTATCGCCAGAGCTTGAGGATAGGGAATTCCCTCACTGACCCCACCCATGGCAATGGCGTGGAGAAATTGGAACACATAGGCAATAGCTGAGCCGCTTATGCCGGTAAAAGCCGCTATCTGATCCTCAGGGAGGAGAAAGGCCGAGCCGAACAGCTGTGCTATCGCCATGGAGGTCTCCTTCAGGGAGTCTGAAGCCTTGGCTCCAGGGGTTACTGCAGTGACGGACTGCCGTACCTGGGCGGCGAGATTGGGCATGTATCGCACAACATTTTCAGTGCCGAGGTTTTCTGTCAGTGTCTCCAGGCTGACCCCTGCTGCAATGCTTATCCACTTCTTTTGCCTCGAGCCGAGGTTACGCAAGAGGGGGTAGAGGGATGGAAGCACTTGAGGCTTAATTGCAAGCAAGAGCAGATCCTCACTCTGAAGAAGCTCTTGCAGTGATTTGGCGATCGTACAATCACCGAGGCCCTCTAACTTGCTCATGTCGGTGTCATAGACTGCCACGTGCCAATCTTTCTCTGAGCTCAGGGCTCTGGCGATGGCACTGCCCATATTGCCGGCTCCGATGATTCCTATCTTTTTCATGTTGCTTGCCCCCAAGAGAGTCTGTGTAGAGTCCCATCCTGTAGAAGGGACGGGAAATTTTGTTGTCTCATGTATTCGTATGCGGCTATGGCCACTGTATTGGAGAGGTTGAGGCTTCTAGCTTCCTCAAGCATGGGGATCCGGACACACCCTTTTTCCTGGTTGATGAGGATATGTTCGCTGATGCCCCGGCTCTCCTTGCCAAAAATCAGATAACAGTCACCTTCAGGATATTTGACTTCCGAGTAGAGGCGATGTGCCTTTGTAGTGAAGAAAAAAAGCTTGTCATCCTTATGTTCTCGCATGAAGGAATCAATGCTGTCGTGCTCAACAAGGGTAAGCAGATGCCAGTAGTCCAGCCCTGCACGCTTGAGGTGCTTCTCATCCAGGGAGTACCCAAGAGGGTGCACAAGGTGCAAGCTCGCACCTATGGCGGCACAGGTACGGGCTATATTGCCGGTGTTTTGTGGTATCTCTGGTTCAAACAGTACAATATGTAGGGCCATGGGCAGTTCCTTATGCATGCAAATCTACCACTTAACTCAAATCCGTACAAGGTATGACAAGCTTTGGAAGGGGTAATTGAAGAAGCTTGAACTGTGACAGATTATGCTCTAGACTTGCGAAGGAGTTTAGGAGGCGGCTATGCTTGAGGTTTTGAAGGCGTTGTTGTTGGGTGTCGTGCAAGGAATTACTGAATGGCTTCCGATAAGCTCGACCGGGCACCTTCTCCTGCTTGATGAGTTGATATCACTATCCATGGGCCCAAAGGGAAAGGAACTCTTCATGGTCATCATACAGCTCGCCTCCATCCTGGCTGTCATTATCCTCTACTTTACCCTGCTCAATCCCTTCTCCTGCAAGAAAGATACAACTGAAAAAAAAGATACGTGGAGACTCTGGGCAAAAGTCATTGTCGCCACCATCCCTGCCGGGATAGCAGGCGTCCTGCTTGATGACCTGATGGATACCTACCTCTACAAGTGGCAGGTAATCGTCATAGCCCTTGCCGTGTACGGTTTGATCTATGTGGTGGTTGAGAAGAAGGGAAGGGGTTCCAGGGAGCCTAGGATTACAAGCCTGGACGCTCTGACATTCAAGGATGCGGCAGCGATGGGGGCCTTTCAGATGCTTGCCCTGGTACCCGGCACCAGCAGGTCAGGCTCTACCATCCTGGGAGGGATTTTTTTTGGGATTGAGAGGTCTGTAGCCGCACAATTCTCCTTCTTCATGGCTATCCCTGTCATGGCAGGTGCCTCGCTGCTGAAACTTCTGAAGCTTGGATTTTCCTATACGAGAAGTGAGTACCTGCTGATAGGGGTGGCATTCGTCGCTTCCTTCTTGGTTTCGCTTGTCTGTATCAAGGGCTTGGTGGCCTATGTTCGCAAGCATGATTTCTCAATCTTTGGGTTCTATAGGATCGCACTGGCTGTGGTCGTAACAATCTATTTCCTCTCAACAGGACGGTAATATGGCACTCTTGATCATCATTTATGTTTCATTTATCAGTTTGGGGCTTCCTGATGCAGTGCTTGGCAGCGCTTGGCCCGTCATGCATGTCAGCCTTGGGCTTCCCCTTTGGAGTGCAGGGGTCATCGCTGCGACCACCAGCATGGGGACCGTCATCTCCGCCCTGCTCAGTACAAAGGTCATTGCAAGGTTCGGTACCGGTAAGGTTACGCTCATCAGCGTGCTGATGACAGCCGTAGCCCTGGTCGGCTTTTCATTCTCCCACACTATTGCGATGCTGCTGATATTCGCCCTACCGTTGGGTTTGGGTGCAGGTTCTGTCGATACCGCCCTGAACAACTATGTCGCCTTGCACTATAAGGCCAGGCACATGAGTTGGTTGCATAGTTTTTGGGGTGTGGGGGCAAGCTTAGGTCCTGCCATTGTAGCTTTGACTCTCTCATTGGGTTTCAGCTACAAGGGAGGATACCGCACCATCGGCGCTCTGCAGTTCATGTTGGTCATCGTGCTCGCGCTCTCCCTCTCCAGGTGGAGTGACCATGAAGCGAAGGAAACAACAGAAATCGCCAAAGGAAACAGGGAAGTGTTGAAAATCAAAGGGGTCTCCTCAGCCCTGCTTACCTTCTTCCTCTACTGTGCCCTTGAAATATCAACAGGACTTTGGGCTACAACCTACCTTGTGCAGGTTAAAGGCCTTGACCCTACCAAAGCCGCCTTATGGGGAGGACTCTACTATATGGGCATAACAGGAGGAAGGATGCTCAGCGGTTTCATCACCTTCCGGGTTTCAAACAACCAGATGACCTTTGGAGGCCTGGGCCTGTGTCTTGTTAGCTTGCTCCTGTTTCTCTCTCCCGATGCGAATGTGGCAGGGTTTGCCCTGGTTCTTCTGGGTCTGGGAAGCGCTCCTATTTTCCCCAGCATGATCCATGAGACCCCGAGGCGTTTTGGAGTCGGGGCGAGCCAGGCGATCATAGGCTTGCAGATGGCTACCGCATACGTGGGTAATACCGTCATGCCGCCGGTCGTAGGAGTCCTTGCTTCTACTATAGGCCTGGTCTGGCTTCCTGTCCTGCAGGCTGTCTTGGTAGTGGGCATGATGCTTACCGTACTGCGCCTGGTGCTGCTGCAAAAGAAGAAGAGTCAGTAAGACTCTGGCAAATCCAGCATCATCGGGCTCCGTGCCTTGTTATATTTGAATCCTAACAGTATGCTTTACTTATGATTAACTAATTCTCCTTTCAAAAGGGACAAGTGGATCCTTTTGAAATGTTGGATTTTCCAGTCAGGAGAAAAACATGGTAACATATCTGATTGTTCTTTTTGTCATAGTAGCAGTGCTCTTCGGCTCATCGGCAGCGGGTTTCCTGGCCCTACGGGTTGTCCTTTGGATAGTGGTGATACTTGCAGTCCTCTCATTCTTCGGTTTCGGCGTGTTTTATTTGAGGACCCCCTCCGGCTTTGCGTCAGTAGGGCATATGACAGCGTATTTCCTGGCTTAGTGTAAGGAAAAGCTTCGGCAAAGTCCGTCATGACGGTCCTGCTGCGCACGGTCCTCCACTACTCAGCACCTCTGCCCTTTTCCTCTTCCAGGTTGGTAGCCTTGAATACCTGCTGGCCTTTTTTCTGCATCTTGAGGATGACCTTCTCAAGTTCCCTTCTCTTCTGGAAGGGATCTTCAAACAACTCCTCCTGTAGGGGCTTGTCCCCATCATAGAGCTGGTAGAGGCCAACTCCTATAAGCCTGACAGGCATGCCTTCATGCCACTTTTGGTAGAGCAGTTGTTTTGCATGGGAATACACTTGTTCTGCACTGTAGATATTGGATTTGGGGGTTATCTGGAGCGTATAGGTGGAGAAGTCCGGCTCCCTCAACTTGATCCCGATAGTCCTTCCTATCTGTTTCTCATCCAAAGCACGGAACATCACCTCATGGCTCATCTGCAAGAGATTCTGCTCCAACACAGCAGCTGTATGCACATCCTCAGGGAATGTGGTCTCTGTAGAGATCGAGTGGCTCTTTGCCTGGGCGGTGAAGATTCCAGGATCGATCCCCCTGCATGCATGATAGAGGAAGCTTCCCATGGAGTTTCCGAAGATTGCGTGTAAAGAGACAAGGGAGTACTGGCGCAGTTCAGCCGTGGTAGTGATATGCTTCCTGGCCAACAGTTCCTGGGTGACCTTGCCGACGCCCCAGAGTTTCTTCAACCCTACGGCGTCGATGAAATCCTCTTCCCTTCCCGGTGATACCCTGCAAAGCCCGTCGGGCTTGTCAAAGTCACTGGCCATCTTGGCGATGAAGTGTGAAGGGCCGATGCCTACCGATATCGTAAGCCCTGTCTCATCCTTGATTCTACTCTTCAGCATACGAGCCGCTTCCCTGGGGAGACCGTAGAGGCGACGGGTTCCTGTCATGTCTAGAAACGCCTCATCTATGGAGAGCTGCTGGACAGAGGGGCAGAAGGAGCGGCAGATATCCATAACCGCCTTGCTGACCTGACTGTAGCGTTGCATGTTTGGTTTTACTACAAGGACAGTAGGGCAGAGCTGTAGTGCCCGGCTCATCGGCATGGCAGAGTGGAGGCCGAACTTGCGAGCTTCATAGGAAGCCGTTGCCACCACACTTCTTGGGCCCAAACCTCCGATCACCAGAGGTTTTCCTACAAGGGAGGGGTTGTCATGCTGTTCTATCGCAGCATAGAAGGCATCCATGTCCACATGAAAGATAACCTTTTCCATCTTCATGCCTCCGGTGGTCGGTAGGTACGAAGCATCTCTTCCTTTTTACGTTTCACTGCATGGTCTATGAGTGTCTGCAGTACCTTTTCCATGGAAAATCCTGCATCTTTCATAAGAAGGGGGAAATGACTCTTATCCGTCATTCCCGGAGAGGTGTTTATCTCATTCAAATATATGTTTTCGCCAGCCACAAAGAAATCCATTCTGGCATACCCTTCGCCTCCGATAGCCCTGAAAGCTTGTACCGCATAGTGGCGGATCTGGTTTTCTATCGCTTGGGGGTAGGTAGAGGGGATCGTTAGATATGCGCTGTCAACTTGCGAGTATTTGTACTCATAACTGAGGAAATGGTTGCTAGCCTTGCCGGGATCCACCACTAGGGCGGGACCCCCTACGACAATGTTCCCATCCTCTGTTTCAAGCAGGGCACACTCCAGTTCATCCATCTCTTCAATGAGGGTTTGCACTAATACTTGCCTGCTATGCTTCTTGGCTTTCTGGACAGCGTTTCTGAAGTTTTCCGTATTGGGAGCGCGAAGGGCAGTCACCCCAAGCGAGGAACCGCTGTCTTCAGGTTTGATAAAGAGAGAGGGACCTACCTGCCCTGTCAGTGTCTGACAGGCAGTTGTCCATCGGTCTGTTGTGATCGTAGCTGTGTGATTGTCTGTATTATCAGGTCTAAAAGAGATCCAAGAGGGAGCATCAAGCGCTCCTCCTTCCAGCCATTGCAAAGCTTGCCAGTCCAATACGATCGAGGGGACAGTAGGAATGCCTTCCAAGGCGAAGAGCTTTGAAGCCTTGTCCTTATGCATTCCTATCGCGCTGGAGAGAGTGTCGCACCCGCATAGAGGGATGTTTGCCAGCATGCAAAGGCCTTGCAGGTTTCCATCCTCCCCTCCAAAGCCGTGGGTTACGGCAAAAGCCGCATCCAAGAGGAGTTTGTTCCCTCCGCAGTAGAGCCCATCCCCTGGGATTACCGATAGGGGATGGTCAGTTTGTATGGTTTCTTGTATCTCTTCACCCACCTGCAGGAACCATCTCCCCTCCAAGCTAATGCCTATGAGGTGGATGGTATGCCCTAGGTTGCATAGTGGGGCATGGATGCCTTTGGCGCTGTTGATCGAGACCTGGTGCTCGCCTGACCGTCCTCCATACATAAGGGCTATGTTCATAGTGCTTCCACCTTTTTGTTTTTCAGCATGGTGCGGACTGTCTCTTCCTCATTCCACGGACGTTTGCCTCCGCTGCCTTCTATGGTCGTCTCATGCCCTTTGCCCAGGAAGAGGAGGGTGTCCCCCGGCTTTGAAAGTTCAATGGCCCGTTGTATGGCAGCAGTACGGTCGCCGATCTCCTCTATGATGCAGTTGGTGTTTTCCATTTGTGAACGGATATCCTTGCATATATTGGCATCGTCCTCGCCTCTGGGGTCCTCTTCAGTGAGAATGATCCGATCGGCATAGTGGGAAGCTATGCGCCCCATATGAGGGCGCTTTGAGGTGTCCCGTTCGCCTGCCGAACCGAAAAGAGCTATAAGATTCCCTCCCTTTGCGGTTTTTTTCATATGGGAAAAGAGCTGTTCATACGCATCTGCGGTATGTGCAAAGTCTATGATGACCCGCAGGGAGTGAGAATTGTCTATGCTGATCATCCTCCCTGCTACAGTATCGAGGTTGGCGAGCAGGGGGAGCAGCTCTTCTGCCTCCACATCCAGGATCAGCGAAGCGGAGAACAGGGCGAGCATCGCATTGTTGGCGAGGCAAGGAAGGGCCAAGGGTGTAAAGATTGTCGTTTGCTTGTGCTGTATGTCAACCGTACCCAGGTCACTCTCCACTGTGGTGAAGGGAAGACTCTTTTCAAGGAGGTGGGCGTAGCTGAAAGGGGGAAGGGCATCCAAAAACTGTGTCTTGTAGGGATTCTGTCTGGTAGTAAGAAAGGTGCCACCGGCTCGCAGCGCCCTGACCAGGTTGCACTTTGCATCTACATATGCCTCCAGGCTCTTATGGAACTCCAGATGTTCGCTGCTGATGGTTGTTACCAGTGCCTGGGAGAATTCTATGGTTGCAAGCCGGTCATATTCCTTGCTCAGGGCATGACTTGTGCACTCCAGGATTACGTGGCTCAGGTTATTCTCCTTGCACCGGGAGAGAAAAAAGTGCAACTGGTCAGCTTCCGGGGTACTTTGCCTATAGGGGGAGGGACGCTTTCCTCCTCCGTCATCCATGCTGACAGTACCCAGCAGGCCGACCTTGCACCCCTTGGCTTGCAATATCTGGTAGAGGTAGTCGCTTGTGGTGCTCTTGCCATCGGTGCCGGTGACGCCGATTATCTCCATGCTTCTGCTGGGCCAGCCATAGAAGGCTGCGCACATCTGGGAAAATAGGGTACGGGGCTTTTCGGTGACATAGTAGAGAATCTTTTCCTGTTTCTTTAGTACAGGGCGGGTGCTGAAAATACAGATAGCCCCTCGTGCGATCGCATCCTCAATATAGAGCTCCCCCTGCGTATGCATGCCTGGGAAGGCAAAGAAAACACTCGATTCAATGCACTCTTTGGAGTTATGGCAAATTTTTTTTATGACAGGTGTTTGAACAAGATGGGACTCTTCGATGCCTATAGCGTTCAACAGACCCAATAGCGTATTCATGCTGATATCCTAACAGGGAAGGGGTGAGCTTGCAACTGCTAGTGGTGTTGTCAAAGGTTTTTTGGTATGCTGTTGGTAAGACCCTTGATCTCGTGCTATAAAGCAGTATCGAATATTTCCAGGGTGGGGTTTTTGAGGGCATGAGCCAGCTGAGATCACACCCTCAAGGCAGATGCATGAAACGATTATTACTTGTACTTTTTTGTATGGCGATTTGCATCACCTCTCTGTTTGCCTATCCTCCCTTTGTCCAGACAGAGAGAGGTACGATAGCGATGGGCTCGGCTGGGGTTGCACTTTCCACATCCCCTTCATCGTTTTTAGCAAACCCTGCATTGCTCTTCATCAGGGAACGGGAGAAGAGCCTGTTTACCCTCAGCGGTAGTTACATCGACTCGATACGACCCGCTTACTTTCAAAATAATTTACCCAATCCGCTGCTTCAGACACCTTTCACACATTTAAGTGTATCCTTCAGTGGTAACAATGCCGCCCTTACAATTCAAAATCAGGTTTCCCTCTACGATCGCAATGATGATAACGTCGGTTACACACGTTATCACGGTCTTACCCACACCCTTTTGCAGCTTGACTGGGCTACTGGCCGCTCTTTCTTCGCTTTCGGCTTGAATGTTAAGGCGCTTTCAGTATCAGAGCGGAATCCGCTGGATATAAGCCACGATCGGATCCTATCCGACTTTATTGTCCAAACCTCCTTGGGGCGGTATGAACCTCTGGAAAATGAGGCCTTCATCTCAGTAGGCATCGGACTCTTGCTTGACTATGACTGGTTCAAGATGGGGATCACCAGTGACACCTTTGCATTTGCCCTGGGCAACGAATCCCTGCAATTCAACGCAGATGAGATTTACAAGTCCCTTGACTGGGGCTTCTCATTCAGCACCCCCACCTATGACTCTAACAACCTGCTCCATCTTCTGAAGATCCAGGCGGTTTGGGACTTTGTCGATCTGGGATCGGAAGAGAGCAGGGAGATCAGGCTGGGCTTTGATGTGAAGCTGCAGCTTTTGCCAACCTGGTCAGTGAGCTTCAAAACCGGGTATAGGGAGAAGAAGTACCTCCCTAGTGACCTGTTACGGTTCAATTTCAACAATGGGACGCATACGCTAGGCCTCTCTGCCCAACTGGGAACCTTTACCCTCGATTTGGCTTTCGAGATTCCCATCAGTTGGTACCTAGGGGATACGGATGCCGTCGAAGGGGTACTGGCACTCAGCTTCTCCATCTGATCGGGCTTCTTTTGCCTTTTGGGGACAAAACTGCAATTGGCCATACTTGACACTCCAAACGGTGAGCTATATAGTCAAACGGTAGATTGTTGTAACCGTAAGGAGTAAAGTATATGTCCAAAGCACATAGAGGTAGTGGTATCCGCGAGGAATTTAACCATGGACGGGGCACTTGCCCAGTCTGCAAGCGAACTCAAGTAAAGATTCTGTTTGAAGCCACTGTTGATGGCGAGAAGGCAAAAGTTTGCAAAGCATGCAATGCCAACATCAAGGCTGCTGCAGCAAAATAAGCATTACGAGTTTGAATGTGAGACTGTCCTTGTTGGCAGTCTTTTTTTTCCTTTTTTAGACAGAGGAGCCAGGGTGAATTTTTCAAGACGCAAGGTGTATCTTGTAGGCATAAAAGGGACAGGAATGGCTTCGTTGGCAATCCTGCTCAAAGCATCTGGCGCCCTTGTTTCAGGTTGTGATGTAGCTGAAAAATTTGCCACTGATGAGCTCCTCGTTTCCCATGATATACCCTTGCAAGTGGGATTTTCCGCCTCACTCTTGAGCCGCGACATCGATATGGTGATCCATAGCACAGCTTATCAGCTTACAATTCCTATCCTTGCTGAGGCATCACGCTTGGGCCTGAGCATATATTCCTACCCTCAATTCCTCGCGTATCTCTCCACGCAGAGCGACAGCTATGCTGTAGCTGGAACTCATGGAAAGACCTCGACAGTAGCCCTTGTATCCTACCTGTTGTCCTCGGGGACACTTACAACCTTCCCGTTTTACAGTGTTTTCGGCTCCAGTGTTAAAGGTATTCCCATGCCCTTTTACCAAGGTAGCGACTCAGCTTTGTTTGAGGCTTGTGAATATCAGGACCATTTCCTTTCCTATCACCTGCGGGGGGCGCTGGTAACCAATGTAGAACACGACCATCCTGACTACTTTAGCTCTTTCCCCCAGGTACAGAGAAGCTTCGAAACGTTTGTGGACAATCTTGCTAGTGGGGGATTCCTTATCTGCTGCAGCGACAACCCCGGTTCGAAGAGCCTGGCATCCTATGCCAGACGCGAAAGGGCGGACCTGACTGTCATTACCTATGGATTTGATGACAACGGGCCTTTTCGCATCATGAAGAGAAGCTATGAGGATATGTATACCCTCTCCTGCCTTGACGGGTCGGGCTTTGCTCTTCCCGTACAGGAGCGGGTGCTGGTGGCTAATCATATCGGATCGGTGGTCCTGGCGCTCTCCATGATTCTTGATAGGGAGAATCCTAAGCTGTATCTGGAAAGTGGAACGCTGATAACTTCTGAAATCATCCCAACCCTAGCGCTCATGCTCAGCAAGAAACTCTCCTCCTTTCCCGGTGTGGTGGGAAGGTGCGACCTGATGAAAGAGGAGGGAGGGGTGCTCTATTTCGATGACTATGCCCATCACCCTACTGAGATAATCGCCACCTTGGCAGAGTTGCGCACCCGTTACCCGAACAGGCCCATCCTGGTGATGTTCACCCCCCATACATCAAGCAGGACCAAAACCTTTCTCAAGGAGTTTGTCACTGCCCTTGGCATGGCTGACCGCCTCATCGTACAGAGCTGCTACGGCTCTGCCAGAGGGGACAACAATTCGGATGAGGATATGGGCAAGGTGCTCGCCAAGGCCATGGCACAGAGGATCATGAGGACTAAACTCTGCCGTCTCCATGCCAGCGTATATGCCGCGGATGACGAAGAGGCTGTTGCAATCGCCAGCGGCTGGTTGCAACCCTATGATTTGTGCATTACGATGGGTGCTGGTAACAACCGAGCCCTCACCGAGCGGATAGCTCGTTCAAGAAGGAGTCTTTGATGAAAAGCATGACAGGGTATGGATCGGCAGAGGAGTTGAGCGAAGAGTTTCAGCTCTCCGTTGAATTGAAATCCTACAACAACAGGTATCTGGATATAAATCACAATATCCCTTTCTTTCTCGCCCCCTTCGAGATCGAGATAGATGAAGAGATCAAGAAGGTTGCCAGCCGTGGGCATGTCGAGGTGAACATAAGGGTAAAGACCCTCTCTTCCGATATGGAGATAGTGGTGGACAAGCTCGCCGTCAAGCGCTATTCAGAGGCGTTTGCCCAGATAGCGGCTCTCAGTGGCAAAGCCCTCAAGCCCTCGCTCTCAGACTTCCTCGGCAGTGAAGGTGTGCTCACCAGCGTCAGGCCGGGTGACAGTGAAAAGTATCGCTCTTCGCTGTTTTCGACCCTTGCCGCCGCCTTGGTGCAGTTGGATCAGAGTAAGGTACGTGAAGGTGCCCATACGAAGGAAGACCTGAAGAGGATGGGAAAGATTGTTGCTGAGGGACATGCTGTCATAGCAGAGCATGCTACCGAGCTTGAGGAGCTGGTCAAGACAAGCTTACGCGCTCGTTTCGACGAGATGCTTGCAGACCAGAACTATGATGAGAATAGGATTCTCTCCGAAATAGCTGTCATGTTGGTCAAATACTCAGTCAATGAGGAGATCAAGCGGCTGGCCGTCCATCTGAAGGAGTTCTTCAACCTCCTCGAACAGGATGAGCCTGTTGGCAAACGTCTGGATTTTCTCTGTCAGGAGATGCATAGGGAGATCAACACCATCGGCAGCAAAAGCCAGATGGTGGAGATGAATCTTCAGGTTGTCCGAATGAAAGACGGCCTGGAAAATATACGCGAACAGATTCGCAACATTGAGTAGGGGCATCGTGTGCGCATAGCTATAAGTGGTAAAAGTGGTTGTGGAAACACCACAGTAAGTAACATGGTTTCCGAAGCGTTGGGTTTTGTAATGATCAACTTCACCTTTCGCAGCCTTGCCCAGGAATATGGCATCGAATTTTGGGAATTTTGCAAGCTTGCGGAACAGAGTGATGACTACGACCTTGAGGTTGACCGCCGCCAGGTTGAGATGGCCCTAGCGGTAGAGGACTGTGTTTTGGGAAGTCGTCTTGCCATCTGGATGCTCAAGGAGGCAGATCTGAAGATCTATCTTACAGCAACCACAGAGGAGCGGGCCAGGAGGGTCCTCAAGCGCGAAGGCGGAACCCTCGCCCAACGTTACGCAGAGACCACAAAACGTGACAAGAATGACAGTGCGCGCTATGAACGTCTCTATGGTATCAACAACAGCGACACATCCATAGCCGATATGGTCATCGACACCACAAACCTCCAACCCGATGAGGTGGCGGCCATGATAATCGCTGAAGCAAAGAAATTGCAACAAAAAGGAAATGCATGAAAAAGCCGGTGGCAGTAGTTCTTGTATCCGTTTTTCTCCTTTTCTGCTTGCCAGCGGCACCCTATGTGGGAATCAGCCAGGGCCCGCTCTCCACTTCTGTGGAAGTGGGGTTCCTTACCCGTTCAATAGACCAGAACCTGGTGGTTTCACTGCCTCTGCTTGGAGCCTTGGATAGCGGGGATGACTGGTACCGCTACCCTGGACTGAGCATGAATATCCTCTACAAGGGAAGGCTCGGCAGTGTTGTGGCCGTAGGAGTCGGGCCTACACTGCGTATGGGTTGGGAGTATGGTGAGGCTATCAGTTTTCAGCCGGGCTTTGCCCTGCAACTCTCATTGGAGGCCGCAGGGATGATGGATATCCTGTTTTGCGAGCTGGCTTATATCCCAAAGGGATGGAAGCTGCTCCAAGGGACTCCTTCATCAGCGCTCATGGAAAAAAGTACGGGGCAATTTATCAGGTTCGGGTACAGGCATGCTTTTTGAGTGCTGTACATTCTTAGTGTAATTCATTATAGTAATAGAGTTGTATCATATAGTAGAAGGAGTATCGATAGTGAGCATCCCATTGGACACCCTTATTGATTACGAAGGAAATATTTATGAGATTACTTGTGTGGCCATCAAAGAGGCTATCATTTTAAGTAATCCCGGTTGTGGTGGTCAGGAGATAGAGGAAAATAATGGCAAAATTGTCAGCGAAGTACTCAAGAGAGCCCTTAACGGTGAAATCCACTTCGAAGCCCCTGACCTGCTCTAATCCTTTTGAGTCTGTAGTTTTTCTGTTCGGACCCACGGGCGTAGGGAAAACTGAACTTCTTTTGGATCTTGATCCTGAGAAGTATTCCGTGGTCAATGCCGACTCCATCCAAGTGTACAGACACTTGGATATCGGGTCGGCCAAGGCCAACACCGAAACACTTCAAGCAATTAAGCACTATCTTATCGACGTTTATGACCCCTGGCAGCAATTCAGCGTAGGGGATTTCGTCGCGTATGCCGATGAGGCATGCCGTGAGATCCACGCACAGGGGAAAATCCCTGTCCTCAGTGGTGGCACGGCTTTCTATTTCAAACATTTTTACTTTGGCCTGGCTGAAGCTCCTCCCAGTGATGAAGGTGTGCGTCAGCGCTTGGCTGAAGAGATTAGAGTTCGTGGGGATGCTTGGGCATTTGAGCGCCTGACTCAAGTTGACCCTCTCTCCGCCAAACGGATACACCCTTCGGACATGTACAGGGTCTCGCGTGCCTTGGAAGTCTATGAAGGTTCGGGCAGGCCCTTAAGCAGCTACAAGATACCCTCTACCCCACGAAACGGGATGAAGCCTCTCATACTCGGTCTCTGGCGGGAGGGGGATGAGCTGAAACAGCGAATAGCATTGAGGGTCGGTCAGATGTTCGCTGAGGGTTTGGTCGATGAGATACGCCGTCTTATCGAGATGGGGGCATCTGAGAGCTGGCCGGGCCTGCAAGGCATTGGCTATAAGGAGTTCTTCCAGGCGAGGAAGAGCGGTGAGGCCTCCCTGTCCATGGTACGGGAACAGATCGACCGCAACAGTCGCTTCTATGCAAAGCGGCAGATGACCTTCTTCAAGAGCTTTGCCTCTGTACATTGGATGAATCCGAAAGATAAAAGAGAGATACTCTCCCTTATTGAGGGATATCGATAGCTGTCGTCTCTTTGCGGTAGGTAGGTACCTTGAGGCTCCCCAGCCTGCGCAGGGTCCTGTTTTCAAGGGAGGTGATCTCAAGCCATCCCCGTTTGCTGGGCTCTATCCTAAAATATTGCACCTGTTCATACCTGAAAATAATCAGTTCGCCCTCCTCGGCAATGGCACCCTCCTGATCTTCGAAATATGGGAAGGGGGAGTAAAGTATGCTGCTCACCTCGTAGTCAGTAGTATTGATCGCCCTGATGGTGACGTCGGTAATTCCATAGAGGAAAGTCCCTTCCAGCAGTGGCGGCCTGCCACTCCCTATCCAGGTGTTGGGGTCTATCTGTGTGTCGATGCCCTCATAGGCCTTGCGTGTCTGGCGTGAGACAAATAGGTTGGTCACCTCCATGGCCGCAGGGTTTTTGGCTTTCTTTCCTAAAGAAGCTTCCATCTTCTGCAGATCAAGTTCATTCTGCGCGGTATAGTACTCTTGGATGACCTGTTCAGCAGCCATTCCTGCCGTATATGGGGGAGCAAGGGCATCTCTGATCCTACCGGTGGTAAACCAGACTACAAGCGTGACCGCTACAACGACGCTGATAACTATCCAACCCTTTTTTCTCCAGAAAACACTTCTGTCCGACCGTTTCTTCTGATCCTCCAAAAATGGTGCGCTGGAGCCTACATTTCTCATATCTTCATAGCTAGGGGCCTCAGTACGGTTCTTTAGGTTCCATTCGAGGCCCTCTGTAGCCTCTACAAACCAAAAGAGAGCTTTCTGGGTTTCTAGGTTTGCACTGGCTTCACGCTGCTTTGACAAGCTTAAGCGTAGGGTTGCGTCGATAAATGCCATGCTTTTCTGTTCCAGCCCCACTGAGCTCAAACTGAGAGGAAGAGCCCTAAACCCATCCTCCCTGGTCTCTTTGGCCCCGAAAGGGGGAAAGCCCATCGCGGCAAAGTAGAGCAGCTGGGTCATCTGGTCACAGAGTGAGAAGGGGGTATGGATACCATGGTGCACCCATGCTGACAGCATGCTGTAACGTACATCATCTTCGGCACAGGAAGAGAAAAGGTCCGCCAGATCCTGACTTAGGATAAGGAATCCCCCCTCCTCAATACCCCATATCCTCCAGATGGGGAGGGTATTGCTGGAAAGGTCGAGGAAGGTGAGGGGAAGCATCTCAAGGGCTTGGGCTAGCTCCCTGATCAGGGGGAGGGCATCGCTTCGCTTGGTTGTTGCAATATCGGTGATGGGAAAGAGGTTGATGCTTTCGAAGTAGAGACAGCGCTGGTCATCCGCCACGGCAAACCCTTCCCAATACCATTTTTTGGGTTTTTCTCCCGGGACAATGATGTATCCGGGGCTTTTCTGCCCCTGCAGCAGATAGGAGGGAAGGCTCACTCCCTTGGGACCTATAGCGATGCAGGTATAGGGTTTCTGTTCGATGACAGATGTGAAGACTCTAGGGGAAACAACCATTTCAGACCTCTTTCCTTTTTGCACTGGCATGCCAGACAATACGTTCTTTTGTTATGAATTCATGGGGAATTCGGGCAAAGGGTTCACCCTCTGTGCTAAAGGAGGTAAAAACCCACCCGTTATTTCCCCATTTCTGATAGCGCAAGGCTTCAAAGGCAGCTATGCCACAACTGCTGATCTGCTTTGATCGTAAGCTCTCAAGCAGAGGCTCTCCATCTTCCAGCAACCTGACAAGCGTAGAGGCATGCTCTGTTGCCAGCTTTGATGGGAGGTTTGCATTCAGGTTTGCAGAGAGTACGAACAGGGTCTCTGGAACCAGGGCTGTTATCTTCTCCAGAATTGAGGCATATGTCCTGCACTCCGTTGCATCGTGGGTATTGGTGAGCATAGGCAGCACCGGCACCCCCTTTGCATAGGAATCTGTCAGGGGGAGGGTAAGTTCGACCGCAGGCTCCTCAATGAAGTAGCTGTTCTCCGCCTTGATATCATCACCGAAGAGCGAGAGCAGGGTATTCCGTATCTCTGTAGCATAGTGAATATCGGTATGGGGCAGCCTGATACCCTCTCCTGTCGGGACGAAGAGGAAGTGCGGCTTGTCCACATCCAACGCCTCCTGGTGCAGTGGAGCGAGTATTACAACCAGTTTTGGCTGCAGGGAGGAAACGGCAAGGAAGCTTTTATGCAACAGCTTCAGGACATGCGTATAGCTGGCATGGGGGGTGAGGATCGCAGAGGGGAGGCTTGATAGCTTATCCCCTTTGTCTGTCTGTCCGATCCGTATTGCGCACTGGGCGGAGAGGGTCTCCCTGTCATGAGGGTAAAATATGGTGTGATGTTCACTTTTATGCATCTTCATCCTCCGAAAGTAGTCTTGCAAGGCGTCCTTCGTCCAGTGTTACCGAAAGATTTTTCTCTTGAGTTGGTATGACCTCTCCGGTCTTCCCTTTCTTGGGTCGCCTGAGATACTTTACCTGCGTGTAGTAGAGGTCTGCCTTGCCCTGGTTCTTGGCCTTGCTGAAGACAAGGGCGAGGTTTGCCGCATCAAGGAGCACATCCAAGGGGACGCTCTTGTCCCTTTTGAATTTGATGAATACATATCCTCCCGGGGTGTCGCGCGTATGCATCCAGTAGTCGTTTCCTCGTACCCAGCGGCGCAGAAGCTCATCATTTTCCTTGGCATTCCGTCCTACCAGCAGCGTAAACTGCCCGCTTTGAATGGTGAGCCCCGGGGATCTGACCTTGGTCACCTTGTCTGCAGTCTCACTTCCCAGTTCACGTTTCAGGAGCCGGATGTCTGATTTTTCATCCCCGCTGGAGGTGAGAAGCCTGGCATACTTAGCCACACAAGCTTGCAGTTCAAGCTGGACCTTCTCGTACTCCGCCCTGGCATTCTCGAAGGTGCCTTTCAACCTTTGGTAACGCTCATAGTAGTTCTGGATCTGGAGACTGGGGCGAATGGTTTCCTTCAGGGGGATGGTGATTCTCTCTGCGCTCTCCCAGTCGTCAACCTCAATAGATGTCGAATGCTTTTCGATCAGGTGGATATTGGCACTGAGCAGGTCCCCCATCTTCTTGAAATGCTCGAACTTCCCGCTTTCGGCCATCTTCCGTTCGAGGGAAAGCGCACTTGACTCTATCTGCTGTACCTCCCTGTCACGTTTGCGCCGTATCTTGAGCAGCAGGTCTTCGAGTGTCTGGGAATTGCTGGCCTGACCGTACTCCTCCTCTATCTGGCGATTGAATGAGGTTTCGCCTCGCTCGCGGATGGGGAACTTGCCCCCGTCATCCGGTTTCTCTTCAGGAGGGACAAAGACAGCTCCGCTTTTCTCTCCCCTGTTGGGGCGGCGATAGAGCAGGTCCAAAATAGTGTTGTCCTCATCGGTTATGAAGATGTTTGCTCCAGGGCCGCTATAGAAACGAAAATGGAGGTAGAGCGTGCGACCGTGATTGTCCGCCTTCAAGGTGATCATGCGGTCAAAAGGAGTCTGTGCGACACTTACTATCCTGGCCCCTTCCAGGTTGGCACGACAGAACTGCACAAATCTCTGGAGCTTGGCTGTCTTTCCCATCTGCTGTACGGCGATGGGGTGGCTAGCCATATGCATCCGGCTGTAGGGGGTGCCGACCTCCGTATACAACGTCCATCTGCCATGGCTGGGATGGTATAGGTGCCAGCTCAACGAGTGAAAGTCGTGCTGTACCACAGATTGCAGGCTACTTCCCTCCAAGGGGAGCTCTTCCAGTATGAGCGCAAGTTCACGCCAGTTTAACGACATTGTCTCTCCGTAGGGTATCGTAAGCTGTTTTTACCCCGCCTGCAAGATAGAACGATCCGCAGACGAGGATGGCCGCACCGGGTGGTGTGTTGGCCATAGCGTTTGCAAGAGCCTGCCCATTGTCCTCTATCAGGCGGATGTCATACTCTGTCGGGCGTGTGGTGGCCAACTGCCTGAGTTGTTGTTCGATGAGGGAGATATCGCTCTTCTTGAACGTTCCAGGTCTGGATATGATGACTTTACTGAAGTGATCAAGGACCAAGGATCCCATATGGGTGTGGTCCTTATCCTCCAAAGCCCCGTAAATGATCGTATTTTCCTTTGAGGGGTGGAGGGAAGAGAAGGATTCGAGCAAGGCCTGGAGCGAGTGTGAGGTATGGGCTCCGTCCAGATAGATGTCAGGGGCATCCGAAATCTTTTGGAACCTCCCGGGAAGTGTGTTGCGTTGCAGGGCATCTGCTGTATGTTCGCCGAAAAGCCCTAGCTTTCTGAGCACCATGAGGGCAAGGGCGCAGTTTTGGGCTTGGACCTTGCCCATCATGGAGAGAGTGAGCCGCTCATGGGTCTTGTCTTTCCACCAGTACTCTACGATCTCTCCCCCGCTGGTGATCTTGTAGCTGTAGGTAAGGAGCTCTTCAGAGAGGGTGGTGACAGGACTCTGCTGCTGTTGTGCCTCCTTTTTAAAGACCTCCATTACGGCAGGCTCCTGGTAGCCGATGAAGCAAGGAACCTTATGTTTGATGATTTTGCTTTTTTCATAGGCTATCTTTTCCAACGTGTCACCGAGGATCTTCGTATGTTCCATCTCTATGGGGCAGAGGACAGTAGCATCTGCAATGATGGTATTCGTCGCATCGAGGCGACCACCCAGCCCGGTCTCTATGACGGCCCACTGGCACCCTGAAAGGGAGAAGAGCAGATAGGCAAAGGAGGTGAACAGCTCGAAGGTGGTCGGATAGGTCTCTCCCCACTGGTCACTGAAGCTGAATCCCTCAAGCCTGCATCTGAGTTCGTTGCCTGCTTCGATCAGCTGGCTGTCAGGAAAAAAGGTGCCGCTTTGGGTGAAGCGCTCGCGGTAGTCGACCAGATGTGGAGATACATACAAGCCTGTCTTGTACCCTAGGGAGGTAAGACCGCTTGCCAGATAGGAGGCTGTGGAGCCTTTGCCCTTGGATCCTGCAAGATGGATCTTCTTGAAGGATAGTTCAGGGTTGCCAATATAGGAGAGGATCGCATGCATGCGATCCAGACGATAGGTTCTGGTGGTATAGTGGTCTGTCTGCTTTTCCAGGTTGGTAAAGCTTTCCATGTAGGTGACCACCTCTTGGAAAGAAGTAAACTGCATAGCTGTAAACACCTCGCGACAACTGTAATAGCATACGCGCCTTTGGTCAACGAGAGGTGCTTTGGCTTATGGCTTTACGAGGACATCTTCTGCTGTGTCGGCGCTGAGAATCCTATCCATCTCGTCTAGGACGCCTTGGGTAAGGGGGCCAAAGTCAAACATTGGCCTGAGACGGGCAAACAGTGGACGCACGAAATGTCTCAACTGGCTCTTGTCCTTCTCCAAGGTGCTTTTGCTTTGAAGGGTGAGAACGGTAACTTCTGAAGGAGAGTAATAGGTTCCAACCTCCTTGAATCCGAACTTCTTGTAGAGTTTTATGGTCTTCAGGTCGTCGGCAAATACATCGATGACTAGGTTCTCGACCCCCTGGCTGCGGGCGAGCAGGAAGACCAGAATGATGAGACCGATGGAGGCGGAGGTGTTTCTCATCTCCGGCAGGACCGCAAGGCGGATAATTTCAGAGCAGTTGCGTGATTGCAACACCGATTCAATGTCGAAATACTCGGAGATGGGCAAGGGCCAGAAATGCTCGCTTGTCATCAGGGAGACAGTCCCGACCGGATGCAGCCCCTTGAAGGCCAGGATGTGCATCGCCTTCTCGTCCTCTTGCCGGTGGATGGACTCCTCTAGGTAGCCTTTTTCCCCGACCAGCACCTTCCTTTGGATAAAGAACACATCATTCATCCCTGCCTGATCATTGACCAGAGCGAATCGAATGATGTCCCTTCTCTCATCATTGGCTGGGAATATAATGGTAAATTCCGTGCCTACACCAATTTCGCTTTTCACTCTGATCCTCCCTCCCATCTTGTCTACAATATTATAACAGTTGGAGAGCCCGAGGCCTGTGCCCGAACCCGGTGCCTTTGTAGTGAAGAAAGGGGTGAATATCTGGTTGATATCCTCGTCTGCGATACCGCACCCGGTATCTGCGATCCTGATGGTTACCAGCCCGTCACTCTCTATGCAGGAGAGTGTGAGCGTCCCATCACCGTCCATGGCTTGGATGGCGTTTACAATGAAGTTCAAGAAGAGCTGTTGCAGCTTGCCTTCGTTTGCTTCAAGGAAGGGAAGGGCGTGGTAGTTCCTTCTGACATCGATATTCTGGGAGTCTATGCCCCGCAATGCTAGTCTGAGGGAAAATTCCAGTATCCTTACGAGTTCTACGGATTGGTCCTCTTTGGCCTCGTCATTCTCTTCTTTTCGAGAGTAGAGAGCAAGCTCTCTTATGACATCCGCGGCTGCCTTTGAATAGGAGAGAATATCCTCTAGATATTCGTGGTGGGCATGGTTTTGCTCCACTTCACTAAGCATGATCTCTGTGGTGCCGAGGATCCCTGCAAGCGGATTGTTCAGCTCATGGGCGATTCCGGCAGCCAAGGTTCCGATACCTGCCATCTTCTCAGTCCTTACCAGCTCCTCTTGCAGTTTTTTCTGTTCGGTAATGTCGTTTATGATCTCAATGAATACATTCTTGGCATTCTCAGGTACCTTCACATTATGGAACTGAAAGGAGTAGATCTTATCCTTGATCGTAGTCTCCGTCTCCTCCACAGCTCCGTTGTGCAGGCAGTCGAGGGCCTGGCAGAACGGACAGGGCCTCGAACGCTGGAAGAAGGCTCGATAGCATTTGCTTCCTATGAGGCAGTTCTTGTTGTTGCCGAAGAATGCGACAGCAGCTGTGTTTGCTTCCTGGATGGTGAAGTCGATGTCGATCAGGCATACGGGGGAAGCTATGCCGTTGAAGATGGCCTCCATCTTGTTCTTGCTTATGGTAAGCTCATCTCCCTGTTCCTTGAGCCGTTCGAAGGAAAGGGCGTTTTCCAGTGAGAGGGAACTTTGGGCAGCGAGGATTTCAAGCGCTTCAAGCTCGATCGGGCTGATAAGGGATTTGGTATAGTCATATCCGATGAGAATGTATCCTGCGATTTGTTTCCTGAAGACAAGGGGTATGAGCACATCGGCAGGAGGGAGTTGGGCGCTGACTTCGAAGCGCTGCTCGTCTGGGTTCACATTGAGTATTGAAGAGGTGTTTTCAAGCCTGAGTTTATGGAGTTTCTCCTCTACGATCGGGGGGAAGTTGAAGAGTACCTCATCTCCCTCCTGCAAGGAGGTCGGGCATTTGCTGTTGGCCACCATGGTGAATTCCCCGTTACTGTCCAGGCGTTTCACTACAAATATGACCCATTCGGTTTTCAGTCCGGAACTCAGGTTTTTCACCACCTCGTCACCCAGTTCCTTGAGATTGACTATTGTCGTCAGCTTATGGCTGAGATTCTTGATGGTTGTCTGGTAGGGGTGCCGTTTGGGGATGATGACGCTGTCGACCAGATATACGAGCAGGTTCCTTACCGGATGGATGATTATGGCAGTCACCACTCCGAGGATGAGTGTGAGTTGCAACGTGTTTCCTGTGAACAGATTGCTGTTGAATAGCTGGATTACGAATATGATGATGTAATATGATACTGAGGCTACGATGATCAGGATGGTGGAGTAGATGATGTTGATGGCAATGCGTGAGTAGCTGATCAGCTTGTACCTGTAGATGGTGTAGAAGAGCAACAGGGCATTGATGGTGGCTGCAAATATGTCGATGGGGTATTTTCCCAGTTTAGGGAAAATGTTCATGAAGATACCGATGAGCATGACCACTACTCCGATAAGGGGAAGCAGCAGGTTTTTGTGGGTCTTCTTCAGCGGTTTGTATTTGGTCCCGAAGAGAAGGATGATGAGGGTGAGTATCAGATAGGCGTAGCTGATCGAGTAAGCCGAAATGTATCCCGGTGCCAGGTTGTAGTAGAAAGCCCCATCAGCGGTGAAGCCTGCGGATTGCACGATATTACCGGTGAAGTTGAGGATCATGAGGGGGATGATCAGGAGATAACTTATGGCGATGAATATCCTGATGGACCGTTTGCGTATTTCCAGCATATCAACGATGAAGTTGCTCAGGGCGAAGGGTACTGATACCAACCCTATGAGCATGACCCTATTCCAGAAGATAGGTGTCATGAAGCCGCTGTTGAGGTGCATCATCATCGAGCCGAAACTCCAGATGGAGACAAAGACCATATAGAGCTGGAATGACCAGTAGAATCCATCCTTCTTATACTGCATGAAACCGAACACAGCAAAAAACACATAGAGTATAAAAGCCACTGCAGGTATGATTGTGGATATGTCAATGATCATGGAGGATCCTTTTTTACTTTCAAATGAAGATGATTTGTATTAGTATAGAGCCATTATATGGGATTAATCAAACTGTTTCTTATAGGAGCCACCGGATATTTGCTTGCAGGACTCTACGATGTGGCTATTTTGTATGACAAGCCCTTGGTGAGGAAGCTCCTCTATGTAGGGTTTTTCATCACGGCAGTACCGTACCCGGTGATTTTTTTCACCAGGGTCTCGCCCCTGCCCGGCTTTGCCGCCTGGATCGTCTTTCCCCTGGTCATACCCTTTGCCCTGCTGCTGGTCTATTCGGTATTGGTGGAGATCGCACTGCATTCGGGAAGCAGTGGGAAACTTTACCAAGGGGGTACCTATAAAATATCTAGACACCCCGGTTTCATATGGTATACAGTGATCAATATGTTGGTTTCTATATACTATTGGAACTATCATGTTACTATGCTTTTTCTAGGACTCACCCTATGCAATCTTGTCCTGATAACTGTGGAGGACCGGATACTTTTCCCTAGGATGTTTGATGAGTACAGGGAGTATAGAAGAAGCACGCCATTCATTCTGTAGATACACCTTTGGAGATACTTGCAATGGATAAACACATAATAACGACCGATGATGACCAGGCAATACGCAAGGTCCTACAGATATTGCTGCGAAAGGAAGGGTATCGGGTTACCGTATGCTCCAGCGGTGATGAGTTGCTCTCCATCCTCAAGAAAGATTCCCCTACAGTGGATCTGGTGCTTTTGGACATAAAGATGCCGGGTCTATCCGGTATGCAGGTCCTTGAAGCCCTGCGACGCAACTACCCACGCATCCCAGTCGTCATGCTTACAGCATTCAATGATCTTGAAACCGGCATGAAGGCGATTCGCATGGGTGCGAGCGATTACCTCACCAAGCCTGTCCGCCGTGAAGTGCTGGTCGAGTGTGTCAGCCGGGTGCTCAATGCGACGGCCCTCAAGCAGGACGAGGTAGCCGAGATGGTCCATTCACAAGCTCAGCAGAAGAAGTTGGAGGACCAGCTTCAGAGCGCTCTTATCGCCTTGGAGAGTACGACGTTGGCTACCCTTGAAGCATTTACTGAAACAATCGAACAGAAAGACCCCTATACCAAGGGGCATTGCAGTCGTGTCCGCACCATCTCCCTGGCCATAGCACAGGCCCTTGATTTTACAGATGAGAGGCTGCAGATCCTTGAGGGGGGTGCGTTGTTGCATGATATCGGCAAGATTGGAATTCCTGAAGAGATATTGAACAAGGCGGCCAAACTGACAAAGAGCGAGTATGACATCATACGGGAACACCCTGCCTCAGGAGAGAGGATAATCAAGCATATCGATATGTTCCAGGCGTACCGTCCCATCATCCGCAGCCATCATGAGCGGATGGACGGCAAAGGCTACCCGGACGGGCTGAAGGGGGAGGATATCCCCGTCGATGTCCGCATCGTATCCCTTGCAGATGCATTCGACGCGATGACCACCAGCCGGGCATACCGCTCTGCCCTGCCCACTGAGTTTGCAGTCGAGGAACTGAAGCTTAATACCGGCACCCAGTTCGACCCCGATCTGGTGAACCTGTTCATAGAGCGGGAGATTTTCCTCCTCTAAGAGGCAAGTGTTGTCCGTATGCCCTCAAGAGAACAGATAGCGAGGTCCTCGTCTGCCGGATACCTCCGTACACTCCACATTGAAGACCCGTTCAATGGCCTCGGACCGCAGCAACTCAGCCGGTGTCGCATACGTAGCGACCTTACCCCCATCCAACAGGCATATGTGATCTGAAACCTCAAGTGCCGAGCCTAGGTCATGCATCACCGCTATGATGCACTTGCCCTGGTGTTTGAGAGTTTTCAACAGGTGGAGTATCTCCCTCTGCACTGCAAGGTCCAGATACGTCGCAGGCTCGTCCAAGGCGATGTAGGGCGTGTCTTGGGCAAGGGCCATGGCAAGGTATGCCTTCTGCCTCTCCCCTCCGCTTATTCGGAGAAGACTTTTGTGCCGCAGGGCATTCAGGCCCATGGTTTCCAATGCCCTTTCCACCAGGAGGTGGTCCTGTTCGTCCCTCTTTTTTGAAAAACCCAGATGAGGGTACCGGCCATGGGAAACCAATGAGTGGACGGTGCAGTTCGAGTCTAGGTGATCCTGGCTCAGGAACGCCACTTTTTTTGCCCACTGCCTACGGGTATATTCCTGTTGGCCCTTGCCATCCAGGACCACGCTTCCCGAAAGGGGGCTGAGCAGGGAACAGGCGCTTTTGAGCAGAGTGGACTTTCCTGTCCCGTTCTTACCTATTATGGTTGTAATCTCTCCGGGACGAAAGGTGAGGGAGACATCGCAAACTACCTCCCTGCCCCTGTACCCTACACTTATGTTCTTGAGTTCAAGCATGGCAATCGCTTCTTTTTCGTTTGAAGAGCAGGAAGAGAAAGAAGGGGCTCCCTAAAAACGAAAGGACTATCCCCACAGGCAGTTCATACGGGCTGAAGACAGTCCTGGCCACCAGATCACATCCAAGGGTGATGATGGCACCTGCCAGTGCGGTCAAGGGAAGTGAGAGGGCACTCTCCTCTCCAACTAGAGAGCGCATCATGTGGGGTACTACCAATCCGACAAATCCTATCAGGCCGCACATGCTGACCACGCTCGCACTGAGCAGGGATGCGAGCATCAGGGCCAGAAAACGGGTTCTGCCCACTTCAAGGCCCAAGGAGAGAGCCACTTCATCCCCCAAGGCGAGGATGTTCAAATCCTTGCCTAGCAAAAAAGAGAGGAGGACTCCCCCTATTATGTAAGGGGAGGTTTGCGACACTTGTGAGAAGGGGACATGGGCGAATGAACCGATGAGAAAATCCAACCTGCCCATCTGTGTGTCCGGTCTGAGGGTGAGCAGGGTGTCGGTAAAGGAGCCCAGCAACGAAGAGACGGCGACCCCTGCCAGGATGATGGTGAGGCGGGTCGAACCCGAACGGCGTGCCAAGGCATATACCAGTATGCTCGATCCCAGCGCACCGACAAAAGCAAACAGGGTCCCCAGGGGTATCAGATGAGGGAAAAAGGCTGAAGCAAGCAGGGCGAACAGCCCGGCTCCTGAGTTGACTCCGATGATGGAAGGTCCTGCAAGGGGATTGTGCAGCACTTTCTGAAGAAGGTGGCCGGAGAGAGCTAGGGCCATACCACAAAATAGTGCTGCAAGTGTCCTGGGGAGTCGGATATGACGCACTATCCTGTATGCTGCACTGAGCCTGTCTTTCCCTTGAAGGATAAGAAGCAGGCCTTTGAGCCCTATCCGTGTCGAACCGATGGAGAGACTTAGGGCGAAGAGGCTGCATAGGCAGAGGATGAGCAGGCCCAGAAGCATCGCTTCTTTTTTCTTATCGGGCGAGGAGCTTTGCAAGATAGGCATAACTTTCCCCCCATCGGTTGTTTGGTTTGTAATGGAACAGGTTTTTGGGCAAGAGGTGGTAGCGTCCGCCCTTTACCGCTTTGAGGGCTGCAAAAGCCTTGTTTGTAGCCAAAAGATGATCCATGGTCGCTTGTGCGGCTTGTTCGTCACCCATGGGTATGACAAAAATATAGGAGGGTTCTTCCCAGACAATGCTCTCCATGCTCAACTCCTCAAGCAACGAAGGGTGCAGGTCGGTGAGGTTGGTATACCCCAGTTCATCCAGCATGGTGGAGACCATGTTGTCTCCCCCCTTTGCCCTGATTTTTGTGGAGTATGAACGGAGCAGGAGGTAGGTCCGGTTGTTTGTCTGAGCAGGATCCTTGTGATTTGCCAAGATACGCTCAACACCCTTCAGGGTATCCAATCCGTTTGTCTGATAGAGGTCCTTGCGCCCTGTGAGGGTGGTGCACGCCTGTAGCATGAAAAGGTAATCCTCCACTCTCTCCACATGGAAGTACGCATGTGGTATTCGGCACTCTGTGAGCAGGGGCGATAGGGCGAGATGGGAGGGGATTTCGGTGGTGAGCAGGACAAGGTCAGGCTCCAGGGCGATGATCGCTTCGCTGTTGGGGTCCTTTATTGTTCCGATGGTCCGTACGTCTTCGCTAAGGGTGAAGGTCTTTCGGGTGTGTGAATCGGAGGTGGTTCCAACCAGGGAGCCTCCGCTGAGTAACCAGGTCTCGGCAAAGGATGCGCTGAGGGCGATCACCCGCTCAGGTCTATGGGTAAGTGTGACTTCCCTCCCTAATGAATCTGTAAATCGGAGAGGATCGGTCTGCTTGCCCGCAATCTGGTCGGGGTGGGAACCTCTCTCTTTGCACCCTGCCAAAAGCAAGATGCAAAGAGAGAGCAGGAGTACTGTTTTACCTGTTTCCAGTGCGAAAAGGATACCGGTAGGCACCCCCCTGCAAGTTCCCTTATCAGCCATGGCTGATAATCTCCTCCTTATGCAGGAGCAGGTCATCTGACAGGAGCTTCTGTTCGACTTCAGCCATTCCCAAGCGTTCGATAACTGTAGAGAAGCGCTCGCCTTGCTTCCCCTCGTCCTTAAAGAGCAACAGGGATTTTTCTATCAGGTTGAGAACCTCCTCCTTTGTAAAAAGTGTGCTCATGGGTGTCCCCATGCGTATCTGTTTTCCCCACCGGCCACCCAGGAATACCTTGTAGAGTGTCCGCTCGGCCCTAATCGCACCGAAAGGGCAGGCTTTGATGCACCTCCCACAGTTGTTGCAGGAGGCCCTTTCAATGCAGGGGACCTCTGCTGCTGTGCGCCGGATTGCCTTTTGAGGGCAACCCTCCTCTGCTGCGCAGAGCCTGCACTGTTTGCAGATGCTTGCATCCAGCAAGGGTACCCTCTGTCCTACGATGCCAAAATCGTTGAGTTCGGGCTTTATGCAGTTGTTCGGGCATCCGCCGACACCTATCTTGAATTTGTGGGGGAGGTTCACAGATCGGTACCCTTCATAGAAACGGTTGTGAATTTCAAGGTTGAGGGCATTGGTGTCATACAGGCCGAAGACGCATGTGCTGCCTTTACAGCTGGTCACCGGACGCACTTTTGCACCGGTGCCTCCTGTCATCAGACCCGCTGCATGAATGTGTCGCTTGAATGGTTCAATCAGGTCATAAGGGATGTGGGGAAGTTCAACGGTCATTCGACTGGTGAAACTGACCTTCGAATCCCCGTACAATTTTGCGGCTTCCCCAATTGCTATGGTCTGCTCGGCACTAAGGGATCCTCCGACCGGGATGATCCTTGCAGAGAAGCTCTCAGTTCCTCTGTTGTGTAAGAACCCTTCAGCTTTCAGGGTGCGTATCGCTGTTGCTGTCAATTTCATGTTCTGCTCCTCAAATTGGTTGCAGTATGGGTATTTTTTCGTATATAGTAAATAATATGTTTTATATGTTATATATAGGTAAAAACCTATAGAAGGAGATCTGATGACCCTGCGTGACCTGAGGATATTTATTGAAGTCGCCAGAACCCTTTCCATGAGTGAAAGTGCGGTGAACCTCGGCTGTGCACAACCGACGGTAAGCCAGGTAATTTCCAATATGGAGAGTGAGTATGGGGTGCGGCTTTTCGAACGCCTCGCCAGAAGGCTGTACCTTACCGATGATGGCACGTACCTGCTCTCCTACGCCCAAGGCATTCTTGCACTCTACGATGAGGTCGATTCGAATCTGGGTTCCTATGCGCTGCCCGTGGTCCTGCGCATGGGGGCTACGATAACTGTAGGCAGCAGCATCATGGGGGAATTGGTTTCCCGTTTTGAAAAGGAGCACCCCCTGATAACTGTAGAGGTGTACGTGGATAATACGCAGACCATCGAGAGCATGCTGGCGGAGAGTCGCTTGGACCTTGCCTTGGTTGAAGGCCAGGTGTTCCATCCAGCCCTTGTTACGGAAGATATACTTCCTGACACATTGGTATTGGTTGCGACGAAGGGGTTTCCCATCGCTGATGAGGTAGGACTTTCCGATCTGTCTTCCTTGCCCTTCATCCTGAGGGAGAAGGGTAGTGGGACCCGAAACCTATTTGTGAACCTGCTGGAGGAGAGGGGTATAACCATCAAGGAGAAGTGGGTGTGTCACTCAAGCGATGCCATCCTGAGTGCTGTGCGCAGCGGTCAGGGTCTGACGGTTATCTCCAAAAGGTTGGTAGCACCTGAACTTTCGGAGGGGATTCTTCGTGAGATTGCCATACGGGGTGTGAGTTTTGCAAGGACATTCTCTTTGGTTTTCCACAAGGACAAGTTCTTCACACCCCCTTTGGAAAGCTTGGTAAAAGAGATCAGAGAGCTGCGGAAAAAAGAGTCTTGATACACATTACACAATTACGTAATGCGAAATTGTGTCATGAAAACCTTGTTTTTTTAAATACTTGTGCTTATAGTATAGAGATAAGACGGCAAAATGCTGTTAAGGAGTTAAGCACATGGCAAATAAGAGTACTGCTCCAACGCCTTGGGATTTTCTAGATGAGTTTCGCGGTAAGGTATTTACCGGCGAGTGGCCTACAGTTAGCCAGATGTTTGACATCTCTGTTATCAGATATCCGGATAACAAGTGTTTTTCGGCTTTTGTGCCCATAAAGGAGACTCTTACCTATACCGAAGTCCAAGCGTATGTGAAGGGCCTGGCCAACTATATGCTCTCCAAAGGGGTCAAATCGGGAGATAAGATTGCGGTAACCGGCAAGAACAGCCCCGAATGGGCTATTGCCTATCTGGCCATCCTCGATGCCGGGGCTATCGTAGTCCCCCTGGACAACACCCTCAACGACAAGGATATGGGAAAGCTTATGTCCTTTGCAGATGTGAAATACATGTTTGCCGACCTTGATCGCCTGCAGGATTTCGACAAGGAGGGCAAGCTGGGTATTGCTGGAAAGGTCAGCTTGGAACCGACTGATGAGTTTACCTTTATCCTTGATGCGCAGGAAAAGACAAGGCAGGAGCGGACGGAAGCCAAGGCTTCCGACACTGCAGCTATCCTCTTTACCAGTGGTACCACAGGGACTCCTAAGGGTGTTATGCTCAGCCATAGCAACCTGGTCGCAGACTCTTACCTTTCACAAAACAATATGGAAGTGCTTTCCACCGATGTGTTTTATGCAATTCTCCCCATCCATCATGCCTATACGATGATGGCTGTCTTTATTGAGGCCATCAGCACTGGGGCATCCATTGTATTTGGCAAGAAACTTGTTATCAGCCAAGTGCTCAAGGAGCTCAGGGAAGGGGAAGTTACCATGTTCCTCGCCGTTCCCATGCTGTTCAACAAGATGATCGGAGGCCTGATGAGTGGGGTCAGGGAGAAGGGCATCATTGTCTACGGCCTGATCCGTGGCATGATGAAGTTCTCCGGCCTGATAAAGAAGGTGTTCAAGGTGAACATCGGCAAGAAGATGTTCGGCTTCCTTCTGAAGAAACTTTCCTTGGAAAACAACCGTATCTGTATCTCTGGCGGCGGGCCCCTCCCTGCCTCCACGTTCAAGATGTTCAACGAGCTCGGTATCGATTTTGTGCAGGGGTACGGGCTTACCGAAACCAGCCCCATCACGCACCTCAACCCGACTGATGCTTATATAGAGACCTCTGTCGGCAAGGTAGTCGCCAATACCCAGGTGAAGATCGTCGATCCTGATGCAAATGGGAATGGCGTCATCCATATCAAGGGACCCATGGTCATGCAGGGCTATTACAACAACCCCGAAGCAACTGCTGAGATCCTGAAGGATGGATGGCTCAATACCGGAGACGTAGGTCATCAGGATGCGAATGGATATCTCTACCTCACCGGAAGAGCTAGGAACATCATTGTCACCGACGGCGGCAAGAACGTATTCCCTGAAGAGATTGAGGATCACTTCCAACTGTATGAAGAGATCGAAACTATCTGCGTATGCGGCTACATAACTGATGTGAAGCATCAGAGTGAAGGTATCCGCGCCATTGTCTATCCTGCTGAGAAGTATACCCAGGCCATGGAAAAAGAGCATGGCAAGGATGCGGCGAAGGCTCTCATCGAGAAGCGTATCGAGGCTATCGTAAGTGAGGTCAACAAGGAGTTGCAGGCTTACAAGAAGGTCACCCGCGTAACAGTGGTCGATGAGCCCCTTGAGCTGACAAGCACCAAGAAGATCAAGCGTTTCATAGTTGAAGAGAAGTATCGGGACAAGTAACAGGTTTGGCAGCAAGGGAAACCCTTGGTTCCAGACTGGTTGTCCAGGCAAAAATGAAAGCCTCTTGCTTGTTCCCTTTGAACAGGCAAGAGGTTCTTTACAATGTAGGAACCTGATTAATTCATTGCTTCGTAGTTGAACAGGAGTGCAATGAATAGGTATAGTGGGGATATGAATAGTAGTGTACGTAGTTTCCTGAAGGCGAAGGCCCAGGAATTAAAACCAGTGGTAATGGTTGGAAAGGGTGGTGTCGATCAGAGAATCATCCAAGCCCTTGACGAAGCCCTTGCCAGCCATGAGCTGGTAAAGGTTAAGTTCCAAGCATTCAAGGACGAGAAACGCGAGCTTTCAGAAGAGCTTGCCCTCAAGACAGAGAGCGATCTGGTAACCATCATAGGGTTCATTGCAACCTTCTATCGCCCAGGTGATCAGCACATCATCAATATCCCTAGGGATCTGATCAATAAGGGCGAATGAAAATTCACCAAGCATTGCATGGCATCAGGGGAGACTCTGGTGCTTTTTTTATCCCTCTATAAGATGCAGGCCCTCCTTCCAACGGAAGAAGGGCCTGCGTTTAGAGAAAATCCACCAGAAGGTGGTACCCAATTAGACCACATCGGCTTTTCTCTTGCAACACCTAGGTGCTCTTTCCCCTGTAGAGATTGATATCAAGTTTGGAAAGCTTCTTCTCCAGGCTTGCTCTTCGTTTTTCAACCGAAGGGAGATCCTGGGGGTTCCAAAGTCGCTCCGCCATCACCGACAGGCGGGGGAAGAGCATGTACTCAGCCAGGCGCGAACTGGTGACCTTCTCTGTCCAGAGGTTGCCCTGGCCCCCGAGAATCCTTGACCGCTTCTCTTTCTCCAAACTCTTTGGGATGGGGTTGAACTCGCTGGTCTTCTGTATTGTGGTGACTCCGATGTTCCCAGGCTCTTCAAAGGAATCAATGGATTTGTAGTCGAAATAACACCCTGCTGTATTGGGGCACATGATAACATCGTGACCCCTGTCACTTGCCTCGATACCGCCCTGGTCCCCTCTCCAGGACATGACTATCAAGGATGGGGGAAGGCCTCTCTTTTCAGTGCCTTCCAACACCTCGTCCCACCCTATAGGGCGTTTTCCCTCCTGTTCAACCATCTTGCAGATCTCGCTGGTCATCCAGCTCTGCAGTTGTTTGGCCGAGGCAAGGCCCTCCTTTTCCATCCGAGCCTTGCACTTGGGACAGCTCTCCCAGGCGGTATGGGGACATTCGTCACCGCCTATGTGAATGTATGGGTCTGTAAATAGTTTGGCAGTCTTTGCAATGGTCTTTTGCAAGAAGTGCAGCAAATCGTCATTGCCGGCACACATCACCTCATCAAAGATTCCCCAGCGGTCCTGCACCTCATAGGGGCCTTGCGTGCAACCGAATTCCGGATAGGCCGCTAACAGGGCTGAAGCGTGCCCCGGTGTCTCTATCTCTGGGACCACCATCATATGGCGCCGATGGGCAAACTGCTGGATTTCCAGAATATCCTCATCGCTGTAGATGCCGCCGTACTGCCTGCCATCGGTATAGTTCAGAAGAGTTCTCTTTGAAGCGATTGTTTCAAGCTTGTCAAACCCTTCGACTTTTATCCTCCACCCCTGGTCGTCTGTAAGATGCCAATGGAATCTGTTGAGATGATGCATTGATGCGACATCTATGAGTTTTTTTATGAAGTCCACTGAGAAGAAATGACGGCTGGTGTCGAGCATGAACCCTCTCCAGGAGAAGGATGGCTCGTCTTCGATCATGCAACAGGGAATAATGTTGTCGTTGGCCAAAGCCATCTGTCTGACTGTCTGCAGGCCGCGGAATGCTCCCGAAGGTTCGCTCGCTTTGACCACTATCTGGGTTTTTCCAACCTTCAGGTGGTATGCGTCTTCCCCAAGGGAGTCTGTCCTCTTGAAAAGTATATCTTCTCCTCCGATAGTGCAGGACAACTGCTCGGTGGCCAGGTCGCCTACACCAGCGAATAGGGGATCAAAACTTACCGTGCGTCCGTTGTGGAGGCGAAAAGCACCTTCTTTCTCTTCCAAATGTCTGGGCAGCGGCATCAAGAGCTCACTGGCCGTAAGGGGTTTCGTTTTTTGCATGATATCTTCCTACCATGGGAACTGTTCGCTGTCAAGTACAACCGTTGAACAAACCTCTTTTGCGATACTCCCGACATAGTGTTTGTGTTGGAATGCAGGGTATGAAAACTTTTTGTTGACAGATGGATTTGTGAATGGTAATCTTAGTTTGTACAAAGAGCAAACAAACTGATCGTGCTGACAAAGAAGATATGTTCAGTCAGGATAGTAAGGAATTCCTCTTTTAGTATAGGGAAGGCCATGAGAATAAACAACAATAACTTTCAGAAGAATGCAAATACCTCCTTGGTTGCCCAATTGATTTGGAAAAGTCCTGGGATCAGCCGGGTGGATATTGCCCGTGAGCTGAGCTTGTATCGCTCGACTGTCACCAATATCATTTCCGCCCTGATAGATAATGACGTGGTCTATGAAGGGGAGGAGGGCAGCGGAGTGAGCAGGGGAGGGCGTAAGCCCATCATCCTCAGGCTCAACGAAAAATTCGGCTGCGTAGTCGGTTTCGACATTCAGCCTTCACACTTTCGGGCGGTGGTGCTGGACATAAGCGGCTCCCTGCTCTATCAGGAAAAGGGCCCCCTTCCCAAAATTGGTTTTGAAGGGATCCTTGTCTACCTTATGGATGTTGTCCTTAAAGGTGTGGAAAAGATTGGGTTGCCCCTGCTTGCAGCTTGTGTCGGTATCCCGGGTATCGTAAATTCTGACAAGGGCGTGATCGTATATGCCGAGCCGTTCAATCTGCATAATTTTGATATCCATTCCTTTTTCGCCGAGCGGTACTCCGTACCCCTGTTTGTAGAGAACGATGCCAACTGCACGGCCTGGCTGGATATGACAATCAACCGTACTATCAAGCTTGGGGACTTCTTGTGTTTGCTTGCAGACTACCATGAAGGTAACTATCAGTTTGGTGACCGGTCGGGCATTGGTGTGGGGATCGGTCTTTCCATAGGAGGGAAGGTCTACCGGGGCTCGCATTATAGTGCCGGAGAGTTCTGCTCCCTGACCTGGAGAGGACAGAGCGTAGGCCAGACAGGCCTGGATGAGGATCTGCTCATTCGCTCAGCCACTGATGAGGAGGCGTGGAGGGTCTGGATGATAGACCTGTTTTCCTCCCTTGTCCCAGTGGTTTCAGTCCTTGACCCGAGAGTTGTGTTTATTCATGGCAAGCCTTTCAGCGATCAGAAGAAGATAACTGCACTGCTGGAGGAGGATTGCCCTCAATTTTTGGCTATCTTGAAAAAAATCAATTGTAAGCTGGTCTTTGATGCTGAAGATGAGTCGGTGGTCGCAAAAGGGGCCGCAATGATGTACTTGCAGAAGCTTTTTGCAGTTCCGGAGTTATCAGAAATGGAAAGTAGGGCTCACTTTACCTGGGATGATGTGATCGACCAGGCTAATCGCAAGAGGATTTACAAGAAGTACCCAATGGGGGGAAGTGATGAGTAAGGTCCTGTCTGGGAAAGATGCCCTTTCATCCGCACGTAAGGAACAGAAACGGTCGTATTGGATGTTGGTTCTGCCGGCTGTAGTGATCTACTTGTCTGTCATGGCCTTTCCTACAGTATTTTCCATCGTGCTCAGCATGACCAGCTACAATGGTGGAAAAATATTCGGAGGACGGATTCCTGTGGAGTTCGTCGGGTTCAAATGGTACAAGAGGCTCTTTGTCGATGAGTATTTCTATCTGGCCTTGAAGAACAACATGTGGATAGTCCTTGTTTCGGTGTTGGGCCAGATACCTCTTGGATTTTTCCTAGCCTATGTGCTTTACAGGGGACTGGTGAAACTGACCGATTTTTTCCAGACCATGATCTACCTGCCCTGTGTCATTTCCACTGTAGTGATCGGTATCCTTTGGAAGTCCTTTTTCTCTCCCCATGGTGCCTTTCCTGAAATAGTGAGGTTGTTCAAGCCCTCCTATGAGTATGGGGTGTCGAATCATCCGATCCTGCCGGTCCTGTTTGTCATCCTATGGATGTATACAGGAACGTATCTGATAATCTTTATGGCAAACCTCCAGAAGATAGACAGTGCTGTCATAGAGGCTGCCCGTATCGACGGAGCCAGCGAGGGGCAATCCTTGCGATATATCATCCTGCCGGCCCTTTCCGGAGTGATAGTCACCAGTTGCATCCTGGCTATCAGCGGATCCCTGAAGAGTTTTGACCTGATATACGTAATGACAGGCGGAGGGCCTGCAAACCAGACCAGTGTACTCTCCGTATATATGTTTGACAAGGCTTTCAAGGGGGCTCCGAACTACCCGCTGGCCAATGCCATCAGCACCGTGATGGTCACCATAAGTTTCATCCTCATCGGTCTGACCAAGTGGGCTGAGAGCAAGTTTGGGGGGAGGGAGTGATATGGCTGACATCAAGGATACGAAAAGTGCAAGAGCTAAGGTAAACAAGGCTTTGACGTATGCTGTTATGTTCTTCTTTACATTCATGGCAATCTATCCCCTGTTCTGGCTGCTGATGAACTCCTTCAAGACAACCACTGAGTTTCAGCTTAACAAACTTGGGTTTCCCCAGCACTGGACTCTGATCAACTACAAGGACGCCTGGGTGCGTGGCAAATTTCCCCACCTTATCCTTAACAGCATGGTCTATACCGGTGTGACGACCGTGGTGACCCTGGGCTTGTCGTTCATGGCAGGTTTCGGATTTGCCAAGATACCCCATAAGGCGACAAAAATCCTGCACGGTTCATTCATCATAGGCTTGTTGCTTACCCTTCAGTCGATCATGGTCCCTCTCTTTTTGCTGATCAACTGGACAGGACTCTACAACACGCGCTTAGGTGTCCTGATACCCTATATAGGCATTGCGATGCCGATGGGGATCTACCTTGGGACGGATTACATAAAGAGCATACCCAATGCACTCATAGAGTCGGCCAGATTGGACGGAGCTACATACTTTAGGATCTTTCGTTCGATCATCGTGCCCATGGCGCTCCCTGTGGGGGTAACCCTTGCCATACTTACAGTGACCGGGACTTGGAATGAGTTCATGCTCATCAATATCCTGACGAGTAGTGATGCTCTGAAGAGTCTTCCTGTGGGAGTCCAGAAGTTTGCAGGAGCGCTTTCCAGTGACTTTGGAAAACAGTTTGCCGCTCTTGTAATTGGACTTATCCCTATGCTGGCATTCTATTTAGGGTTCAGGAAAGAGATTACCAAGGGTGTGGCAGCTGGCGCAGTAAAAGGGTAATTCATTCAGGTTTTCTATTCCTGTCAATTCCTTTGCAAAAAAGTTTGACAGGTAGTAATCACCGTGTTACTATTAGTTTGTACAAAGTATGAACTAATGAATTTTGGAAGTTTCTCCTGCTCCGATAGGGGAGAACGATGCAGGAAGTGATGCTTTCACAAGGTTACAAAGAGTCATTAGGAGGTAACAATGACTGGTATGAAGAAAATTTCAATTTTGGCCCTAGCTCTGCTTTTGGTCGTCTCGACGGCCTTTGCTCAAGGGACCAAAGAGGACTCGGCTGCCGCTGGGCAGGTAGAATTGACTGTTCTGAACTATATCGACATGTCAGAACCGAACAGTGCAAATGAAGTTGCAATGATCTGGGATAAGTTCAGTGCAGAAAACCCTGATATCAAGGTTGTTCGCGAAGACCTGTTCAACGAACCCTTCCACCAGAAGACAGAAGCCTACGTTGCTAGCGGACAGCTTCCTGATGTCCTCTACATGTGGCCAAGTGGCCGTTCTACCAGCCTCCATACAACCGGTAGCGTAAAAGACCTCATGCCGTTCCTGGAAAAGGATGGTCTGGTCGATTCTTACAACCCCGCCACCTTGGCTCCACAGTATGCCGGGTATCTTGGTGAGCTTCCCAATGGCATCACCACTACCCACATGCTCTATGTAAACAAGAAGGTCCTGAGGGAAAATGGCCTGGAAATGCCCAAATCCTATGCTGCCATGAAGGCTATGGTCAAACCTTTGAAAGCAAAGGGTATCGATCTGATCGCCATGGACAACATGGATGCTTGGGTCATGCAGAGCTGCCTTTTCTCAATGGTCGTAGGCCGCTACGGTGGCGTCGACTGGTTTGAAAGAGTTGAAAATAAAGAGGCTTCCTTCACCGATTCATGGTTTTTGGATTCCCTCAAGCTTATCGATGACATGTATGCATCCGAAATGATCAAGCGCAACAGCCTGACAAGCCCTTACGGTTCCAGCCGTGGTCGCTTCGCTGCAGGTAAGGCGGCCTTCTACATCGACGGTGACTGGTCGGCAGGTGCTTTCCAGACTGATATCACCACCGGTCAGGCGCTGATCAGCAAAGAGGCTCAGGCCAATGACTTTGAGATGATTGTCATGCCTGCTCTTCCAGGCGAAGTCATAAGCAACTCCAATAGTGGTGTCATCGGTACCGGTTTCGGTATGAGTGCCAATCTCCCCAGTGGCTCTGCCAAAGAAGAAGCTGCTTGGCGTCTGATCAAGTTCTTGCAGGGTGAGTATGTGCAGACCTACCGCCTTACCACTGGTGCTTCCTTCCCCTCAAATCTCAATGTTGATGTGGATAAGGTTGTTAAAGAAGCCAACCTTGAGCCGTTCGTAGCCAAGAGGGCTGCCTACTATGCAAACTACAATACGATTACACCGGTTGTCGACGGTGTGCTTCCCGCTGATGTCAATAACGTAGTCAATACTGGTCTGCAGGAAATTGGTCTTGGAAAGAAGACTCCTGTCCAGGTTGCTCAAGCCGTTCAGAAGGCTTGGAATGAATGGGAATCCAACAAATAAGCATCTGTTTTGTTTAATGTACCAAGAGGGACCAGCGATGGTCCCTCTTGTGCCTGACAGGTAAAGGGTGACAAGGATGTATGGTGGAAGCATGGGCTTGCTGGTACATGAAACATGCTTTGCTTCCAATATGACTGCCGAAGGCGCAGAGCCCGGCACCTCCTGCAAATGTACTCTATAGAACTCTTTGTTGCCTGCTGTTCCCATAGAGGTCGAAAACCTTGAGGTTCTCCTTGAACTCCTTGAGGCTGATTTTCTCCCGGGTCTTGAATATGACCATCTTTTGGGCAGTAGGCCTCACGCAGAAGAGATTGTCACTGAAGGTCCCCTTGAGCTTGCCTGCATCCAGTGCGACCTGGAAGGCAGGGGCCTTGCTGCTTACAGTGACGGCGAACCCTCCCTGTGCCTTCTCAACTTTCAAGTTGAGAGTAGGATCCTGCATGGCGCATCTTTTCGGGCGGTCTAGCAGCATGACGTCCTCGATATAGAGCTCGTCCGTCTCCAGCTTGATGGAGAGGAACATCTGCTTGGCTTCGATGTTGTTCTTATCAAGTTCAATGGTACAGACATGTGTGCTGCTCTGCCCTGGGATATTCAGGACATATTTCTTTTTTGAGATCTTTTCACCGTTGAAACGGTAGGTCTTTACTGAAACCTTCATCTCGGGAAGTGCTTCGACCTTATCATGGACTACATAAACTTCAACCTTACCTTGTTCCTTCATGTAGGCAATGGGCAGGGTAGGGGCAAAGAACTGTTTCGCGCTGTAGTGCAGCAGTTTCCACTTGCCGGTGTAGTCGATGGAGGACCAGGAAGCGACCGGCCAGTTGTCGTTCAGCTGCCAGTAGAGGGCGCCCATACAGTGGGGGCGCAACGTTCTCCAGTATTCGATGGCACTCTTCATTGCCATCGCCTGCTGGACCTGTGAAAGGTAGAGCATCTGTTCAAAGCCATGGGGGAAGCGGAAGTAGCGGGTGAAATTCTCGATGATAATTGAATTGCCCCGTTCATTTTTCTGATGGTGCTCCATGATCTCACTGGTAAGGTTGTGCTCCGATACTGGGGCGTACTCCTCTACTGTCGAGAGGGAAGGAAAACTCTGGTAACCGAATTCACTGACAAATCGGGGTTTGATGGAGTAATACTCCTCAAACGGTTTGCCCTCATGCCAGACCGACCAGAAGTGCATATCCCCCTTGTTGTCATTGTGCCAGTTGTCCGAATAGTCCCCGGGTCCTGCAGAGGGGCTCGATGGCCACCACTGTCTTGTGGGGTCAAGCTCTTGGATCACTCGGCCCACAGTTCCCTCATTTAGCCGATCGTAGTCGATGACATACCGCCAGGGATTGTTCTTTGACTCCTCATACCAGCCTATCGCTCCCAGGTCCTCATTGTTCCCGCACCACAGGGCTATGCTGGCATGGTCGCGCAAACGGGGTATCTGGTAACGAAGCTCAGACTCGACATTGGCAAGAAATTCCGGATGAGAGGGATACATGGAGCAGCTGAACATGCAGTCCTGCCAGATGAGCAACCCTTTTTCATCACAAAGGTCATAAAAGCAATCCTTCTCATAGAGTCCGCCGCCCCAGACGCGGAGCATGTTCATGTTGGCATCGACGCAAGACTGCAACAGATGTTCGTAGCGATCCTCCGTCAGACGGGAGAACAGGGCGTCGGCAGGTATCCAGTTGGCTCCCTTGGCAAAGATATCCCTTCCATTTACCGAGAAAGTCATGCTCTTGCCCTGCTTGTCCTCATCCTCGTCTCTCTTCACTTCTATGGTCCTGAAGCCTATGCGTTTTGTAAGCTCCTGCTCTCCGATGACTATATCCAGCGTATAGAGTGCTTGCTTGCCTTCACCAGCCGGCCACCAAAGCTCCACATCTTTGCACAGCAGTGTATAGGTAAGCTTGTTAAGTCCCCTTTTCAGTTCGACGTCGCCCTTCTGGCGGGCCTTTCCAAGGGTAGCCGCACTAGGGAGCTTCTGGTCTTTAGAGGAGTTGTAGATCACGCTGATCCTGGCCTCCCACACCCCTTCTTCAAGTTGTTTCGTATCAGTTACGACAGACTCGATGATGCCTTCGTCGATGAACTGGAAATCTATCGGTTCATACACCCCGAAGCTCATGATGCAGGGTCCCCAGTCCCATCCGCTGTGACACTGGGTCTTGCGTATCAGGTTGCGGTGTTTTGCTGAGACCGGATAGATGGAGTAGGGGATGGGATAGGGAAGTGTCTCCGCTTCTCGGATCGCTTCATTTTCCGCACTGGTAAAATCCAAGGTTATGGTGTTTTCGCCTACGACAAGCAGATGAGAAAGGTCAAAGCGGAACCTGCGGAATTGGTTGTTGCATGAGCCTGCTTTCTGACCGTTGACCAGGACATCGATAATGGTGTCGGCCATTGTCAGCGTGATGACTGCTAAACCCGAGGCAAGTTGTCCCTTGGTCACTGTAAAGGTCTTGCTCAGAATCCAGTCATGCTGGCCGACCCACTGGATGTCCAGTTCGTTTGTGCCCCAATAGGGGTCTGGTATGAGCTTGTGGTGTAGGAGTGCAGAATGGATGTCGCCCGGAAGGGTACACGGAAGAGAGGGATTGCTAAGGAAATATTTACAAAATGGCGCTACGGCCTTGGTGTCTTTTGGAGAGAGGGCCCATTGCCCGTTAAGATCGATACTATGCATGAATGTTCCTCCTAAAGAGAGTATATCACACCAGGAGATTCCTGGCCTTGAAAGATACGGCTTGCAAAGCATTGTTTGCAGCCTTTCTTCGGAGGGTAGGGAATTTCAGGTGAGCAGATGCCCATATTTGGTTTGGAAGTAGTGGAACTTTCATAGTTCAGGGAAAAAGGTTCATCTCGGCATGAGATGTGGTCTCGAATCTCAGTTGTTCTTCTGAGGGAAACAAAAGAACGGCCCTCCCTGGAAGGCCGTTGAAAGAAATACTATCCCTACAAGGGTTTTCGAATTATTTATGTCGCTGTGTAGGTGAAGGTGACTGTTCCCGTGTAGGAGCCAGACACGGCCGCATCAAAAGTAGTCGAATCGATTGATAGGGTTATAGGTTTTGATTGGGTCGTTATGCCAGTCAGGGATGGTACGGTCAGCACGGTCTCCCCAGCTACAGGTGTCGCTCCGTCGGTTGTAAGCGATATTGAGTTGACGGTGACCGTATAATCTATGTAAGAAGCCGCAGGCGAACCCGGACTTACCATCGCAGTTGCATCCATATCCACGTTATAGCCTGATCGGCTATTGGAAATCGTACTCATGTATGCGGTAAAGCTTTGGGCTCCACTGGAGGATATACCAAGATCGCCGTACGCCGTCAGAGCGTTGAATGCAGTAACCGTTGCGACGGAAGAGACTGCTTCGGTCACTTTGATCAAGCCGATATCCGCTACCGTAGTGGTGACATTGAAGCTGTCAGTCACAGCGAAGATGGGAGTGACTGTGAAAAGTGTGACCAGTAGTATTGTGATAAAAATCTTTTTCATTTGGTACTTCCTTTAGGAGCTTTACTCCTGCGTCGATGCTGAAGATTTTCCTTCCTTTGGACAATTTCATACTAATGGCTAAGCTGTTCTTATGTCAATACTGAGGATGTTAGTAAAGTAAAAAAATATTATACTTTCTGTAAAATATTTAAATATATATTATATAATAAATTAGTAATTCTTACTAATTGGATTGGTTATGTCAGATGGTTCCTAAATTGAAAGGATATTTAGATTTGGGCGGAAAGGAGGGGGGAGGTTCCTTTTATGGCCTTTTCACCCTGGGAAATGATTGGGAGAGTCGGATTATCCTATTTGGTATGGATATATACCCGATGGGCTGAGGCAAATAGTAAAATGCAGGTGTTTTCGTTTGTCCCTGTATCTGAAAAGGGCTACCGCTTGTACGGTAGCCCCAAATGAAAGGATATGGTTTTACCCAAACTCTTTATTTTGCCTGCTCTAGAGCCAGCGTACGGGTTGTCTGGTCACAGACTTCAGCCGGTCCGAAGTACTGAACGGCACCGGGATAGACGAAACACGTCTCTCTAGCCCATTTGTCACGGTGTGCGACAAAATATTTGAAAGGTGCCCCGTCCAGTTCTACAAGGGCCTTCTTGATGACAGGCTTCATGGAACCGTGGCGCTGCTCAAGGTTCATCATCATGGTGATGGGGATGCCTCCAGCCTTCCACTCCTTTGCAGGTTGTGAGAGGTTCGTCACGGAGGAGATGTATCCGGTCAGGTTTCCTCCGATAAGCATGAATGCATTGTAGCCCAGGCTATAGCAGTAGTCAGCATCAAAGTTTGTGGGGAATGCACATCTGCCCTCGTAGCCGAAGAAGTGGGTCATGGTGCTGAATGTACCTGTGTACGTTCCTTCACTCTTCATTTTCTGCAGCTGTGCTGCGACCATGGAAGCGAGAAGCTTGTCGGTCTCGATCCTGGAGACCTGCACATTTCCGTGTGGGTCCCGATCCATGAGAAGTTGCTTCTTGATATCCTTGGGGAGTATGGTGAAGACATTGCAACTCGCCTGTGAGAGTCTTTCAGAGACAAAAGCGATGCGTTCGGAACTGTCGTTGCATGCTGAGAAGGCTACGATATCCTTGGCCAGGAGGTTGTTGATCTCCTCAATGAGATATTTTATCTCAGGGATGAACTCCACAAGGCCTTCGGGGATAAGGACAACACCAAAGTTGTTCTTGTCCTCGGCCCTGGCTGCTACGGTAAGGGCTATATCGTTCACTATGCTGGTGAGTGACTGTTTGTTCGCCTCGACCTCTTCGCTGATGAGGCAGATGTTAGGCTGGGTCTCAAGGGCACACTCCAAGGCGATGTGGCTTGCGCTCCGGCCCATGAGCTTGATGAAGTGCCAGTATTTCTTGGCACTGTTGGCGTCACGCTCAATATTTCCGATAAGTTCGCTGTAGGTCTTGGTTGCCGTGTCGAAACCAAAGGATATCTCGATGGATTCATTCTTCAAGTCACCGTCAATGGTTTTCGGGCAGCCTATGACCTGGATGCCATGGCCCTTATCCTTGAAGTACTCTGCAAGGACTGCTGCGTTGGTGTTGGAATCGTCTCCTCCAATGATGACTAGAGCTGATACCTCATGTTTTTTGCAAACTTTGGCACACACTTCGAACTGTTCTGCGGTTTCTAGTTTATCCCTACCGCTACCTATGATGTCGAAACCTCCTGTATTTCGGAAGGGGGCGAGGAACTCTTCGGTGATGAGGGTGTAGGAATCGTTAAGGATGCCCCTTGGGCCTCCCCTGAAACCATACAGTTCGTTTTCAGGGTTCGCTGCCTTCATGGCATCAAACAGTCCGCTGATCACGTTATGTCCGCCTGGTGCCTGCCCGCCGCTGAGGATAACCCCGACGTTGCGTCGCGCACCGATAATCTTGTTCTCTCCCTTTGCAAAATGCACGGAGGGAAGCCCGTATGTATGGGGGAAGAGCGCCTTGAGGGCCTCTTTGTCATGGGCTGGAGAAGTCTCTTCTCCTACGACTGGAAGGATTGTTTTGATATCCTCCCTGAGTATGGCAGGAAGTTTTGGCTGGTAGTCATAACGCAACCGCTGAAGGGGTGATATGTTCATGATGGCTCCTTATGGTACTAATTCTTTGAACATCATAACCATAGAACAAAAACGGCGTTCTTTTCAAGCTGTATTGGATTTATTGCTGGAGTAACTTGTCTGAATCAACTGTTTTGCAACAGGGGATCATCTTTTTGTTGCAACCTGAGGGCCCTTCTGGTATACCCAAGATGAGGAGATATAGTATGCAGAAGAGAATTGCCGTCAATGACCGGTGGCTCTACAGTGCAGACCATCACAAGCAGTATTGCCAGAGCTCTTTTGATGATTCGCATTGGGAGGAGGTTGATCTTCCCCATACCAATGTGCTGCTCTGCCGGCACTACTTTGACGACCAGGCCTTCTGTTTTGTCTCCACCTACAGGAAGAGCCTTCATTTTGAACTGCCTGAAGATTATGTCGCCACACTGCGTTTTGAAGGGATAGCATCCCAAGCCAAGGTCTATGGTGATGGTGTCCTGCTCCACACCCATAAGGGAGGGTACCTGCCATTCGAGGTCTCCTTGGGTAAAAGGAGTTCAATCCATCTGGTTGTTGTGGTCGATAGTCGTGAGGACGGTCTCATTCCCCCTTTCGGAGGGAGCATCGACTATCTCACCTTTGGCGGTATCTATCGTGAGGTGAGCCTTCTGGTGCATCCTGAGCAGAGGATCCTTTCCCTCCTTGTTGAGAGCCAGAGCCAGGATAGTCTCAGGTTCCGAGTAAGGACAGCCGGTGCGGATGGCCTCAATTATACCGCTCGCATCCTTGATGGCGAGAAAGAGCTCTCTAGCATGGAGGACATGCTTTTGCATGAGGATTTCGAAGCCTCGTTCCACTCCCTCTCCCTGGAAAGCTGGTCTCCTGAAAATCCCAAGCTCTATACGTTTGAGATACAATTGGAAAATGGGGATACCAAGAGGGTCCGCTTCGGTTCCCGCTCCGCTTATTTTTCAGCAGACGGTTTCTACCTCAACAAAAAAAAGCGCAAGCTTATCGGTTTGAACCGTCACCAGAGTTATCCCTACGTGGGGTATGCGATGCCTGAGAGCGGCCAGCGCGAGGATGCCCTTCGGCTTAAGGAGCTCGGGGTCGATATTGTGCGTACGAGCCACTACCCGCAGCACCCCTCATTTTTAGATGCTTGCGATGAGCTCGGGATCCTGGTCTTTGAGGAGATTCCTGGGTGGCAGCATCTTTCCGACCAGGAAGAGTGGCGCTCCCTTTGTCTTGAAAATGTGAAGGGGATGATAGAGCGTGATTTCAACCATCCCTCCATCATCCTATGGGGAGTGCGCATCAATGAGTCCGGTGATGACGACGAGCTCTATGCCCGGACCAATGCCCTGGCAAGAGAGCTCGATCCGAACAGGCAGACCGGTGGTGTGCGGAACTTTGCAAGGGGCTCCTTCCTCGAGGATGTCTATACGTACAACGATTTCTCACACGATGGGAGCAATGCCGGTCTGGCAAGAAAGAGCTCCGTCTGCAAGGGTGACTACCCCTATATGGTTACGGAATTCTGTGGGCACATGTTCCCAACCAAGCGATATGACAATCCAATACAGAGAAAGGAGCATGCCCTCAGGCATTATAGGACCCTCGATGCGATGTTTGGCTCGGAGGGGATCAGCGGAGCCATAGGGTGGTGCATGAATGACTACAATACCCATAGCAACTTCGGTAGTGGTGATCAGGTCTGCTATCATGGGGTGTGCGACCAGGGAAGGGCAGCCAAGCTGGCCGGATATGCCTATATGAGTCAGAAGGACAATCCGAAGGTGATGGCCCTCTCTTCCCCTCCTGATAACGGGGACTTCCCCAATGCTAACATTCCTGCCCTGCTTGTCGCTACCAACTGCGATAGTGTCCGGGTCTTCTTCCAGGATGAGGAGGTGGGCACTTTCTTCCCTGACAGGAAGAGGTTTCCCCATCTGCCCCATCCGCCGATATTTCTTACCGACCTGATAGGCAAACGTCTTGAGAAGGAGAGCTACCTGTCCAAAAAGGACAGGCCCCGCCTCAAGAGGTTGTTGAACAAGGTTGGGACCCAAGCCGGCTCTCTTACAGTGTTGGACAAGGTCCGTATGAGCTGGTTCCTGGTACGCTACCGTCTCAAGTATGAAGACGGCGTTGACCTGTTCGTCAGGTATGTGGGTAACTGGGGTTCCGAAGCTTCCCGCTGGCGCTTTGAAGGTCTTGTCGATGGAAAGGTCGCCTGTGTTGAATCCTATGGGGAGCACAAGCAGCCGTACCTCGCGGTCGAGACCCGCACTGCGGAGGTCAAGGAAGGGGATACCTACTCGATGGTATGGCTCGACATCTCTGTACGCAAGGAGGGGCAAAGCCTTCCTCTGGCATATGCCCATGAGCCTTTTAGCGTGAAGGTGGAGGGGCCTCTTCGTCTTGTCAGCCCCTCTTTAGGGGTGTGTGAAGGCGGCACTGCTGTGGTTTTCTTGCGCACTATTGGGAAAAAAGGGGAGGCCAAGGTCACTATCAGCAGCGCCATGGGTGACAAAAGCATAGGTATTACAGTAGGCTAGGGTATGTTTACCCTCTATATTGACGCAGATTCGTGTCCCAAGACCCTCCGTACCATCTTGCTCAGATGCATTGTGAAGAATAACTATGCTGCATTTTTTGTTGCCGACAGGCCCTTGAAGGATGTGCAGACCGCCTATGAGCAACATACTGCAAAGCTACGGAAAGAGGCTGAGAAGCAAGGTGTTGAGGATCTGCGCCTTATTACCAGCAAGATAGTGAATGTTGTTGTTGAGGCGGACATGGACAGCGCCGACAACTGGATAGTCGAGAATGCAAAGCTTCCCTGTCTTGCTGTTACCCATGACATTCCCCTTGCCGCACGTCTGGTGGAGAAGGACATCCCCACCATTGATGATAGGGGAGGGATATTCACCAAGGAGAATATGGCCCAAAGACTTTCCATCCGCAACGCCATGAAGGAGTTCCGGGAGATGGGCATCTTCAATGAGAAACATAAGCCCATGGGCCCCAAGGAGACCAAGGCCTTCTCCGATGCGCTGGACACGATGCTTTGCAAGCTGACGGTGAAGCAATAGCATCAAGGTCGCTTCTTTTGCAGTAATGCGTAAAAAAGCCATACTGTTCTATAAAAATGAGGGAGACCGGACATTCCTTCTCAACAAGACGAAAAAATTACCCTGGCTGGATTGTCAGGCGCTTCACTGCTCCGCTGCAGACAGGATTGAGGGTTGCCATGTCCTGGTAAGCAGGGCAGAAAACCTTCCCTCCCTGCTTACCCTGAAGAGGTCCATCCTTTCAGTTCCACTGCTGGTATTCTCTCCCGATTCACAATTTTCAGTGCTTAGGATGATGGACAGCGCTTCTTGCAAGATTGTTGAGGAGGGCATAGAGGCCCAAAGGCTGGGAGAGGAGTTGCTCTCGCTTATCGCATCCAAACCCCAACAGTGCAAAGAGGAGCCTTCCTGTTCGCTTACCCTCAGGGAGAGACAGGTCGTGGCTCTGATCCTCAGCGGAGAGGAAAATAAAGGTATAGCTGCAAAAATGGGCATAAAGCTCTCGACTGTCTACGCCCATAAGAAGAACCTCTTCCTCAAGACAGGGATGCACACTACCAGCCAGCTGGTGGTGTGGGCTCTGTTGAGGGAGTTCGCTCCCTGAATGACGGGTGTCGGAAATAGATTTTCATCTTGTATGTTGTTTTGGTTTGTGGAAAAAGATAGGTTTGAAGCGGCGCACCTATACTCTCTTTCTGATTTCAAGTCGGAGAAAGTCCGTGCAAGTGAGAATTTTGAATCCAATTAATTGAGAGGTA